>SVUC01000059.1 GCA_015063455.1 Oscillospiraceae bacterium
ACAAGACCATTGATTTAGCTTCGCATTATATTGAGTAATATTACATGTACACATAAACGGATGAATGGATACAAAACAGAGGAATATTTGTTTGGTATATCTGCTGTTTTATATCATTTTTCTTCCCAAGTGGTCAAACATGTGGTCAAGTGCGAAAAATGGGCTTGTTCAACCCGCGAAGCAGGGAAGAACAAGCCCATTCTTTATATCATGAAAACACGAGTTTTCAAGAGATTTAGCGAGAAAATAAAAGAAAATCGGAGGTTCGATTGAACCTCCGATTTTGGTCTGAGTGACAAGACTTGAACTTGCGGCCTCTACCACCCCAAGGTAGCGCGCTCCCAACTGCGCCACACCCAGATAGAAACTAACTTGTTGCTGTCTGTTTCCCGACAGCTTTTATATTATATCACCACCGTGCTGAATTGTCAATACCTTTTTTGAATTTTTTTGAATATTTTGTTTTAATTTCCCGATGTTGATTTCGGGAAATTTTTTTCGTCCCATTTATCTGACATAATTTGATATGTGGATCAGTATATAATATTAATAAATTAAGGGGGAAGATATGACCGTATACGCCGATATACTTTTTCTTGTTAATTTTTCAATGGATTTTTTAACGCTGTATCTTACATCCCGTATTTTGAGTAGACCATCCGGGAAACTCAGACTGAGCATTTCCTCTGTTATAGGTGCTGCATTTGCAACAATATTTACCTTGATTCAGGTAAATTCGAACCTAATTACCACGGGGACAGGACTCATCCTCACATTCATTATGACAAGAATAGCCTTCGGAAAGTACCGATCAAAGATGCGGCTTGTCCGTGACAGCGTGATAGTTTGGGGGGCAGGAGTCCTGCTCGGTGGTCTTATGACATCTCTTCTCTCACTTGGAGATCCTGTATACATCGATTACGGTCAGGACTTTTCTCCTGTGTTTCTCGCGTGTGTGCTGATCTCACTAACTGTTGTAAGACTATTCTCATCGGCACGTTCAAAGAAATCTGTATCGGTTTCAATTAAAGCTGAGGGAATGACAGTTATTATCACAGGTCTGTGCGACAGCGGAAATGCTGCGCGAGAGCCATTCTCATCACTTCCTGTAATTATTGTGTCAATAAAAGCTCTTGACAATATTGGATCGCTGCTGCTGTGTGACGATACACCGCTCAAGCTGCGTTTTGTTCCAGTTGACGGAATAGGAGGGCATACTGTAATGCGTGGATTTATACCGGATGAGGTAGTAATAGATAATCACTCCGTATCTGCCGTTATTGCAGCGGATATAAAACATAGAGATTTTTCGGGGTATGATGCAGTGGTTCCGGATGTGCTATGCAGAAAATAATTATAATGTAAGATCAGATAAAACGAGGTACATATATGCTGATATATTCATCAATATTAAACGCGCTCAGTGATTTCCGTACTGTAGTTGGACGAATGATGCTCGCTTTTTGCGGTGAAGGCGAGACATATTACATCAATGGTGCTGAGGTTTTGCCGCCGCCGTTATCACCCAAGGAGGAAGCGGATGTTATCTCAAAATTTGAAACAGATAAATCTTATTCGGATATCCTGATACGCCATAATCTTCGATTGGTAGTATATATCGCAAAAAAATTTGAGGGATGCGGAACTGGAATAGAAGATCTGATATCAATCGGTACGATCGGACTTATCAAAGGAATAAATACATATAAATCCGATAAAGGAATAAAGCTCGCTACATATGCTTCAAGGTGCATTGAGAATGAAATACTTATGTATATCAGAAAAAATGCATCTCATAAAGGGGACGTGTCTATAGATGAGCCGCTCAATACAGATTGGGACGGAAATGAGCTTCTGCTATCGGATGTTCTCGATTCCGGCGAGGGACCTGTAGGACAAGAGCTTGAAAAAAGCGAAGACGAAAAAACAGTAAGGGATGCGGTCGCTGCACTTGACGATAGGGAGAGGGAGATCATTGAGTTAAGGTACGGGCTGCGCGGCGGGAAGGAGCTGACACAGAAAGAGGTAGCAGATAAAATGGGAATATCTCAATCATATATTTCTCGTCTTGAAAAACGGATTATCGTAAGACTAAGAAAGCAAATTGCAAAGAGAGTATGAAAAATTCACCGTCTGCAAGTGGTATTATCACTTTTTGTGAAGAATAAGCAGATAAAAATATAAAAAAATTCATTTATTGGCAAAAAAAATATCAGAAAACTATTGCAAAAATAAAAGAACTATGGTATAATACAGTTTGTGTGAATATCTGTGGAAGAGGTGAAAATAATGAAAACAGAGATCCATCCCGAATACAAGGAAGTTACTATCCGTTGCGCATGCGGCGAAACTGTAACTACTCGTTCTACAAAGGGCGATGCTAACGGTGAACTCAGAGTTGATATCTGCTCTAAGTGCCATCCTTTCTTCACCGGAAAGCAGAAGTTTGTTGATGCCGGCGGACGTGTTGACAAGTTCAAGAAGCGTCTCGAACAGAGAGGTAAATAATTTTCTCTCACCGGTAATTATTGTCCGAGAAAAGTCGTCGGGCAGGATACGTGAAGCTGCGGCTTTGATGATCCTGTCCGGCTTTTTCTTTTATCGGAAAAACCAAAAAGATTGGAGAAATTCTATGGATAAACACTTGAATAACATTGAAAAAACAAAAGTAATACTTTGCTCGATATATAAACAGGGGACTGAGGAAGAGTGTAAAATCTCCATCGGTGAACTCGAACGACTTGCCGAGACTGCTGAATGTGATTGCGTTGGTATTCTTACACAATGCAGAGAGACACCTGACGTTCGTACAGTTCTCGGTAAAGGAAAAATTGAAGAGCTCTCAGAGCTTTGCTCTAACCTTGGAGCAGAGCTTGTTGTGTTTGACTGCGAGCTCTCCCCATCTCAGATCAAATCTATAGAAGACGATATAGAGGCAGAAGTATCTGTAATTGACAGAAGCATGCTCATACTGGATATATTTGCGGACCACGCAAGAACAAGCGAAGGACGCCTTCAGGTTGAGCTTGCACAGCTCAGATATACGTCCCCTCGTCTTGTCGGCAGAGGTAAACAGCTCTCGCGTCAGGGCGGTACTGCATCATCAGGATCGGTTGGAGCAAGAGGTCCGGGTGAGACAAAGCTTGAGATCGACCGCAGACGAGTCAAGGAGAAGATCACAGCGCTTGAGGAAGAGCTTCGCAAGGTTGAACAAAACCGTCTTACAATGCGCCGTCAACGAGATAAATCAGGTATAACAAAGTGTGGTATCGTCGGATATACTAACGCAGGAAAAAGTACACTCCTCAATTATCTCACAGGCGCAGGAATACTTGCCGAGAATAAGCTTTTCGCAACACTTGACCCGACAACGAGACAGTTTACAACACCGAATGATACAAAGCTTCTTTTAACCGATACGGTTGGATTTATCAGAAATCTCCCGCATCATCTTATAAAAGCATTTAAATCTACTCTCGATGAAGCAGTGTATTCCGATATCCTTCTCATCGTTATAGACTCGTCAGATCCAGAGTTTATCAGTCAGACAGAGGTTACAACAAATCTTCTCGAAGAACTTGGTGCAGGCGGTAAGCCTACAATATATGTATTCAATAAATGCGATGCCTGCACAGACCGTGATGCTCTCATACACATGAAAACGCTTGCTGCAGGTACAAATACGGAGGTTGTGTTTATATCCGCCAAAACGGGCGCAGGATGTGATACACTAATCGAAAAGATAGAAAAAATGGCTGCATTTGGAAAGCATCGTGTATCTCTTATGATTCCGGTTGAGGACGGCGCTGTTACGGGTATCATATACAAGGACGCAGACGACGTTGAGATGGACTACAGAGAAGATGGGATTTTTTGCAAATGCGTTGTCGACGATAAGCTGTACGCGAGAATCAAAAAATATATAGTCGAAGAAGAATAATATATAATGAAAAAGAATGTAAAAACAACACAGCCTGATGAACCCAAAAAGAGAATAACTCTTGCGAGTACTGTCTCCTGTGAAATGGAAGAGAGAAAGTCGCTTTTCATCGGACACGCTTCTCCGGTGAATTCCGAGGAAGAGGCTCGAGCGTTCATCGAGGCGAAGAAACGCGAATATCACGACGCAACTCATAACGTGTATGCTTACCTTCTCGCCGGCGGTACTGTTGCAAGGTATTCTGATGACGGAGAACCGCAGGGAACTGCGGGAATGCCTGTTCTGAATGTTGTGAAAATGTCAGGCGCGACAGACTTGTGCGTAGTCGTGACCAGATATTTCGGAGGTATACTTCTCGGAGCGGGTGGTCTTGTCCGTGCATATTCAGCCGCAGCAAAGCTTGCAGTAGATGCGGCAGGACTTGCCGTGTTTGAGGATTACGCGGTAATGGAGATCGTTGTGTCTTACTCGGATTATCAGAAGCTGACCGTAGCTCTTGCAAAAATCGGTGCGAGCGAAGATCACTGTGATTTCGGAACAAACGTGACCGTGATTTCCGCAATCGAAAAGGCTCGTGTGGATGAGATCACCAAGACCGTGTCTGAGATCTCGTACGGAAAAGGCGAGGTAAAGCTTATCGGATATGAAGAAAGGGCATCGCGTATCTAATATTTACTGAAGAATAAAACTTAATAAAAAAGTAAAAAAGAGATTTTTTGCGTATATTATATATGCATAATTTCTTTTTTGACGATATGTATTAATATCAGATAATTATTTTCATTTTTTGAGGATATACAAATATGACTGATGTCCCGAAAACCTTACGTGAAATGTTCTATGAACGTGAGAGATCAACACTTTCCCCGAAAGCATTTCTTTGCGAGAACACAAGGGGACGAGATAACCCCATCCCCGAATGTGTAAACCGTACTGAATTTCAGCGAGACCGAGACAGAATTCTCCATTCAAAATCGTTCAGACGTTTGATGCACAAAACACAGGTGTATCTCTTCCCATCGGACGAGCACTACAGAACAAGACTTACACATACCCTTGAGGTAACACAGATCGCAAGGATCATTGCGCGTGCCCTTATGCTTAACGAAGACCTTTGCGAAGCTGCAGCACTCGGACACGATCTCGGTCATACACCGTTTGGTCATGCAGGTGAGACGGTTATGCAGATGTGCTACTCCGCAGATTTTACTCATTATAAGCAGAGCCTGCGTGTTGTGGAAAAGCTTGAGAAAAACGGTGCAGGACTTAATCTCACCTGGGAAGTCCGTGATGCTATTGTTAATCATACGGGAGAACATCTCGCTTCAACTCTTGAGGGCGTAATTATCAAATATGCTGACAGAATAGCGTATATAAATCACGATATCGACGACTCGTTCAGAGCCGGAATAATTACTCCGAATGATATCCCCGCAGACATTCGTGATATTCTCGGAGAGAGCCACAGCGAAAGAATAAACCGTATGGTGTCATCTGTTATTGAGGGAAGCCGAGATCTCAACGAGATCAAAATGACAGACGAGGTCGGAGACGCAACAAAGCGCCTGAGAACATTCCTTTTTGAACGGGTATATTATAACCCTAAAGCCAAAAAAGAAGAAGTCAAAGCAATGCAGCTTCTCAGAAACCTGTTCGATTACTTTATCAAGTACCCGAACAAAATGCCGGAGTTCTATTATAACAACACCAAGTATGAGCCTGTTGAGAGATGCGTGTGCGACTATGTATCGGGTATGACAGACCGCTATGCGATAGATCTTTATAAGGATCTGTTTATTCCGCACGTCTGGGAAACTCCGATAAATTCAGATTAAGAAATCAAAGGAGGGATCACGTTGATACCGGCAAATATTATTGAAGATATACGTTACCGCTGTGATATCGAGAGCGTGATCTCGTCTTATTTGACCTTAAAAAGAACAGGATCAAACCTTAAAGGTTTGTGTCCGTTTCACAGCGAAAAAACACCGTCATTTGTTGTCTATCCAGAGACACAGAGTTTTTATTGCTTCGGATGCGGTGCGGGCGGCGATGTTATCAGCTTCGTTATGAGAACGGAAAATCTCGATTACGTGTCAGCAATTGAGACTCTTGCCAAAAGAGCAGGGATCGCTTTGCCGGACTTTTCAGACGGCAATGAAAGACGTGACGGCCTGTCGCGCTCTCGTACACTTGCGATGAATCTTGAAGCCGCAAAGTTTTACAGAAAATGTTTGTTTGACGACAATATCGGAGCTCCGGGACGACAGTATCTCGTTGATCGTGGACTGACCGTACCCGAGATCAAGCATTTCGGACTCGGATATTCTCCCGAACGCGGCGGATCTATGTTGAAGCATCTTCAGTCTCTCGGTTTTAAGCCGAAAGAGATACAGGAAGCATATTTTGCAGGACGCGGTGAGCACGGTTACTACGACTACTTCCGCGGCAGAGTTATGTTTCCGATCATAGATGTGTCGGGAAATGTTATCGCATTCGGCGGAAGGATCCTCGGGGATGCAAAGCCGAAGTACCTCAACACATCCGATACACCTGCATTCAAGAAAAGCCGTAATTTGTTTGCACTCAATTATGCAAAAAATTCTACCGCAGGATATTTTATCCTTTGTGAAGGATATATGGATGTAATCGCGCTTCATAAAGCCGGATTTACTTCCGCTGTTGCAACTCTCGGAACGGCAATCACATCCGAGCAGGCGCGACTTATCAAAAAATACACAGATAAGGTAATAATATCTTACGACTCAGATGAAGCGGGACAAAAAGCCGCAAACCGCGCAATAGTACTTCTTGAAGAAGCGGGAATTGATGCTAAGGTTCTTAAAATGAGCGGTGCAAAGGACCCTGACGAATACATACAAAAATTTGGGGCTGAGAAATTCAAATCCTTGATCGAGCAGAGCAGAGGGAAATTTGAATTTAAGCTTGACGAGATCAGCTCAAAATATGATATCGCAAATCCTGTGGAAAAAATCAAAGCAATAGGTGAGATTTGTTCGTTTATCGCAGGAATATATTCGAGCGTCGAGAGAGATATTTATATCGAGAAAACATCCCGCGATTTTTCGATCGATCCGAAAAGCGTCAAAGCTGATGTTGAATCGAAACGAAGAAAGCTCTCTCGTGAAAACGATAAAAAACGGCAGGGTGAGCTCATCAGAATTACATCGGGTATATCTGATAGAGTTAATCCGGATTTTGCAAAGCAGCCGAAGGGCGCGAGAATTGAAGAGGATGTGCTCGGAATGATCTTTATTTACTCCGAATATGTCACCCGCGCTGTTGACGGCAGAGTGCTTGAAGAAAACGATTTCGTTACATCTCTCGGAAAACGTCTTTTCACATATGTGAAGGAGAAGAATTCTGACGGAGGATTCGTCTTCGGTATGCTCAACGAGGAGTTCACCCAGGACGAGATCTCGCGGGTCTCCCAAATGATCGCAGAACGTAACGAACTGTCTGTAAATGATGAGGGATCGTTTGATACTTACGTCAGAGCCTTGCGTCAGGAAAGCGATAAAATCAACTCGGGAGGAGACATTTCTCTTGAAGAGCTTCTGCAGAAAAAGAGAAGCGGAATGAAAAAGTAAGCAAAAATTAAAATTATACAGTAAAATCCCAAACCAGAGGTCAATTATGGATAACGAAAAGAAAGTTGATGTGCAGGGGCTTATAGAAAAAGGCAAGTCCCAGGGGTCACTCTCAAACAGTGACATTATGGAAGCTGTTGAGTATTCAGGATACGACGTCGATCAGCTCGAAAAGATCTACGATGTGCTTGAAAGCAGCGGAATTGAGATTACAAATTATATTGAAGATAATGATGACTACGGTGATTCCGATGAAATAACATCAGATCTTGAAGACGGAGATGACATTGACAAATTCCTTGCAGAAGAAGGAATCGCAGTTGATGACCCCGTTAGAATGTATCTCAAGGATATCGGTAAGATACCGCTTCTTGATTCTGACAGAGAGACATATCTCGCTGAGAGAATTGCGGTCGGTGATGAAGACGCAAAGAATGAGCTTGTTGAGGCGAACCTTCGTCTTGTTGTAAGTATCGCAAAAAAATATGTTGGCAAAGGAATGTACTTCCTCGATCTGATTCAGGAGGGTAACCTTGGTCTTATAAAAGCAGTTGAGAAGTTCGATCATACAAAGGGATACAAATTCTCGACTTATGCGACTTGGTGGATAAGACAGGCTATCACAAGAGCTATTGCAGATCAGGCAAGAACGATCAGAATTCCCGTTCATATGGTTGAAACCATACACCGCGTGTCCCGTACATCGCGTCAGCTTTTGCAGGAATACGGCAGAGAGCCTACGATCGACGAGATCGCAGAAAATCTCGGTATGAGTGCTGATAAGGTGAGAGAGATCATGAAGGCTGCACAGGATCCTGTATCTCTTGAAACACCTATCGGTGAAGAGGATGACAGCCATCTCGGAGATTTTATTCCCGATGATTCATCCCCCACTCCCGCTGAGGCAGTATCATACCAGCTTCTCAGAGAACAGCTAAATAAGGTTCTACACACTCTCACAACGAGGGAGGAAATGGTAATCAAGCTTCGATTCGGACTTGAGGACGGAAGAACCAGAACTCTTGAGGAAGTAGGTAAGGAATTTAATATCACCAGAGAAAGAATCCGTCAGATCGAAGCGAAGGCTCTCAGAAAGCTCCGCCATCAGAGCAGATCTAAGATCCTTAAAGGATTTCTTAACGATATAAACTAAACCTCCCGTACATATTTCAGTGAAATAATGTCGGGAAATCAGCGCAAATACCAAAAATGTCCGAAAAAATTCGCCCCAAAGGCATGAAACGGAGGTATCCAAATGTACGGTATAGATCCGGAAATGGATAACATGGAATTTGACAAAGATGAGGAGATATTAAGAGAATATACAGAAACTGATATTCTTGAAGATATCTCTGATATTGACGACACAATCGACATACTTGATGAAGATACAGATGATATAGAGAGTCTTATAGGTGATGAAGAGCTCGACAAGATCAATAATGATGTTGTAAGACTTGTTTCGGCAGATGATATGGAACGTGCTCTTGCACAGGAAGGTCTTGCGGTAGATGATCCTGTAAGAATGTATCTCAAGGAAATCGGAAGTATTCCGCTCCTTTCCATTGGGAAGGAACAGGAACTTGCACAAAAGATGTATGAGGGGGACGAGGCGGCGAAAAATGAGCTTGTTGAGTCTAATCTCAGACTTGTTGTAAGTATAGCGAAGAGATATATCGGAAAAGGTATGTTCTTCCTTGATCTGATCCAGGAAGGAAACCTTGGACTTATGAAAGCCGTTGAAAAGTTTGATTATTCTCGAGGATATAAATTTTCAACCTATGCAACATGGTGGATTCGTCAGGCAATAACAAGAGCAATAGCAGATCAGTCGAGAACGATCAGAATTCCTGTTCATATGGTGGAAACCATGCATAAGGTAACGAAAAGCCAGCGACAGCTTCTTCAGAAGAACGGAAGGGAAGCAACGATAGAGGAGATCGCAAATGACATCGGTCTCTCAGCCGACAAGGTAGAAGAGATCATGAAGATCTCACAGGATCCCGTGTCTCTTGAAACACCGATCGGTGAGGCAGACGACAGCCATCTCGGAGATTTTATCCCCGACGAAGATAATCCGACACCGTCAGATGCGGCATCATATCAGCTTCTCAGAGAACAGCTTGCAGATGTTCTACACACACTTACTCATCGTGAGGAAATGGTTCTCAGACTTAGATTTGGACTCGATGACGGAAAACCGAAGACTCTTGAAGAGGTAGGACAGGAATTCAACATCACAAGAGAGCGTATCAGACAGATCGAAGCTAAGGCGTTGAGAAAGCTCAGACACCCCAGCAGATCCAAACGACTCAAAGATTACCTTGAGTAAAAATTTAAAAATTAGACGTATTGAATATTTTACAGCAGTATAACTTGTGACAAGCACACAAAGAATATGTCAATAGCACCAAAAAGTGCACATTTAAGATGTCTATATTGCACAATAAGACTCAAAAAAAAGCATCAAGGCTCGCTTTGTAGAATATTTTAATACATAAAAAATGCTTGACAATATTACAATTTTAGTGTAAAATATTATAAGAATTTTAATGGGACTTTTGTGCAATTATATCCCAGAATCCATTCAGGAGGATTTTCAAATGAAAAAATTTTTAAGTCTCTTGCTTGTGTTACTTATGACAATAGGTACATTTACTTCTTGTTCAGATCCTTCAACTACTGATGATAAAGTAGATGCAGAAGCTGACGTTGAAGGCGCACAGAGAATTTCTATGACACTTTCATTGTGGCTTCCTACAAGCCCTAATACAACCGAAGAGGCTATAGAGCAGGTGTCTGAAGCAATTAACAGACTTACACGTGCTCGTTATGATACTGCAATTGAACTTCATCTTATTCCCGAAGATGAGTATTGGGAAACAGTAGAGAATAAGACAATTGAAATTAAAGAGAGAATAGAAGCCGAAGAATTGGCTGAAAAAGAAAGAAAAAAGAAAGAAAAAGAAGATAAGCTCAACGGTGTTGAATCTGAATCGGCTACTGAAACCGAACCGAAGGAATCGGAGGCTGAAACTATCGTAAACGATCTCGGTATTGCTATCCAGCAGTATCCTGAGGTTGGTGCAAATCAGATGGATATCATTCTTGTACAGGGTTACGATAACTATAAAAAGTTTGTCGATGAATCATATCTCCAGTCTCTTGATGCAGAACTCAGTACAACATCAAAGATCCTCAAGCAGTATATTTATCCTACATACTTTGAACTTGCGAATTACTACGGTGTTTATGGTGTTCCGAACAATCATCCCGCATCTGATGCAGAATATCTCCTTATAAATAAGGAACTCGTAGATGAATACGATTATCATATTGATAATTTACAGACATTCGTTCAGTGCGGTGGATTTATCAAAGATATTGCAAGCCAGAATCTTGACGGTGTGATCCCGCTTCTTTCTGAAGTTGAACCTGCAAATATTGTATACTGCGGTATGAATGACGATTGGTCACTCATTTCTTCTCAGCTTAACAATACAGTAGGTTATAAGAGTGATGTTACTCCTATAAATACACTTGAAAACGCTGACTATCTTAACGCTGTTCTCCTTATGAAAGAACTCAACGAGCTTGGCTGTGTAGGCGACGGTACACTTGAAGATGGCGAAAAGTTTGCTGTTGGTATTGTTTCCGGTGATGCAAGTGTAATTAAAGAGTATGAAGATGAGTACTATTGTGTCCTTCACAAAGCTCCTATGTTCGAAGAAGAGGACGTATTTGGCGGTATGTTTGCAGTAAGCACATACTCCAAGAGCCTTGTTCGTGCAATGGAGATAATTACATACCTCAATACAAATACCGAATTCAGAACTGTTCTTCAGTACGGTGTAGAAGGCGTTCATTGGGAATATGCTGATGATAATGAGACAATAATTGATGTGATCAGCGACGATTACCAGATGAATATTCTCCATACAGGTAATGCATATATGACTTATCCCGGAGAAGGAATTGGTCTTGATGCTTGGAGTGTTGGAAAAGATACAAACCTTTCTGCAGCATGCAATCCTTTCATCGGTTTTGAAGGATATGTAACTGAAGAAAATCAGGCAGATCTCGAAGCTCTAGCTGATCTTTCAGCATCCGTTAAGGAGCAGCTTGATAACGCTTCTGCAGCTGAATTCCTCGATGTTGTTGCTACTATCAAGGAAGAAATTTCTAAAGATGCAACAATCAAAAAGATGCTTAACGCTAACGATGAAAACTCTATAGTAGCGATCTATACAGAATTCCACAGCGACAAGAGATAAATTAAAGAATAACAGATTAAGGTTCGCATTTAACCGAATGCGAACCTTTTCATATTTCCTTCCGAAAATTCATATAATCCGCAGGGGTGATTTTGTGATAATATGTTCGTCTGAACTCAGAGAACGTGAGGTCGTGAATATTTGCACGGGAAAGAGACTGGGATATGTATGTGACATACAGATAGATACGGACTGTGGGAAAATATGTGCTGTGTTTGTTTCTGATTCATTTTTTTGTTTCTCGGATCGTAAGAATACCGTTAAGATCGAGTGGAACTGTATCAAATGTATAGGCGAGGACATTATACTTGTTGAGGTAGGGAAAGACATCTGCGATTGCTGCGACAATAAGGATAATCGAAAAGACGATAAAAAACGGAGGGGATTCTTCTTTTAAATTGTAAAAAAAATATGAATTAAATGTAATATGTTGTAAATTGGATTCTTTTGTGGTATAATACAATACGTGTGTGAAAAAAGTATCACACGCATAATACACACATTTCGCTAAGTTATATGCCCGGTGCCAAATACACGAATCAGCCCCGAATGATAAAGATTCGGCAACCTTATTCGAATGGACGGGTCGAAAAGAAGAAACATACTTCTTTGATTAAATCCCCGTAAAATTCCGGCGGCATAATATGCGATATGGTGGAAAAAACCGAAGGAGGACATTATTATGTCTATCGTTTCTATTAAGCAGCTTCTCGAAGCAGGCGTTCATTTCGGACACCACACAAGACGTTGGAACCCGAAGATGGCTGAGTACATCTTCACAGAAAGAAACGGCGTGTACATCATCGACCTTCAGAAGACAATCAAGAAGTTCGAAGAAGCTTACATGTTCGTTCGCAATACCGTTGAAGAAGGCGGTACAATTCTCTTTGTTGGTACAAAGAAGCAGGCAGCTGACACTATCCGTGAAGAAGCTGAACGTTGCGGAATGTATTTCGTAAACGTAAGATGGCTCGGCGGTATGCTCACAAACTACAAGACAATCAGAACATCTATCGAAAGACTCCGTTCTCTCGAAAAGATGCAGGAAGACGGCACATTTGATATGCTTCCCAAGAAGGAAGTTGCTGCTCTCCAGAAGGAAATTTTTAACCTCGAAAAGAATCTCGGCGGTATCAAGAACATGAAGGGTCTTCCTTCCGCAGTGTTCGTTGTTGACCCCAGAAAAGAACACAACGCAGTTCTCGAATGCAAGAAGCTCGGTATTCCGGTTGTTGCAATCGTTGACACTAACTGCGACCCTGATGACGCTGACTATATTATCCCCGGTAACGACGACGCGATCCGCGGTATCAGACTTATCTCTTCCGTAATCGCTGACGCAGTTCTCGAAGGCAAGCAGGGCGAACAGCTCGCAGCAGCTGAACCTGAAATCACAGCAGCTGAAGAAGAACAGGACGCTGAATAATTCAAAACGTCAATATAAATCAGAATTTTATTAATACAGGAGTTTAATATTATGGCAGCAATCACAGCTAAAATGGTAAACGAGCTCAGAACCAAGACCGGCGCCGGCATGATGGAATGCAAGAAGGCTCTCGTTGAGACAGATGGTAATTTTGATGAAGCGATCAAGGTTCTTCGCGAAAAGGGTCTTGGTAAGGCTGATAAAAAAGCAGGCAGAATCGCAGCTGAAGGCGTTGTTGATATTTACGTAGAAGGCAACACAGCAGCTATGATCGAAGTTAACGCAGAAACAGACTTCGTTGCTAAGAACGATACATTCAAGGCATTCGTTAAGGGTATCCTCAAGGTTATCGTTGACAAGAAGCCCGCTGACGTTGAAGCTCTCAAAGCTCTTCCTTATGATGCTGACTTCGAAACAGTTGAAGCTAAGCTCAAGGATATGATCTTCACAATCGGTGAAAACATGAATATCCGTCGTTTCGTAATCGTTGACGGTATCACATCCACATATATTCACGGTGGTGGAATGGCAGGCGTTATCGTTAAGTTCACAGCTGACGAAGCAGTTGCAGCTAAGGCTGAATTTGCTGAATTCGCTAAGAACATCTGCCTCCAGATCGCAGCTGGTACTCCTCCGACATACGTTTGCAAGGAAGAAGTTCCGGAATCTGTTCTCAATGAAGAAAAGGAAATCCTCATGGCTCAGATCAAGAACGACGAAAAGAACGCAAACAAGCCCGAAGCTATCATCGCTAAGATGGTTGAAGGTAGAATCGGTAAGTTCTACGAAAAGGCATGCCTCAACGAACAGCTTTACGTTAAGGATGACAGCCTCACAATCGCTAAGTACGTTGCAGCTGCTGAAAAGGAACTCGGCGGCTCCATCAAGATCGACTCTTTCGTTCTCTACGAAAAGGGTGAAGGTCTCGAAAAGAGAGAAGACGACTTCGCAGAAGAAATCGCAAGACTTACAGGTCAGGCTCAGTAATTCAATTACGATCAATAAACGGTGTAATCTAACGGTTATACCGTTTTTTTGTTTGATTCATAAATAAAATAATTAATAAAATACCGTAAAAAAGAAAAACTATTGAAGAATTTGAAATTTTATGTTATTATAATATAAGGTGTAAAAAATCAGATTAATTCAATAGATCTTTAGACTCAACCAAATAACTCACGTAAATAATAGAGTAAATAATCATTCATAATTTGTGAAGGAAAACAGTATGATTACATTTAATGAAATCAAAAATAATGAAGCTATAAGAACGTACATCCGTAAGGCAGACGAATCTCTCATTACCCTCGGATATACGGAGCACAGCTTTGCTCACGTTACAAAAGTTGCGGAATGTGCAGGATATATTCTCGAGACTCTTGGTTATTCGGACCACGATATCGAGCTTGTGAAGATTTCGGGCTTTCTACACGATATCGGAAACCTCGTGAACAGAGTAGAGCATTCGCAGAGTGGAGCAGTAATGGCATTCAGAATTCTCGATAAGCTTGGAATGGATCCCGAGGATATAGCTGACATTGTATCTGCGATTGGAAATCACGATGAAGGAACG
>SVUC01000060.1 GCA_015063455.1 Oscillospiraceae bacterium
ACCCTCACGATGTTCGAGATGTATTTCGATTTCTCCGTACCGCTGAACAGCCCCGTGAGAAATCTCTCGACTATCGCAAACTCAGCGGTTATGCTGTTCTTCTTCTCGGAATCCCGTCTTACTCTGAAGGCAGACAGCAGAAGGATCACCCCCCAATTCTACATTTTCGCGAACACATCAGCCGCACTCTCCCTCGGAATTACAATCGGAGCTCTTCTCACAAAGTTTATCTCTCCCAGTGCAGATGATTCGAATATGTCCTTCATCAGACTCGCTTTGTACGCGGCAATCTCACTGGTCGCCCTCTCACGCCTCTTTGATCTCAAAAATATTTCATCCGACTACGTCAAAAAGGTAGAGGGAACAGAAGAAGCAGAAAAAACGGAATCAGACACAGACACCACAGAAAACGATAATTCAGAAAATAATTAATCAGATATACAGTAAAGGAGCAAACATTATGGACAACGAAATCAAGCTTACCCTCGATACAGGCGCATCCGCAGCAGCAGAAATGCCGGCAGCGATGCCCAAAGCTCCCGAAATCAAACCCCAGACAGTTAAAGAAGAGACTCCCGCCGCACAGCAGGAGATCATCGACGAATCTCAGTTCTCGGAAGCTGAGAAAAAGGCGATCGAAGATTTTTCTAAGCAGATCGACATTTCAAACTCCGCAATGATCCTCGGATATGGTGCATCCGCGCAGAAGAAGATCTCCGATTTCAGCGACACAGCACTCGGAAGCGTTCGCAACAAAGACTTCGGCGAGGTCGGCGGAATGATAACCGATCTTATCGCAAACCTCCGTTCAATGAACGATGACGCCGAAGATGACGGCGGATTCCTCGGACTTTTCAAGTCAACAAAGAGAAAGATCGAGAATCTCAAGACAAAGTACGACAAGTGCGAAAACAGCGTAAACGATATCGTGTCGATCCTTGAACAGCATCAGATCACACTTCTCAAGGATATCTCGATGTTCGACGAGCTCTACGATATGAACCTCACTTACTTCAAGGAGCTCTCAATGTACATCGTTGCAGGTAAGAAGAAGCTCAAGGAAGCAAGAGAAACAACTCTCGTCGAGATGAAGGAAAAGGCTCAGAAGTCAAATCTTCCCGAGGATGCTCAGGCAGCTAACGATTTCGAAGAGCAGTGCATCCGCTTCGAGAGAAAGCTCCACGATCTTGAGCTTACAAGAATGGTTTCTATCCAGATGTCTCCCCAGATCAGACTCGTCCAGAACAACGATACAATGATGACCGAAAAGATCCAGACTGTCATTATGAATACCGTTCCTCTTTGGAAGAGTCAGATGGTAATTGCTCTCGGTATCGAGCACTCGCGTCAGGCAATGGAAGCGGGACGTCTCGTTACAGATATGACAAACGAGCTTTTGAAGAAGAATTCCGAAGCGCTCCGTCAGGCTACAATTGATGTCACACGCGAAGCTGAAAGAGGAATCGTCGATATCGAAACTCTCACCCACACAAACGAACAGCTCATCGCAACTCTCGATGAGATCCAGACTATACAGAAAGAAGGTCAAGATAAGCGAGTCGCAGCCGAAGCAGAGCTTGGACGTATCGAAACCGAGCTCAAGAATAAGCTCATCGGTATCAAAAACTCGTAAAAATGCTTATGATTATGTCAAAACAGAGATTTCACAAAATTTTCAGATCGGCGCTGATCGTTTTTATGGTGTCAGTTTTGATGCTTGGTTCAGCAATCTCGGTCTGCGCGGCAGCGGAATATCCCAAGCCCGACAAAAATGTTGCGGATGATGCAGGGGTTCTCTCCGAATCCACAATCAGATCAATTCAGAAAACAAACGAAACTCTCTCAAAAGAAGTTGGTGCGACGATAGCAATATGCACCGTTGCAACAACGGGAGAAAAAGACATAGCGACTTACGCAAGAAACATCTTCAAAGAATGGAAGCTTGGTGAGGGCGTTCTCCTTCTGATCTCCGAAGAGGACGAAAACTACTACTTCGTGCAGAGCGTCGGAGTTGACAAGATTCTCACGAACACCGTACTCGAAGAAGTCCGCGACAATTATCTTGAAGAAGACTTTGCCGCAGGAAACATCGACCGAGGTGTATCGAAATGCGTAACACGCCTCTCAACTCTCCTCAGCGCAGGTCTTGAAGCTCCCAAAACTGACGACAACGACAATGACCCCGACTCCTCGGGCACACCGTCAACCGATGGCGAAAAAACAGATGACGGCAAAAAGGGCACGACTATCGGCGGCGTGATCGTCGGATTCTTCAAATTCCTTCTTTACGCTGTACTCGCTCTCGTTGTGATCTTTGCCGCGCTCTTTATCTGGGCACTCTTTAACGATGACGTTGCAGCGTTTATGCAGAAATACATATTCCGACGCGGAAGATCTCAGTACAACATTCCCGAAGATTACTACGATGACCGCCTCTACGGCAACTCGCAGAGATCTCAGAGAAATCAGCAGAGTCAGCAGAGAAACCGCGCTCCTCAGCAGCGTCCGCAGAATCAGCAGAGAGCTAACACATATTACGATGCGTACGGCAATCCCGTTCAGCCTCGCAGACAGGCGCCGCAGAATCAGCAGAACAGACAGAATCCTCAGCAAAACTACAGAAATTCCCAAAACGGTTATCCCCAGCAGCAGTACAGACAGAATCAGTACACAGGGGATGAAACACGTTCATTCACAATTCCGGGCAGAGAAAACAGACGGTAATTCGATATCTGATAAAGCGTTTTCCCTGCCGAGAAAAGGTAGATTATGATATCCATAAGCACAAAAGATCTCGCTTACCGCATAGGCACCCGTGAGATCATCGCAGGGGTTACGTTTTCTCTCGAAGAGGGGGATCATCTTGCGATAGTGGGTGTCAACGGAAGCGGAAAAAGCACACTTCTCAAATTGATCTGCGGTGAATATATTCCCGACGAGGGAGAAATATACATCGCAAAAGATAAAATCGTCGGTATGCTCCACCAGGACGATGCGTTCAACGTGATTGACATGAACGGACGGGAGCTCTCAGACAAGGAAGCCGCCTCAGGCGGATCATCTCCGATCGACGCGACTGTCCTCGGTCAGATGTACGCCGTGTTCCCCGAGCTTTGTCGGGCGGAAGTACGTCTTGCAGAGCTTCAGAATGAGCTTGATACCGCAGATCCAGACGATACCGAGACGATAAACCGTCTCTCAAATGAGCTGAACAACCTCAACAATCGCTATATCCGCGACGGCGGTCTGCATTACAAGTCACGCTGCCGCAGTATTCTCATAAATCTCGGGTTCCCCGAAGATGTTTTCGCGCTCCCCGTCACAAGTCTCAGCGGAGGTCAGCGAACACGACTCGCTCTCGCCAGACTCCTCTCGCGTGAGCCCGACATTCTGATCCTCGACGAGCCGACGAACCACCTTGATGTTGACACGATGCGGTGGCTCGAAGGGCATCTTGCCTCATACAACAAGAGTAAAACGATAATTCTTGTATCGCACGACAGATTCTTCCTCGACCGCGTGACGAACAAAACGCTCGACATTGAGAATCAGGGTGCGAAGCTTTACAAGTGCAAATACTCCGATTACGTCACTGAAAAAGAAAAGTTCCGTCGAGAAGCTGAGAAAAAATACAATCTTCAGCAAAAAGAGATCGCGCGGCTTGAAGCGTACATCGAACAGCAGAGACGCTGGAATCGTGAGCGAAACATCATTGCCGCCGAATCGAGAGAAAAAGCTATTGCGAGAATGGAAAAGGTTGAAAAGCCGAAGGCTCTCCCCAAATCCATCAACTTTTCACTCAGCTCATCGGGCGAATCGGGTAACGATGTTGCTGAGGCAAAAAAGCTAACGATGGGATTCGGAACGAACATCCTGTTCCGCGATATCTCATTCCTCGTAAAGAAAAAAGACCGCCTGTTCATCAGCGGCCCCAACGGATGTGGAAAATCTACTCTAATCAAACTCTTGCTCGGTCAGCTTGAGCCGATGAGCGGCACGATCGAATTCGGCTACAACGTAACGGTCGGCTACTACGATCAGGAAAACCAGAACTTAAACGAAAACGGCACGGTCCTCGACGAGCTTTGGGATGCATATCCCACCCTCACGCAAACGGAGATCCGCAGCACGCTTGCACTGTTCCTCTTCCGCGGAGACGATATCGAAAAGCCGATATCTGTTTTGTCGGGCGGTGAGAGAGCGAGGTTGACACTCGCAAAGCTGATCCTCTCGAAGATGAATCTTCTCATTCTCGACGAGCCGACGAACCACCTCGACATAGAATCACGCGAAGCGCTCGAAAATGCGCTCGCGGAATTTGACGGAACGATCATTGCAGTATCGCACGACAGATATTTCACAAAGCGTCTTGCGACGAGGTTTATTGATCTCGGTGAGAACGGACGTGATTTCCGCGGCTCTTACGACGAGTACATCGCGTACAAGGAAGCTCGCGCAGCCGAAAAAGGAGATCTCTCCTCATTCGAAAAGTACGAGCCGTCGCAGAAGGATGAATACCTTGAGCGAAAGAAATCGAACGCCGAAAAACGTCGTATTGAGAAGAGAAAAGTCGAAGTTGAGCGTGAGATCGCAAAGTTCGAGCGAGAGCTTATAGACATCGACGATCTTCTGTTTGGTGAGGCTGCGACCGATTACATTCGCGCCGCCGAGCTGAGCGACCGCAAGATCACGGTTGAAGATCTTCTGATGCAGCTCTACGAAGAGCAGGAAGGCTTTGAGGAACAGGCCTGAAAAGTATTATATAATAATGAAAGAAAACGCAGTACTCATAAAGCGTGATGCCCTAAGTAGAGAATAAAATAATGATATGGGCATAGCACGAGGTATTTGTAATACAAATACGAAACTTGCGATAAATACAAAGGTCACGTTATAGCCTCCCTCCGGGAGGGGGGGACCACGGAGTGGTGGAAGGAGCCTGCGCGACCTTGAGTTTAGATTAACTTTATTGTCACGCGCTCTCCCTCAGTCACCTGCGTCGACAACTCCCTCCCGTAGGGAGCCTTTCCTCGTTCGTTCTTTCTTCTGTCCATATAAATAAAGTTCCCACAAACCGTTTGAGCGGCCTGTGGGAATTTTTTGTTATGGCATTTTCTCCGTTATGAACAACAGAGGAATAACACTGCGTTTTTTCTTTTTACTTAATTATCTTTTTCACTTTTTCAGCAATCGACTCCGAGTCAAGTCCGACGTACCGCATAAGCTGATCGGTCTTTCCGTGAGGAATTCGATCTTCTTCTATTGCGATAACGGACACTTTTTTCTCAACCGATTCGTGTGACGCGAGCATCTCGCCGACACCTCCGCGCCGTTTTACCTCTTCAACAAAAACGAGGTGCTCTGCACCGTTTACCGCGCCGTAGAATTTGAGATCATCAGACTCGGGAAGCGGAACGATCTTTCGCAGGACGATAAGCTGAACTCGCAAGTCTGCGTCATCCGCGATGATCTTTCTGATTGCTGAGATCACATTTTTTGTAATTCTTCCGTATGTGACGACCGTTACAGTACGCTCTCCGTCACCGAAATCGCATGATTTCCACGATCCATGATCGTCAAACTCAACATCGTACACGTTTTCGCCATCCTTAGGGTATCTGACAATGCAAATCCCCTCACCACTGATCGACGTCTCAAGTGATTCGTCAAAATCTGCAAAAGTATCTGGTGAGTAGATCGTGACGTTCGGAAGCGGTGAGAAAAGTCCGACATCGTACACGCCCTGATGCGTGATTCCGTCCCCGGGTACAAGTCCCGCGTGGCTGAGGCAAAGTACAATGTGCGCCTTCTGCAAGGCGACGTCGTGCCACATCTGATCGAAAACTCTCTGAGAGAACGTCGAATAAAGAACTGTCACGGGAATCTGCCCGCGAAGCGCAAGTCCGCCTGCCATAGCGACAGCGTGCTCCTCCGCTATTCCAACATCAAAAAATCTCTCGGAAAACATACCAGAGTATTTTTTAAGCCCGCATCCGTCTGTCATTGCCGCTGTGATCGCGCAGATACGATCGTCATCTTCGGCAAACTCACATATTTTCTCGGAAAATTCGTCTGCAAAAGTACGCTTTGCCGCCTTTGCCTCCGCTGAGTTTTCCTGCGGCTCAAGATAATCGATCTTGAATCCGGATGTGCTGTGGTATCTGTCAGGTCTCACCTCAGCGGGCTCGAATCCGAGTCCTTTTTTTGTTATCATATGCACGATAACAGGCTCATTTTTGCTTTTTGCCTCTTCAAGCACATCGGTCAGACGGTCGATATCGTTTCCGTTCACGGGCCCGATATACCTAATTCCGAGAGACTCAAAGAAGGTTTCAGATCCAAGCACTCGTTTGATGAAATTCTTGACAGCTCTCGCCGCGCTGATACATCCGTCACCGATCAGCGGGATTTTTGAAAATACAGTTTTCAGCCAAAGCTTGAAGTTGAAGTAACCCGCGCTTGTTCGGATCCCCGAAAGATAGGTCGAGAGTCCGCCGACGTTTTTCGAGATCGACATTTCGTTATCGTTGAGGATTATCACAAGTCTGAGTTTTTTGGATGCGACCTGATTGAGCGCCTCGTAAACCATACCACCCGTAAACGAGCCGTCACCGATCACCGCTACGGTGTGGCTTTTTCTGTCCGCGATCCGATCAGCCTCGGCAATTCCGACTGCCGTAGAGATCGACGTTCCGCTGTGTCCCGCGATCGTTGTATCGTATTCGCTTTCCTCGTAATTGGTGAAGCCCGATATGCCGCCCGCTTGGCGAAGGGTAGAGAAGCCGTCGTATCTTCCCGTGATCAGCTTGTGCGCGTACGCCTGGTGACCCACGTCAAAGATCACAGCATCATTTGGGCAGTCGAAAACACGGTGGATAGCAAGTGTCGCCTCGACCATACCGAGATTTGACGCAAGATGTCCGCCGTTTTTTGATGTTGTTTCAATTATTGTTTTTCTGATCTCTTCAGAAAGGACGGAGAGCTCGGTTTTGTCGAGCTCTCTAATGTCCTTCGGAGATTTTATCTTCGGTAATATTTTCATTAAAATATCAATTTTCTGCACAGGCTTACGCCATTCCCTGCATTTCCTGCGCGAGATTTGTGAATTTTGTGAATCGTCCGATCCAGCCGAGCTTTACCTTTTCAAGTGAGCCGTGGCGGTTTTTCGCGATAATCACCTCAGCCACCGACTGATCGACCGATTCTTCCTTATAATATTCGTCACGGTAGAGGAACAATACGATATCCGCGTCCTGCTCGATCGCACCTGAGTCTCTGAGGTCAGAGAGCATCGGGCGTTTATCGGGACGGTTCTCAGGTCCTCTGGAGAGCTGAGCGCAACAGATAACGGGAACTTCAAGCTCTTTTGCGAGAAGCTTGAGTCCACGGGAAATATCCGCAACCTCGTTTACGCGGTTATCGGTGTGCTTGTCGCCCTGCATAAGCTGGAGATAGTCGATAACGACAAGTCCGAGATTTTTCACACGTCTGAGCTTAGATTTCATACCCATAACGGTGATGCCGGGCGTATCGTCAATAAGAATATTGGTCTCGGAAAGTCTGGATGAGGCGTGCGCGATAGCATTCCAGTCCTCAGCCTCAAGCTTACCTGAGCGCATCTTATAGCTATCGATCTGTGCCTCACTCGAGAGCATACGGTTTGCAAGCTGTTCTGCTGACATTTCAAGGTTGAAAACGCAGACAGTCTTACCCGTTTTGAGAGCCGCCTCGGTCGCAATATTCATCGCAAACGACGTTTTACCCATACCGGGACGTGCGCCGATCAACACAAGGTCAGCCTTATTCATACCGACGATCACGTTGTCGAGCGCATCAAAGCCTGTCGGGCATCCTCTGAGTGCATCAGGATTCTGCGAGAGTGTATTGAGTCTCTCGTAAACCTGAAGAAGTGCATCGCGGATGTGGACGAAATTTTTGTCGTCACGTCCTTCAGCAATGCGGAACACCTTTGATTCAGCGTACTCAACAAGGGCGTCAGCCTCGTCGTCCCCCGCATACGCGGCTTCAGAAATATCTTCACCTGCGCGGATAAGGTCTCTCAACACCGATTTGTCGCGGACGATCTTCGCGTAATCCTTCGCGTTTGCGGCTGTTGGAACAGCATCTGCAATAAGCTTGAGGTATTCGCGTCCGCCGGACTCATCGTATGTGCCCGACTGAACGAGCTCCTCGATAAGAGTTACAACGTCAATATTCTTTGACTTGATGTACATCTGCTGCATTGCGCGGTAGATCTCTGTATGCTCTGGAAGATATAGGTCATCTGCCGTTATCGCAGCTCCGATCTCATCCATACAGGACGGATCTATAAGGATAGAGCCGAGAAGAGACTGCTCAGCTTCGAGAGAAAAGGGCATTCTCCTCTCAAGTCTGTCAAAATCTGAATTCAACGGTCTCTCCTCCTTTCACAAAAATTGTTTTATTTTTCGGGATTTTACTTTTTTTGGATTATATATTAAAGGATAACTTCTTTGCCTGTTTCAGCAGACTTGTAGATCGCGTCGAGGATCTTTATCATATTTACGCCCTGTTCGGGAACGTAGTCTGGCTTTGCGCCGTCAAGAATGATCTTAACAAAGTGCTCGAGCGCTCTTGCGTGACCGTTACCCATATCACCTGTGTGCGGGAAAATATCAAGGGGATCCTCTGTTATTTCATCTTCGCCCCAAATGCTGCAGGTACCGTCATCGTTCCAATAAACACCTGCTTTTGTTCCGCGAAGCTCAACAAATCTCTTTTCTTTTTCAATATTTGCAGACCAAGAAAATTCGATCTGGAGGCACGCACCGTTTTCAAAACGGATGAAGCCCATTGCGAGATCTTCTACGTCGATGATTCCGTCTTCCTGAGCTTCACCGAAGGCTGCGTGCTCAGAGTCTGCTCTTGATTCATTTTCAGCAAACTTGTTGTATGTACATCCGGAAACTGCTACAGGCTTCGGGTTACCCATGAGCCAGATAGAGAGGTCGATCATATGTACGCCGAGGTCGATAAGAGGACCACCGCCCGAGAGAGCCTTAGTTGTGAACCAACCGCCCTTGCCGGGAATACCGCGGCGACGAACCCAACCGCAGCGACCGCAGTAAATCTCTCCCGCTTTACCTGCATCAATGAATGTCTTGAGATGCTTGGAGTTGTTATAGTAACGATTGTTACGCATTACCATAAGAACCTTACCAGCCTTCTCGGAAGCTTCCTTCATCTTCATTGCTTCTTCAGCGTTGATAGCATCTGGCTTTTCGCAGAAAACGTGGAGACCGTGCTCAAACGCAAAGATTGCGATTACGGAGTGATAATAGTTCGGTGTGATAATATCAACAGCGTCAAGCTGTTCCTTTTCGATCATTTCACGGAAGTCTGTGTAGATTGGAGTATTCGGATTAAGGTTGTTATCCTTGATAGAATTTGCACACTTTTCGGGATTGAGGTCACAGAGTGCAACTACCTCCACGGAAGGATTCTGCGAGCAGAATCTGACGTGCTTTCTTCCCATGCCGCCAACACCTACAAAAGCCATACGAAGTTTCTTGTTTTCCATAATTTTCTCCTTATATATGATTTAAATTTGGATTTACGATAATTTGATCAGCCCGCGCAAACAATTACATTCAGTTTACCTGAGATCTCAGGATAAAGCTTTACGTCAACGGTAAATGTGCCGTACGCCTTGATGGGATCGGCGAGAACGATCTTTCTCTTGTCGATCTCGATCTTGTGCTGTTCAAGGAGCGCCTCTGCGATATCCTTTGTTGTAACGGATCCGTAGAACTTTCCGTCTCCCGCTGTACCTTCCTTAACCTTGATCTTTACGATTATACCCTGCATTTTCTCAGCAGTTTCGCGAGCAGCCGCTTTCTCAAGCTCGATCTTGCGCTGTTTTGCCGCTTCTTTATTCTTTATTTCGTTGAGGATATTTGAGTCCGCTTCAACAGCGAGCTTCTTCGGGAAAAGGAAGTTTCTCGCGTATCCGTCAGATACATTGATGAGATCATCCTTTTTACCCTGTCCTTTTACATCCTGCAATAATACAACTTTCATTTTTTATTCCTCCGGGGTAATTATTTTTTCTTTTATGTTATATATGAAGATCTATCGCCGCCTTCAGCTTAGCGATAACATCTTCGGTCGATTCGCCTGTACACTGAGCGCCTGCGGCATCATAGTGACCGCCTCCGCCCAATTCCTCGAGTACAAGCTGAACGTTCATGTCTCCCTGAGAACGTGCGGAAAGATGCACGGTATCTCCGGAGCGGATCGCTGCAAATGATGCTCTGATCCCGTCTACCATAAGGAGATTGTCTGCCGCCTTTGCCGCGATAACACGGTCAGCACCGTCGCTGTCATCAACGATCGTGATCGCGCACACGCCTCGGTAAATCTCAACATTTCTTCTGAATTTCGCCTCGCGCATATAATCGTCAAAGCTTTCCTTGAAGAGACGCTGTACTTCAGACGGGTCTGCTCCGCGGTCTCTGAGGTACATTGCCGCTGAGAACGTTCTTGTTCCGGTATTTTTGGTGAACTGCTTTGTGTCAAGTGTTATTCCCGCGAGCATTACGTTAGCCTCGGCGGGTGTCAGATCATCCTTCGGGAGTACCTGCTCAAGCATTTCTGCCACGATCTCACAGGTTGCGGATGCGGACGGCTCGATGTATTCAACGTCGGGCTCTCTCTCAAATTCCGAAACTTTTCTGTGGTGGTCGATCACTGCAAGCTTTTCTGTTCTGTACGCAAGCTCAGGCTCTTCCGCAATCGCAAGATTGTTCACGTCTGCGACGATAACGAGAGTTCCCGTCTCGAGAAGATCGAGTCCCTGCGCCGCACTTTTGAAGATTCCGAGGAAATCTTCCTCAGATTCAAGCATTGAACGGCATCCCGCAAGATTGCGGTCAGCCATATTGATTACGATATTAACTCTTGCTCCGCAGAACATTGCGATTCTCGCAAGTCCTACACACGCGCCGAACGCGTCAAAGTCTGCGAATTTATGTCCCATGATCAGCACATTCGATGCCGATTTTATCGCAGAGATCAGTTCATTGGATACAACTCTTGCGCGGACGTTAGTTCTCTTCTGCACACTCTTTGTGATACCGCCGTAGAAGTCTATAGATCCGTCACCCTTGAGTACAGCCTGGTCGCCTCCTCGCTGCAGTGCCATATCGAGCGCAGCGTGAGCCGCTTTTTCTTTATCCTCAAAACTTCCGTGAATGTTCGAGACGCCGAGAGAAATCGTAAGAGGAAGATTTGTGTCCCCCGCTTTTACCGCGCGCACTCTGTCAAGAATATCGAATTTCTGTATAACTAACTTGTCAAGAACTCTCGCCTGAGTTACAAAAAGATATTTGTCTCTCTCGTATTCCTTGAGAATTCCGCCGTATTCGTCTGCCCAATCGCGAAGGATCTCGTCGATTCTTGCAGCCGCAGGTCTGTATTCTTCGCTGTCATACTGGAGCATCTCGCCGAGGTTGTCGATGATGATGTAGCACACAACGAGCTCATCCCCGTCGATCTTTTCGCAGAGCTGATCTATTTCCGTTGTCTCCACCGTAGTAACGAGAGCAAAATCGTTGTCGTCTGTCTTGATGTGATTGAACTTTGCAAGGAACGAGCGTCCATCGCAGGTAAGTCTTGCACCCTTTTCGTGACGGTCACGTCTGATATCGGAAAGTGTAACACCGAAAAGCTCCTCAACGGTCTCACCGTAGAGCTTGTTTTTGTCAGATTTCAGCTCTTCCGTTGCGGTGTTATACCAGATTATTCTCTCACTCGAATCGCAGATAAATACGGGTGTTGACAGCTTTACGACAGCGTCAAACATGATCTTACCCATTACAGGTGCGAGCGTTTCACCACTTACGCTTGTTCCGCGGCGTCTCTCGAAAATGAGGTACACTGCAACACATATTGCAGCATAAATAATAACAGCCATAGCCCCGATTATTACGGGACTGATCTGAGACAGGCAAGATGCGACTGCGAACAAAACAATGCAGAACACTGCACCGATCGCAAAAAACAATGCAGTTTCTTTGCGTACAGCACGCAAGTCGTTTTTATTATTTCCTGCTTTTGACATAGCTAAAATAACCTTTCAATATTCTTATATCTTTATCCGCATCAGCGGTCCTTACCCATCCGTGCGGAGATTCGTTCTTTGATTACAAAATATACGCCCATTACTGACAGGATCATAATACTGTTTGAAATTCCGAGCGCGCATACTGTGATCACGATCACGGCGACTGTGAGAAATCTCTCTCTCGAAACACAGCTGAGCATATCCTGCACTCCTCGTGCGAACTCTGAAACACCAACCAGCGCACACGGGAGCATCATGATAAGCACGATCCCGCTGAGGATCTCGTAGATCAGGGGATTGTACCGATACGACGTGAAGAGCGTGAGAAAAAATGCGACTCCGTACACTACAGCGTAGCTGAGGGGCATTGTGATCTCACTTGTGATCTCAATGAAAACATTCTCGCAATCGAGCACTCGGAAAAGGAGTGAGGTCAGATGATCTGTCAAAAATGCGATTATCACCGACACAAGTCCTATCATCGCGGGAAGCTTTACGATTATCATTCGGGCGATCTCGTCCCAGCTTTGCTCGGACAACGCCCTGTAACCGAATCTCACTAAAATATCTCTCAAAAGCTCGGGCATATTCTCCATATAAGAGTCCGCAAACGCATCAAATGTGCCAAATTCCAAGCCTATTGCTGATATCAGAACAAGTGCGATACTGACAGCGTACGACATTGCGAGGGATGTCATCCGTCTGAAACGTGACTCACGAGCGATCATCGACACGGCAAACATATACGACACAAAAAGGGATGCGAGAGTGATTGATGCCGCACTGAAAAGGTCAGAGCCCGAGAGGATCACAGAGAAAAATATCACCGCTGTCACAAAAAGTGAAGCTACCCTTCGCCAGAGAAGGATTATCATGGAGTAAAAGCAAACGATAAGAGGGAAGATCAGAAGCGCCGCGCCAAATTTTATTACGGTAAGAGAAGCGTACACATCCGAAACAGCACTCAGCTTTGAGGCTGCGACGGATAGAGCAGACGCTAAAAATGCGAGAAGGATCACAAGCGGAAGTGTCATCTCGGGAAGATCATCGCGCTTGAGCATAACCGAGAACAAGCGGCTGCGAACATAATTTTTCAAATGCTATCCCCCCGTTTCCTCTTGAGCGTACAGATACCCTATTGTAGATATATTATTATACCACAATCAAGGAAGTTTTTCTACTCCTAATAATTAATTTTTTCTCGAAAACGAAAATTTTCTCAAAAAATGTGCAAAGTTTTTTATAAACAAAAAAACGACACCGCAAAGCTCGTGCGGCGCCGTTTTTCTAATATGGAAGTATAATTTATGATTTGATTATATCAAATCGAAAATTATCGTGTTAGATTAGTGCTTCTTTGCGATAGCAAAGCCAGCGAGAGAAATGATGGACGCTACTGCAGCTACGATTGCGATATCGAATGTCTGAGGAGCGGAGGGTTCATCTGTAGGATCATCTGTGCCGGGATCTACTACTTCGGGATCGTCTGTCACGCCGGGATCAACAGGATCTACGGGATCTACGGGATCGGGATCAACAGGATCTGTGGGATCGTCTGTTGCTTCGGGAGCCTTGTATGCGGAGAGAGCAGCTACTTCGTCCTTTGTGAGACATCCCTTGAAGAGAGCAACTTCGTCAACGTAGAGTTCATAGTCTTCAGACCAAGAACCTGCATAGGAGTGTGTTACTGCTGCACGAGCTTCGTCATAGTATGCACCAATGATGAAATTGCCAAGGTCATAAGATTCTTCGCCGTGACCAACAGATGCGAAGGAACTGGCAACTGCTTCCTTACCGTTGAAGTAAATTGTTGTAACCTGAGCTTCACGGTCAACAACTACTGTGAGCTGGTTCCAGCTTTCGTTGAAGTCAGACAAAGATGTGCCTGCCCATTCAGCGTCAGCCTTACCTCTGTCGAGACCTGTGATAGCAGATCTGTATGCTGCCTTGGCATAACTTGTGTAAATTGTCCAACCTGTTGTTGTGGGGTCAGAGCTTCTGTCCTGGTTACCGAAGAGAACCTGGTCCTTATAACCGGACTTACGGATGAACCAGATAGATGCTGTGAAGGATTCGCTGCCGAACTTGTAGTCGGGAATTTCAATGTAGCTTACGTCTGAACCGTCGCCAACAGTATTAATGAGAACACCGTTTCCGGAAACACCTTCAACAGATGTAACGTTACCAACTACGTTGAGGGGGTACTTGCCTGTGGTGTCTGCGATACCGTCGTCGAAGCTGAGGTAGAGCTCTGCCTTAGCTGCAACTGCTGCAGGATCGGATTCGAATGTTACAGGAGCGTTGGGGTCTACCCAAACTGCGCCTTCATAACCTTCGGGAGCGTATTCGTAGATAGCGATGATGTCTTCATGTGTGAGAGCTTCGCCTTTGAATACTGCGAATTCGTCATAGTTGATAACGAGCTCGTTGCCGAGGTTGTAGATACCTGTACCGTCTTCACCGATGTTGAAGGGGTAACCATTTACTTCGTCATCATGAACGCCTGTGCCCTGTTCAG
>SVUC01000061.1 GCA_015063455.1 Oscillospiraceae bacterium
TATGCGTACAGAAGCCATTCCTGAAGATATGGCTGAAAAGGCTCAGGAATATCATGACGCTATGATCGAAGCTATCGCCGAGACCGACGAAGAGCTGTTCGAAAAATATTGCGAAGGCGAAGAACTCACAATCGACGAACTCAAGAAGGCTCTCAGAAAGGCTACTATCGACAATAAGATCGTTCCCGTAGTTTGTGGTACATCTTACAAAAACAAGGGTGTTCAGAAGCTTCTTGACGCAGTTATCGACTATATGCCCTGCCCGACAGACGTTCCGGACATCAAGGGTGTTAACCCCGAAACCGGCGAAGAAGATGTTCGCCGTTCTTCTGACGAAGAACCGTTCGCAGCTCTCGCATTCAAGATCATGACAGACCCGTATGTTGGAAAGCTCTGCTTCTTCAGAGTTTACTCCGGTACAATCAATGCCGGTGAGACAGCATACAACCCCACAAAGCGCGCCCGTGAACGTTTCGGACGTATTCTTCAGATGCACGCAAATGATCGTAAGGACATCGAAACATGTTACTCCGGTGACATTGCAGCTGTAGTATCCGTCAAGAGCACAACAACAGGTGACACTCTCTGTGATGAAAAGAACCCCATCGTTCTTGAATCCATGGAATTCCCGGAACCTGTTATCAGAGTCGCTATCGAGCCTAAAACAAAGGCCGGCGAAGAAAAAATGGGTATCGCGCTCTCCAAGCTCGCTGAAGAAGACCCGACATTCCGTACCTACACAGATGGCGACACAGGTCAGACCATCATCGCAGGTATGGGTGAACTCCACCTCGAAATCATCGTAGACAGACTTCTCCGTGAATTCAAGGTTGAAGCTAACGTAGGTCAGCCTCAGGTTGCTTACAAGGAAACTATCCGCCGCGGTGCGGATTCCGACCTCAAGTACGCTCGTCAGTCCGGTGGTAAGGGTCAGTACGGTCACGTTAAGATCCACATCGAGCCCAACGAACCCGGTGCAGGCTTCCTGTTCGAAAATACTGTTGTCGGCGGTGCTATTCCGAAGGAATATATCCCCGCTGTTGAAGACGGTATCAAGAGCGCAATGCAGTCCGGTGTACTTGCAGGCTATAACGTAGTTGACGTTAAGGTAAACCTCTACGATGGTTCTTACCACGAAGTCGACTCCTCTGAAATGGCGTTCAAGATCGCAGGCTCCATGGCATTCAAGGATGCTATGCAGAAGGCAGATCCTGTTCTTACAGAACCTGTTATGAAGGTAGTAGTTATTACTCCCGAAGATTACATGGGTGACGTTATCGGCGGTCTCAATCAGAGACGTGGTCAGATCATCTCCATGGACCAGGTATTTGGCGCTTATCAGATCAATGCGTATGTTCCGCTTTCCGAAATGTTCGGTTACTCCACATCTCTCCGTTCCTGCACTCAGGGCCGCGGTCAGTATTCAATGGAACCCGATCACTTCGCAGAAGTTCCGAAGAGCATCCGCGAAAAGATCGAATCAAAGAAATAATTTCGACTTTTCAAGCTAATTAAAGCAACTCAATTCGATTAAATTCGATAAATAAAAAATCAAAAACAACTAAAATTTAGGAGGACAATCCAAATGGCAAAGGCACATTTCGAACGAACCAAGCCCCACGTAAACATTGGTACTATCGGTCACGTTGACCACGGTAAGACAACCACAACAGCTGCTATCACAAAGACTCTCGGTCTCAAGAACGGTAACGTTGAATTCATGGCATATGACCAGATCGACAACGCTCCCGAAGAAAAGGCTCGTGGTATCACAATCAACACAAGACACGTTGAATACGAAACAAACGCTAGACACTACGCTCACGTTGACTGCCCCGGCCACGCTGACTACGTTAAGAACATGATCACCGGTGCTGCTCAGATGGACGGTGCTATCCTCGTAGTTGCTGCTTCCGACGGTCCTATGCAGCAGACTCGTGAACACATCCTTCTCGCTCGTCAGGTTGGCGTTCCCGCAATCGTTGTTTACATGAACAAGTGCGACCTCGTTGACGACGACGAACTTCTCGACCTCGTTGAAATGGAAATCAGAGAACTTCTCTCCGAGTACGAATTCCCGGGTGACGATATTCCGATCGTTCGCGGTTCCGCTCGTGACGCTCTCGAATCTTCCAGCACAAACGCTGATGATCCCGAATACGCTTCTATCCTCGAACTCATGAACGCTGTTGACGAATACATTCCTACACCCGCTCGTAAGGCTGACGAACCCTTCCTTATGCCTGTAGAAGACGTATTCTCCATCACAGGTCGTGGTACAGTTGCTACAGGTAGAGTAGAACGTGGTATCGTTAAGATGGGTGACGTTGTTGAAATCGTTGGTCTCTCTGAAGAAAAGAAGTCCACAACTATCACAGGTGTTGAAATGTTCCGTAAGCTCCTTGACTCCGCTGAAGCTGGTGACAACGTTGGTCTCCTTCTCCGTGGTGTTGACAAGAAGGCTATCGAACGTGGTCAGGTTCTCTGCAAGCCCGGTTCCATCCAGCCCCACACAAAGTTTGTAGGTCAGGTTTACGTTCTTACTGAAAAAGAAGGTGGCCGTCAGAAGCCCTTCTTCGCAGGTTACAGACCTCAGTTCTACTTCAGAACAACTGACGTTACCGGTACAATCGGTCTTCCCGAAGGCGTTGAAATGTGCCGTCCCGGTGATAACGTTGACATGAAGGTTGAACTTATCACTCCTATCGCTATTGAAAAGGGTCTCCGTTTTGCTATCCGTGAAGGTGGTAGAACAGTAGGTTCCGGCGTTGTTATCGAAATCGACGCGTAAGTTTTACTAAACAATATTGGGCAAGGTCTTCCTTGCCCTTTTGTTTTTTACTTTTACAAAACATAATAAAAATCTTCTTCCGTTATTGACTTTTACTCATTATTGTGGTAATATTATATCAAGTTAATATTATTTTCGGGGATAGGTGAAATTCCTTACCGGCAGTAGAGTCTGCGAACCTCGTTTTTTGCGAGGCTGAATTGGTGCAATTCCAATACCGACAGTCAAAGTCTGGATGAGAGAAGATTCAAAATGCGCTTTTTTGCGTATCTCCGTGGTATCTTCCACGGTTTTTTGTTTCTTCGGAATGTCAAACCACATTCAGGAGGATATTATTATGAAAAAACAAAATCTGCCCCTCAGAACTATTACCAAGATTGCCATACTCGCTGCAGTTGCAGTTGTGCTCATGCTCTTTCAAATTCCCGTATGGTTTGCTCCGTCGTTCTATGAGATAGATCTGTCGGATGCAGTCATCCTTATGGGCGGCTTTGCAATGGGTCCACTTGCGGCAGCTATTATGGAGCTTATCAAAAACCTGCTCAATCTGCTCATCAACGGTACTATGACTGCAGGTGTTGGCGAGCTTGCCAATTTTGTTATGGGGTGTGCTCTCGTTGTCCCCACATCATGGTTCTACAAGCACCACAAATCGTTCAAAGGTGCTGTACTCTCCCTGGTGATCGGAATTTGTTCTCTTCTTGTGGTAAGCAGTGCAGTCAACTATTTCGTTATGATTCCCGCTTACGTTTACTTTATGGGATTCAAGCTTGAATCGATCGTTGGGATGGCATCTGCAGTCAACTCCAATGTAGACAGCCTTGCTACGCTTATACTCTTTGCCACAGTACCGTTCAATCTGCTCAAGGGAGTTATCTGTGCGACGGTTAATCTTCTTCTGTACAAACGACTTTCAAAGGTTTTGCACTTATAAGTAAGTTTTGACAAAAGCACCGTTTATTTCACAAAAAAATTCTACATAAATTAAGGGATATTCTCTTGCATATAGGGAAATAGTGTGATATAATATACACGTTAAAAAATAATATAGCTTATCAAGAGTGGCTGAGAGACTGGCTCTGTGACGCCCGGCAACCTATCGTATGACAAGGTGCTAATTCCTGACAGATGAGTCATCAATACAATGTTCTCGTTCTGTTAAGGTGCGGGAACATTTTTTGTGTCCTCTCTATCCACGAAAATCCAAAGGAGATAATTAATGAAAAAACTTTTCACATCAGAATCGGTTACAGAAGGACATCCCGACAAAATTTGTGACCAGATTTCCGACAGAATTCTTGACGAAATGCTCAAGGCCGATCCTATGTCCCGTGTTGCGTGTGAAACCTGCTGTACAACAGGTCTCGTTATGGTAATGGGTGAGATCACAACATCCGCTTACGTTGACATTCAGGACGTTGTCCGCAAGACTATCCTTGATATCGGATACAATCGTGCAAAGTTCGGTTTTGACGGCTCTACCTGCGCTGTAATCAACTCTATCCACGAGCAATCTCCCGACATCGCCCTCGGAGTTGACAAGTCTGCCGAAGCTAAAGCAGGTGAGAATACCGACGGATTTGACACAGGAGCCGGCGACCAGGGACTTATGTTCGGTTACGCGTGCAACGAAACACCCGAGCTTATGCCCTACCCGATCTCTATGTCTCACAAGCTCGCAATGCGTCTCACAGAAGTTCGCAAGAACGGTACACTTCCCTATCTCAGACCTGACGGAAAAACTCAGGTTACAGTAGAGTATGACGGATACACACCCGTCAGAATCGACGCAATCGTTGTATCCTCTCAGCACGATCCCGAGGTATCCCTCGACGAGATCAGACGCGACATCATCGAACACGTTATCCGTCCCACAGTTAATGAGAAAATGCTTGACGACGACACAAAGATCTACGTAAATCCGACAGGACGTTTTGTAATCGGCGGTCCTATGGGCGACAGCGGTCTCACAGGACGTAAGATCATTGTTGACACCTACGGCGGATATTCCCGTCACGGCGGCGGTGCATTCTCAGGGAAAGACCCGACAAAAGTTGACCGTTCCGCATCTTATATGGCTCGTTACATTGCAAAGAACGTTGTTGCATCGGGAATCGCTGACAGATGCGAGGTTCAGCTCGCTTACGCGATCGGCGTAGCCCGTCCCGTTTCCGTAATGCTCGACACATTCGGCACAGGTAAGGTTGACGATCTTCTTATCGCTGATTACATTACAGGAAAAATTGATATGCGTCCTGCTGCAATCATCTCCCGCTTCGATCTCAGACGTCCGATCTACGGTGATCTCGCCGCTTACGGTCATATGGGACGCGAAGACCTCGACATTCCGTGGGAAAAGGTCGACTTCGCCGATGACATAAAGGCTACATTCCATTTTTGATAGAATAATTTCTGAACAGGGCTGTGTTTGACACAGCCTTTCTTTTTTTCGAAATTCATCATATCCGCTTGACTTGACGGAAGAATTCAGTATAATTATATTAACAGATTATTTATCAAAGATAGGGGGTATCCCGTGAACGATCAAGAACAAATGAATCAGGATTCTGTCTCAGGTATTGTAGACTCAATAATCTTCCAAAACGACGAGAACGGCTACACCGTCTGTGAGATCGAAGATACACACGGCGAGCCTGTTGTAATTACGGGAATAATACCCTATCTGGCAGAAGGCGACAAGATCACAGCATACGGCAAATGGACTAATCATCAAGTCTACGGACGTCAGTTCAAGGCTGAAACTTATGAAAAAAACCTTCCCGCCGAACAGGGCGATATTCTCCGTTATCTTGCGTCGGGTGCTGTAAAGGGCGTCGGACCGAAAACCGCGCAGAAGATCGTCGAGCAGTTCGGAACTGATACGTTCAGCGTAATCGAGAACAATCCCGATTGGCTGACAGATATTCCCGGAATTACGCCGAAGCGCGCCGCAAAGATCTCAGAAAACTTCAAGGCGATCTCCGGGGCGCGATCGGTAATGATGTTCTGCCGCGATTTCTTCACTCCTCAAACCGCTATGAAGATCTACAAAAAATGGGGCGGAGCCGCAATCGACAGGATCAGAAACAATCCGTATCGTCTGTGCGAGGATTTCTGGGGTATCAGCTTCAGCCGTGCCGATCAGATCGCAATGAGCACAGGGCTATCCCTCGACTCTGAAGAAAGAATTATACACGGCGCAGTTTACGTACTGCGAGCTGAAGCTCAGCGTTCAGGTCACACCTGCCTGCCGTACACGGAGCTTTGCCGATGTACGCTCGATCTTCTCTTCAGCGGGGACACCGCTTACGAAGGTCGTGTAGCTGAATGTATCGAAGCCGCCATCGCAAAGTTATCTCTCGTCTCGGTGAACCGAGGCGGTACCCGCATGATCTTCGAGTCCCGTATGTACAATGCAGAGGTTTACATCGCAAAAAAGCTGAAGCGTCTGAGCTCTATGTGTCCCTCAATCAGCGCAAAGGATTCTGTACTGATGATCGAGAAGAGCGAGGCTCAGTCGGGTATCGAATATGCTGCGGCGCAGAAGGAAGCACTTCTCCGTGCAATGTCGGACGGTGTTATGATACTCACGGGCGGTCCCGGAACAGGTAAAACTACCATCATCAAGGGGCTGATCTCGATTTTCTCATCACTCGATTTTGAAGTCTCCCTCGCCGCACCGACAGGACGTGCCGCAAAGCGAATGAGCGAGGCTACCTCTCACGAGGCAAAAACGATCCACCGACTTCTCGAAATGGATGCAGCTGACGAGAGCAGCACAAAATTTATGCGGGACGAAAACAACACTCTCGAGAGCGATGTTCTGATCATCGACGAAGCATCAATGATCGACGTGCTGCTTATGGAAGCGATGCTTCGGGCGATGAAAAACGGCTCCCGCCTTATTCTGATCGGTGACTCGGATCAGCTGCCCTCCGTTGGCGCAGGAAACGTGCTCGGAGATATTATTGCGTCAGAGGCGTTCAACGTTGTTCGTCTCACCGAGATCTTTCGTCAATCGGGCGAGAGTCTCATTATAACAAACGCACACAGAATTAACGAAGGCTCTATCCCGATCATCGACAAAAAGGATGCGGATTTCTTCTATCTCCCACGCGAGAGCGAAGAAATAATCTCTCAGACCGTCGTAGATCTCGTCAGAACGCGACTTCCACGTTCTTATGGAGAAGATATCATTGCCAAAATTCAAGTCCTCACGCCATCGAGGAAAGGTCTCTCGGGCACTGACACTCTCAACGCATCACTGCAGGCGGCGCTCAATCCGCCGTCACACAGCAAAAATGAAAGAAAATCCCGCGACGTTGTATTCCGCGTCGGAGACCGTGTAATGCAGACAAAAAACAACTACACGATCGAATGGGAGACAGACGACGGGCGAAGCGGAATGGGAATCTATAACGGCGACGTCGGCATTATTGAGGATATTGATTCGGAAGAAAATCTTATGACCGTCCTCTTTGACGAGAGACGATGTGTCCTCGATTTTACACAGCTCGACGAGCTCGATCACGCCTACGCGATCACGGTTCACAAAAGTCAGGGAAGCGAATATCCCGTGGTGATAATCCCCCTTTATTCGTGTGCCCCGATGCTTCTGACTCGAAATCTGCTTTACACAGCCGTAACGAGAGGCGCGAAAATGGTGATCCTCGTCGGACGGTGTGACATTCTCGAGCAGATGGTATCGAACGACAGGCGAACCCTCAGATGCACGATGCTGTGTGATTTTATCAAATCGGAAAATTGATCTCAAACGCTTTACTTATTAAAGTAATCATCTCATAATTTTTTCACAGATTAAAGGAGAATCAGCATGAACAACATCACAATGAAATTTCCCGGCGGACTTCTCAAAGCTCTTACACTCAGCTACGATGACGCCGTAATTCAGGATATCCCCATGATCGAGCTGATGCAGAAATACGGCATCAAGGGTACGTTCAATATAAATTCCGGACTCTTCGCAGATGAAGAATACCGCAATTACGAAACAAAAAGCCACTGCCGTATGACCAAGGATATGGCATACGAGACTTACGCAAACTCCGGAATGGAAATTGCTGTTCACGGTGTCCGTCACCTCTCCCTCTCAAATGTTACAACGGAGGAGGCTTACAATGACGTGTACTATGACAGAGATAATCTCGAGAAAATGTTCGGCCACCCGATTCACGGTATGGCTTACGCGTACTGCGCGTACAACGACACCGTAATCGAGATCCTCAAAAAGTGCGGAATCTACTATTCCCGCGCAGGCGGAGAAACACGCAGATTCGATCTTCCTGAAAATTGGCTCGTGCTCCATCCGACCTGCCACCACGACGATCCCAAGCTTCCCCGTCTTACCGACGAGTTCATCTCCGCTGATCCTGAGAAGCCTATGATGTTCTACCTCTGGGGACACACCTACGAATTCGCCCGCAACGAGAACTGGAACGTAATTATCGAGTTCTTCGAAAAGATTCACGGCAGAGATGACATATGGTATGCGACGAACATTGAGATATACAATTATGTAAAAGCATTTGAATCACTCGACTTTACCGTCGAAGGAAGTGTTGTTTACAATCCCACAGCACTTGATGTATGGTTCTCAGCTGACGGAAAAGATTACTGCGTAAAGAGCGGCGAAACTATCACTCTCTGAGGAGAATTATGGATAAAAAATTCAGTGGAATACTTCTCGTCACAGACTTCGACGGTACACTTTCGTGCGGCGGAGTCTGTGAGGAAAACGTCAAAGCAATAGACTATTTTATCGAGGGCGGCGGAGTTTTCACTCTTGCTACAGGACGCGGCGGGGCTGAAATCACCGACGATGTCCGCGCGGTAAGAACAAACGCGCCTATTATCACAATGATCGGGGCGCAGGTCTACGACACAGAAAACGATACCGCGATCGAATCTTACTATCTTGACTCGGGTGCGGCTGACATAGTGAGAAAGATCTCCGAGGAGATCGGCGACATTCGTCTGATAAAGGTGTATTTCGGCAAAACGGATCACTATTTCACAGACGCCGATCCCGACGAATTTGAAAAAGGGCTCGCTCAGATAAACTCTCTGACGTACAAGATCGTTATCTGGCTGACGCGAGACTTCACGCCCGATGAAATGAAAAAAGCCGAGGAGATCGGCGGCGGTAAATATAATGTCTGCTCAAACGGGGCGGATTATTTTGAGATCACCGCGCTCGGCGTAAATAAAGGCGCGGCTGTACTCAGAATGAAGGAGAAGCTCGGCGCACGTCTTCTCGTCTGTGCAGGGGACTCAAACGGGGACATCTCGATGGTCGAGGCAGCTGACATAGGATACGCCGCAGGAAACGCTATAGACGAGCTTAAAAAAGCGGCTGACCGCGTTACAGTTCACGCAAAGGACGGTGCGATCGCACAGATCATAAAAGATATTGAGCGAGAGATCGAACAAAAATGAGTATAACAAAAAATGATATTCCGATATTGGAATATGACGACAGCAAAAAGGCAGTTATAGATCCTGATCACGAAAAACTCGGTCTGACTCTGCCGAAGAAGTGCGTTTTTGCGTTTCTCGGAGACTACATCGACGAATATGCGCGCAAAACAAATTCGCACGCAGTATCATATTTTCTCAGTTCAACAAAGCGATACCCCATATACATCACAGAATACAAGGGTGAGAAGATAACTCTGTGCCAAGCTCCCGTCGGTGCAGCGGCTGCTGCTCAGATACTTGACTGGCTCATTGCATATGGGGTGACCGAGATCATCTCTGCAGGAGCTTGCGGTGGGCTTGAGCAGTTTCCGGAGGGTACTTTCCTTGTTCCAAGCAAAGCTTTGCGCGACGAGGGAGCATCCTACCACTACGCGCCGCCATCACGTTTTATAGAAATCAACGAGGCTGCTCGTTGTGCTATTGAGAAAACGATACTTGAGCACGGGCTGAAATACAAGGAGGTTATAACCTGGTCAACTGACGGATTCTTCCGAGAGACCAAAGAAATGGTAGAATACAGAAAAAGCGAAGGGTGCTCTGTTGTTGAAATGGAATCCTCTGCGCTTGCCGCCTGTTCCTCATTCAGAGGTGTGGTATGGGGAATGATCCTGTACACCGCTGACAGCCTTGCCGATATTGAAAAATACGACGAGCGAAACTGGGGCGGAAATGCATACGAGTACGCGCTGACACTGTGTCTTGACGCCGTACTGAAGCTGTAAAAACAAAAGAGAGTATTGTACTCGGTGTAACAATACTCTCTTGTTTTTTATTTATTTTCCTAAGGTTATTCCGTCTTTTTCGCGGCAGATCTCAGCGTCTATCTTAAAATACTCTGACAACACCGCAACAGCTTTTATTATCTCATCTTTTTCATCATCACTAAAGCAGGCGAGTGTTGTTACGATCTCGTGAATGATCTCACCGATCATCTGCTCAATATGAACAAGTCCTTCGTCAGTGATCTCAATATACACCTGACGGCGATTTTCTTTATTATGCGACCTTCTGACGTAATTCTGTTCCTCAAGGTCATTTACGAGCTTTGTGAGCTGCTGTTTTGTGATTCCCATTTCGTCCGCAAATTTTGTCATCGTGATCGGACGGTTTCTGTAATTCATAAGAGCGTGCAGAACCGAGAATCCGTGAGAGTGTATGCGGAACTGATTGGTCTCAACAAGATGACGTCTGATCAGGGCATAATAATCTACCATAAAATTCAAAAACACCCTTGCTGTTTCAAAATTCTTCATATCAGACATAACTGTCACCCCAATCTTATGTATTATTTAGATTATAGCACAAAGAATCCGAAAAGTCAACATCAGGTAACTATTCGGATTCCATAATTATTGATTTTTATTAATCATCAAGAACTGCGTTCAATATGATCTGTACGATCGCCGTAGCAATAAAGATCAGCCAAGATGTATTCCATATACTCATTGCAAAGCTTACAACGAAGAAAACAATGACCGCCATCTGCCACAGTATCTTTGACAGACCACTTTTCAGCACCTTTTTCAGTGCCTTACCTCTGTTGTAGCTTTTTATCATATCGAGGAACGTCTGTCCTATCGATCCCCATATGAAGATAAGCCAAGTCAGATGCCACATTCCGTATGTAAAGCTGAACCAGAAGTACACTATGACAACCAAAAGCCAGCAGCACGATGAGATCCGCGAGAGGATCTTATTCAGATTTGCCGACGACTTTTTTCTCTCTTTTGCCGCCTCTTCTTCCTCGGTAACGGGCAAGGATTCAAACAGCTTTTTGATCTCGTCGACATTTTTCAGAACATCGCGGTAAGCATCAAGCTCACTCATTCCCGCGTCTACTCTTTTGTCAAATTCCTCAACCAGATCCTCTGTAAGCTCCTGACGCATCTCTTCTGCCGCAGCAGTTCCGATGCCGTCGCTTATAGATTTTATCTTTTTTTCAATTTCTCTTTTCATTACTGTGACTAATTACAAACTCAATCAGCTCTGCTCGTTACGTTCCATTCAAGGCCGTATCCGTTGTAGATATATGTGTCATCCGAGAGGAACACTGCATCCTCGGCAAAAATGTTGCCGGAGCCGAGTCTCATACCCGAATGATATCTTCCCCTGTAGAAGGCGAGGTGAACGTGCTTACCTGAGGAAACACCGTAGTCTCCCTGCTGGTAGAAGTATTCACCCTGTGTGAGAGCCTGACCTACATAAAGATCGCCGATATAATTATCGTGCATAAACAGAGCTGTCATATAGTCGTACGATCCGTCTGCGTAGCGTACCTTTGATGTACTCTCGATCCACACAGCGTTACACGCATAATAATATGCATCAATACGCACGATCTTTGCGTTGAACGGAGCGAATACCGCACCCTCGATCGTGATAACGTCAATTGCGTTCTGAGTCTGGTGAGAATATGTATCGTATGCGCCCTGAGTTACCCAAAGGGATTTTGCGGGATAGATCGCGAGCTCCTCACCGGAGGAGTTCATTGTTCCCTGTCTCTCAAAGATCCATGTACCTGCCTGAGTGTTTTCTCTCTCTGTAACAGTAACTGCGGCTGCATTTCTCATCTGACCGTTATATGTGAGGCACATTGTTGAGTCATATGAAGGAGCGATGTACCAGGAACCGTCTGCCATAGGCTCGATATAGAACTCTGTAGCATAATTTCCGTATGCGGAATAAAGTCCTGCGGATGCTCCGGGATAACCGTTGCCGATTACTCTGCCGTATCCGTTTTTCGATGCCGCGGAGTAGATGTAGTACGTTCCGCGAGGTGTACGCTCGATACGGAATGTCTGGGAGACATCTCCTGTATCCTGCCAAAGAGTTACGGGAACACCCTCGTAATCACGGTTTACGCCGTCGACTGCTACATTGAGAAGCATATTTGTGTCAGCGGACGATTTGATTCTGTAGTATCCGTTAGGGATGACCCACTGAGCAGAATATCCCATAGCGTCCATATAGTTGTTTGTTTCCTCTTTGTCTACTGTCCAAAGAAGGAATATTGCGTCCTGATATGAAATGACGCCTTTTTCAACGAGCTTATCGGAATAAACTCGTTTTGAGTTTTTCATTGTTGCGCGGAGAGTATTGTACATCGCCATAACCGCACCGCCTCTTGTGAGAGGTTCATCACGCTCAGTAACACAGATTCCCGCATCCCGCGCGTATTCAGCAGCCATATAGTATGTGTAGTCTCCGCTCTTCATTCTGTAGCCGAGAGCATAGAGCATATAGCTCATAAATCTTTCTGTTGTCTCAGCTGCCGACGGATCAAAATATTCTCCTTTGATATCGCTGATAAGACCGCAGGAGTAAATATATCCGACGTAATTTGTTGCCCATTCGGGAACGTCTGTGAAGGGGTGAGTAAACACCTGTGCTTCAACGGTTTTTTCTTCGCCGAGAAGACGGACAGCAAAAACTGCCGCTTCAACGCGGTTAAGTCCGCGGTCAAGGTCGAATTTAATACTACCGTTAATATCTGTTCCGCTTCCGCTTATCATATCGAGATGATAGAGGCGCATAGCGGCATCTTCTGTGGAAAGGGTCGTGCCCGCAACGATTTTGGATTCAATGCCGAGTTTGGAGTAAATATTTGCCGAGCCAATAAGTTTCATAGCACCTGCGTCAACTGTAAGTACAGAAGCTGCGAGAGCGAATGAAAGAAAACCGGTAAAGATTTTTCTCAAATTCATACAAATGTCCTTATTTCTTCTTTACGATAAAATTTTGATAATCGAAATTATACCAAATAATATTATACACCAATTTTATCAATAAGTCAAGTAAAAAATTCCTTTTACCTTTTGTACTGATAGAATAAACTTCGTAGATTTTTCCAGAGAGCGTTCGCATTGCAGCGGACAAAGCCGTATCTACACTTGGTTTTATTCCCCATACCTTGAAATATTCATAAACATATTGTACAATAAAAATCAGATGGAACTTTATGAGATTTTCACGTCAAAATATACAGGCACAATAGCCCTGTGAAAGCGTTCGATAAAACCGAAGTTATCTTATAGAAATCAACAGATTTCGAACATTGTGTTGTTCAATTTTTCCTTGTTGAGCGGTAAAATATTACTGTAAAATCAAGAAGGAGGTTCTTAATATGAACACAGACAAAATTTTAGCAGAAGCAATCGCAAAGGACTATGCACCGAAGGAAAACTCAAAAATTGTTGCCCTTAAAAAATTGGATAACCGGGCAAAACTTCCTGCCACCATTTTCACTTACACTTGGGGCATCATATTTGCACTTGTTTTCGGCACAGGTATGTCCCTGGCAATGCAAGTTATCGGAAACAGCATGATGCTTGGTGTGATAATCGGTATCGTTGGCCTGATCGGCTGCGGCGTGAATTACCCGATTTATAAAAAAATACTGGAAAAGGGCAAGGCGAAATATGCCTATGAAATCGTGCAGCTCGCCCGTGAAATCGCAGACAAATAATCAATACCTGCAAGGAGTGGTAATATGAATAAATCCGAAAGCAAATATTTTAATACTGCCACGAAAATGGACCTTGCACTGATTTCCTTGCTGAAAAAGAAACCGTTTGAATACATTACTGTCAGTGAGATTTGCGAAACAGCAGGGGTAAATCGTTCCACCTTTTATTTGCATTATGAAACCATTGGTGATTTGCTAAACGAAACAACACGATACTTGTTAGATGGTTTTTTGTCATATTTTTCAACCGACACACAGTCAGTAGCGTTCAATCTTAAGGACTGTGAACTTAATGAATTGGTGTTTATTTGCGATAAGTATCTGACACCATATTTCACCTATATCAAAGACCACAAAGAAGTATTTGCGGTTGCATTGTCACAAAACAAAATTCTGGGATTTGAAGATGTGTATAAGCGAATGTTTGAAAGTATTTTCAACCCAATTTTGGAGAGATTTCACTATCCGGCAGACATTAGGCAATATGTGATGATGTACTATCTGAACGGTATCAATGCCATAATTGTTGAATGGCTAAAAAACGGGTGTGACAAGTCAACCGATGAACTGTCAAGAATAATCACAGTCTGTATTTATGGGAAAGAGCATACGAATGGATAGAACACTGAAACTCGCACTTGTCAGTTTGTTATTCAATATGGTGTACAGTGCCTATCACATTATTTTTGGCATAACCACATACTCGTGGTGGCTTTTCACAATCGGTGTTTACTATGCAATATTGAGTATTGTCCGCTTTGTGGTTCTTAAGCACAAAGGCAAAAACGGCTTTGTCATTCGGTTTACCGGAATCATGTTGATGGTGCTATCCATATCGCTC
>SVUC01000062.1 GCA_015063455.1 Oscillospiraceae bacterium
CGGTGCATTCGGAGATGCGGCAAAAAAGCTCTCTGCAAGCGGACTTTGGGAGACTGTAATTTCAGAAAGCAAGAGAAAGCCTCTTCTCGGAATTTGCCTCGGTATGCAGATGCTTCTCGAAAAAAGCTATGAATTCGGAGAACACAACGGTCTCGGATTGATACAGGGAGAGGTCGTACCTATCGCTGATACGATCCCGACAGACTACAAAATCCCGCATATCGGATGGAATCCGCTTCATTTTCCGAAGGATAAGCCGAAATCTCCGATTTTTGAATACACAAATGAGGGAGACTGTGTCTATTTCGTTCACTCGTACTATGCGAAAACTGACGAAAAAAGTCTGATCGCATCGACAGAATACGGTGCTGAGCTGACAGCTGCAGTCGGAAACGGCGAGAATGTGTTCGGAGTACAGTTCCATCCCGAAAAAAGCGGAGACGTCGGACTCGACATTCTCCGTGCATTTGCAAAGATTTGACAAGTTGAGGTAACGTAATGATAATTTTACCTGCAATAGATCTCTCATGCGGCGAGGTCGTTCGGCTTCTCCACGGAGATTACAATAAAAAAACAGTGTATTCCGACGATCCCGTATCGGTTGCAAAGGGATTTTATGACTGCGGCGCATCTGAGATGCACGTTGTCGATCTTGACGGTGCTAAGGAAGGGTATGCAGTAAACGCCGATGTGATCGAACGTATCGTTCGCGAAAGCGGAATGCGCGTCGAGGTTGGCGGCGGTATCAGAAACCGTGAAACCGTCCAAAAATATATTAGCTGCGGGGTCAGCAGAATTATTCTCGGAACTGCGGCGCTGCGCGATCCCGATTTTCTCTGTGAAATGGTAGAAAAATACGGAGAGAAGATCGCTGTCGGAGTAGATATCAAAAACGGAAACGTTGCTGTTAACGGATGGCTCGAGGATGACGGAATTGGTTATTCGGAATTCCTCGATAAGCTTGAGTCGCTTGGAGTAAAGACGGTCATCGTCACAGATATATCAAAAGACGGCGCGATGCAGGGGACGAACAGGGAGCTTTACAGAGAGCTCTCGGAGAAATATTCGTTCGGTGTTATAGCGTCAGGCGGTGTATCACACATTGATGACGTCAAGGCGCTCAACACAATGAATCTCTACGGAGCGATCGTCGGACGTGCAATTTATAACGGCGGAATAGATCTCAGAGAAGCTGTGGCGGTCACAAAAGGGGGAAAAACAGAATGATAACAAAAAGAATAATCCCCTGCCTTGACGTAAAGAACGGAAGAGTCGTTAAAGGTGTGAATTTTGAAGGAATTACAGACGTATCCTCTCCTGTGACTCTTGCAGAATATTACAGCAAAGCGGGAGCAGACGAACTTGTTTTCTACGATATTACCGCATCTGTTGAGGGACGGGGACTTTTCTGCGATATCCTTCGTGAGACCGCATCTAAAGTATACATTCCTCTCACAGTCGGCGGCGGTATCAATACGATCGAGGATTTCGACCGTGTTCTCAAATGCGGAGCAGATAAAGTCAGTGTGAATTCAGGTGCTATCAGAAATCCGTCGATCATCTCGGAGGCTGCTGAGAAATACGGAAGTCAATGTGTAGTTCTATCCTGTGATATTAAACGTGTAGATGGACAGATGCGTCTTTTTTCAAAAGGCGGACGCGTTGATACAGGTATCGACGCTATCGAATGGATAAAGAACGGAATTGAAAGAGGTGCCGGTGAGATCGTCGTCAACAGCATTGACACAGACGGCGTGAAAAAAGGGTTTGACATCGAGATGCTTCGTATGGTTCTTGATGTTTCAAATGTTCCTGTGATCGCATCAGGAGGTGCCGGATGCGCCGAGGATTTTGTAAAGCTTTGGCGTGAGCTTCCCACGATGGATGCGGGACTTGCGGCATCTATCTTCCATTTCGGTGAGGTTGAAATAGGAGACCTCAAGAAACTGCTTCACGAAAACGGAATAAATGTAAGATTAAAGTAAGGTTGGGAGAAAGAAATGCTTAATATTAATGAACTCAAATACGATGAGCGCGGACTCATTCCCGCAATCGTTGTTGATTTTTACACAAGAGAGGTTCTCACCCTCGCATATATGAATAAAGAAAGCCTTGAAATCTCTGTGAAAGAGGGAAGAACTTGCTTCTGGTCACGCTCACGAAATGAGCTTTGGCGTAAGGGAGACACAAGCGGAAACGTTCAGCATATCGTTGAGATCAAGGCTGACTGTGACAGAGACGCGCTCACCGTTATCGTAAAGAAAGACGGTCCCGCTTGCCACACAGGTGCGGAGTCTTGCTTCAATGATGAGGTTTATATCTCAGATGAGTGTTCTGATTTTACCGTCAAGGGCCTTATGTCTCTGATCGAGGGAAGAAAAACAGATCCTGCCGAGGGCTCATACACAACTTACCTCTTCCAGAAGGGTCTTGATAAGATCCTCAAAAAAGTAGGTGAAGAATCAACAGAGGTAATCATCGCAGGTAAGGCAGAAGACAAAGCTGAGACTGTGTACGAGATCTGCGACCTCATTTACCATGTGCTTGTGCTTATGGTCGAGATGGGTATTTCCTACGAGGATGTTATGAAAGAGCTTTCCTCTCGTCACGTTGTTGACCACAAGGTAAAGCAGGAAAAAATGAAATAAAAAATTGGCAAAAGAAAAAGGACAGAGAGATCTGTCCTTTTTTATTCTTTTTTGTATTATTACTGGATTGTCATTTCGAATGTATCGATGATATATTCGCCAACTGTAATCGAGAATTTGAAAGATCCGCTGTCGAGATCTTCGGAAGGCCTGAGGGCGATTCCTTTGTACTTTCCTTCAGAAACAAGCATATCGGGATAAGCTGTGAGATCGGGTGTTGCCTTGATAGAATATGCTTCGAGGTCGGAAATTACGCCTACAGAACAAGCGGAATCTGCTGTATAAGAAACATTTTCTCTTGTGAAGTAGATGACAATGAGGCCGTTTTCGTAAACGGGAGTTCCTTGTACGGAAACTTTGCTGAAATCAATAATGTCTTCATCGGAGAGATTTGCGTCAGACTTTGATTCAGAAGAGGAATCATTGTTCACTTCTACGTTGTCGTTGCTTTCTCCACTCTGATCATTCTCACTTTCGTTGTTTGAGGAAGTGTTGCAACCTGTGAGGATAAGAGATGCGAGAAGAAGTGCGATAATAAGATACTTTTTCATTTTTTAACTCCTTGTTGGAGAATTATTTTGGCAGTTTGACACAAATAAACGGCACTGATCGTCATAAGGTCATACTGCTACGATGATATTCTACCATAAAAAAGATTTTGAATATACACGGAATATGCAAATTTTTGTGAAAAAACAATGTATTTACATATATAAAATTCGTCTTTTTTTATATATTGCGCGTGATTTGAGATTGAGAAGTTTGTTGAACTCAACCATTGAGATTGAGTAGATATTCAACTGTCACACTCTTCGCAACTGTCACAATCGGTAAATTGACCGGCATCGAGAGCTGTGAGACCGAGATCTGCCTCTGCAGCCTTGAGCATGATAGCACACTCTATTCTCTTGCGGAAGAGCTTGCAGCCGTAATCGTAAACACCTCTTATTGAGCCTGTTGCGTTAAAGGCGTTTGCGGCACATCCGCCGGAGCAGTAGAGCTTAGCCCAACAATCGTCACATTCTCGGCGCGCATATACGTTGCAAAGCTTGAATTCATCGCGGAGAGAGGTTTTTGTGACACCGTTCCAAACGTCACCCATTTTGTATTCTTCGTTTCCGACGAACTGGTGACACGGATAAAGGTCTCCCGAGGGAGTCACAGCAAAATACTCTGTTCCGGATCCGCAGCCCGAGATTCTCTTGTAGATGCAGGGGCCGTGGTTGAGGTCGAGCATATAGTGATAGAAGGTGATCGGCTTGCCTTCTTTTTCACGTCTGAGCATATCTTTTGCAAGGATCTCATATTGATCTAGGATCACTGAGAGATCGTCCTCAGTAAGAGCGTAAGGTGTACCTGCAGGTGATACAACGGGCTCCATAGAAAGTTCGGTAAATCCGAGATCAGCCATATGGAACACGTCATTCGTGAAGTCGGGATTTTTGTGAGTGAATGTTCCTCTCATATAATATCCCTTGCCGTCTCTTGAATCAACGAGCTTTTTGAATTTCGGAACGATCTTGTCGTAGCTTCCGTTTCCGAGGTAATCGCGGCGGGAGCTGTCGTGGATCTCGCGTCTTCCGTCGAGGGAGAGGACTACGTTGTGACACTCACGGTTAGCAAACTCGATCACATCGTCGTCGATCAGCATACCGTTTGTGGTGAGCGTGAAGCGGAAGTTCTTTCCTGCATCCTTTTCGATAGACCGCGCGTAAGCAACAAGCTGCTTTACAACATCAAAGTTCATAAGAGGCTCACCGCCGAAGAAGTCGACCTCAAGATTGACGTGGCTTCCGGAGTTTTTTACGAGGAAATCGAGTGCGGCTTTACCTACCTCAAAGCTCATAACGGCATCTTTTCCGTGGTATTTTCCTTGAGCAGCGAAGCAGTATTCGCAGTTGAGATTGCAGGTGTGTGCAACGTGCAGGCAGAGAGCCTTTACCGTTGTGTTTCTGTTTTTGAAATCAAAGGCGTGATCCTTGTATCTGTCTTCAGCAAAAAGCTTACCGTCATTTTTGAGCTCTTCAATATCAGCGAAGCAATCGAGAACGTCTTCTTCTGTGATACCGTCAGAGGCATATTTTTCGGTGATAAACTTAGTTATTGCCTCTTTTGATTCACTCTCATACATTCCGATGATGTCGTAAGCTACTTCATCAACAACGTGAACACTTCCGCTGTAAACGTCGATAACAATATTGTACCCATTTAATTTGTACTGATGTATCATTATTATGTATCCTTTTAGATTTTTGCAAAATAAAATCCGCCTGCCCAGTTCAGTGGCAAGCGGTATTTTTTGTATGTGCAATTATTTCTTTGTGTTTTCGCACTTCTGGTTAGCAACACCGCAGGATGTCTTGCAAGCTGACTGGCAGGATGTCTGGCATTCGCCGCAGCCGCCGTTCTTTACGCTCTTAGCGAGGTCACGAGTAGCGAGTGTACGGATTCTTTTCATAGTGATACTCCTTACTTGAATATATCTTGAATTAACAGAATTATTATACCTCATTACAGGGATAATGTCAATGATTTTTCATAAAAAAACCTGTTTTGAGGTGAATTTACTTTTTTACGACCGAAATTGTGCCGTCATAAGAGCCTCTTGATGTCAGAATATTAAGGCCTTGCTCGGCGAGGTCTGTGATTTTTTCGACAAGCTCATGCGAGATAAATTCGCCCGGAACAAGAAGCGGAATACCCGGCGGATAACACATTATGGTATCGGCTGAGATTCTTCCGGCCGCATCTGCAAAGCTGACTTTTTCTTTTTCAGAGATAGCCGCATCAGACGGAGTCATTGCCGCCTGCGGACACTCGAATACTTCCGGTATTCTTTGCTTTTGACCGTTTTTTTGCGGAACAGATACAATGGCATCACACAGCGCGTCAGTCATCTCGTCGGAGTCGCCTGCGCCTGTCATAAGAAGAACATAGTTCTCCGCTACCATCTCAGGCTCAATGTTGAATCTCTTTCTGAGAATCCCTGAGAGCTCCTCTCCGCTGTAACCGTCGGCTGTTACGATAAGCTTACTCTCGTCGTAAGCAAATACACCGTTTGGTGTGAGAATGTGTACGTTTTCAGCCTTCTCGGCAGTTTGTCTGATTTTTTTGATTCTCTCTCGCCACGCGAGGAACATTTTTTTGTTCTGCATTTCGTGTACACATCCGTCAATCGACGCCATGAAAATATACGACGGACTTGAGGTTTCAAAAACTGCGACAGCAGCCTGAAGATCCTCAGCTGAAATAAGAGAACTTTTTACATGAACTATAGCTGTCTGAGTCAGAGAGGGAAGTGTTTTGTGCAGACTCATAATTGTGACGTCAGCTCCACACTCGACGGGAGACTTGATATCCGAATCCAAAAAACCGAGATGTGCACCGTGAGCAGCATCGACGATAAGAGGAATGTTATTGTTGTGACAAATTTCTGCAATGGCACTTATGTCGCTGATAACACCGTCGAACGAAGGTGAGGTGATCACGACAGCGCATACTGACGGATTTTTTTCGATTGCGCTCTTGATATCATCTTGCGTAATATCGAGAAAGAAACCTTCCTCAGATACACGAGGAACAAGATAAAAAGGACGAAGATTGAGGAGCGAGACCGCATTGTACACGGATTTGTGGCAGTTTCGTGCGATCAGAATATCTTTTTTTCCTTTTGCGGCTGAATAAATTGCAGAGAGAATTCCGCCCGTTGATCCGTTTACAAGGAAAAAAGAGCTGTCAGCACCGTAAATCTCAGCGGCATATCTCTGAGCCTCAAGAAGAATTCCGTCGGGAGCGTGCAGATTGTCAAGTCCATCAATCTCCGTGAAATCAATTTCTGCCGATAAGTCACGCAGATAATCGAAATCTGTATTTCTTTTGTGCCCGGGCATATGATACGGGTGTCTTCCGTCTTTTGAGTATTTTTTTAGTATTTCGAAAAGTCTCACGCTGTTCTCCTTAATTTTAAGATTAACGGGAGTGTGAGTTTATTTTATCAAAATATCCGTTTTTTGTCAATGTGTAACGGGATTATCTCAAATTTTGAAGAATACCGCTCCGAAATATGTTACGGTGTTCACTCCGTTTATGTATTTCATTCCTGCGGCAGCGGCAAGCTTTGATACATTGATTCCATATGCTTCAAGAGACGACATAGCTTTGTCGGGGAATCGGCAGGGTTCACCTGTTATCTTCGAGCATTTTTCGCATACTCTGCATCCGCCCGCACCAAGATGAAGCGGATCCTTTATGCCGTCAGCGTCAGCGAATATTTTTTTGATATTCTGTGAGAGGTTGTTGTGGAGAGAGCCTGCCTCGTACATTCCCTCAATATCAAAGCTGTCTTCAAGCTCACCGATCGTCTGGAATACCAGAACGTGATCGTAAGCTCTGATCTCGTCCATCAGCTCGTGTATGTCACCGATGTCCGGCGGACACATCCAGCATTTACCGTATACGCCGCAGGCGTTGGCTTTGCACATATCTCTGAATTTTTCTTCAAGCTCAACGTCGGATACGGGAATGATACTTGCCTTAGCCGCGCCCATTGAAATGACTTGCGAGATTATTTCATCAAAGATTTTTTGTGTTTCCATAAAATTCATCTACCGTTTCGAAGAATGTATTGATGTTTTCCCAGGGGGTGAGAGGAGGAATGTCACATCCTGAGGAGATTACAAAATTACTGTAAGAGCAGCAGGCGTTCATTACGTCAAGTGTTGCCTGACGAACTGTATTGGGATTTCCGAGACGAAGAACTCCGGCGGGATCGACGTTGCCCATTATGAGAATGTCGGCGGGGAACTTTTCGAGCATATCACGAATATCGATAGAGTTTCCGAAATGATACGCGGCAGCACCGATCGAGATGAATGAATCTGTCATTGCTACGGTGTTGTCACCGCAGTTGTGGTAGATCAGGATAAATTCATCATCCTGTACCGCATCGACGATCTTTCTGACGTAAGGCGCGGAGAATTCCGACTCAAGAGAGGGCGAGAGAAGTCCCGATACGGGTTCAGCGAGAACGATTCCGTTAGCACCCGCATCTTTGTAAGCTTTCGCATATTCGATCAGAAAATCAGTACTCTTTTCGAGAACGATGTGTACCATATCCGGATCGTCGTAGCAATCCATCATGATCTCTGAGACATCAAGGAGTCGTGCGGCGAGAGAGAACGGCCCGATCATTCCCGCAAAAACGGGACGGTCAGTAATCATTTCAGAAGCGCGGCGGATCGCTTCAATGTATATTCCCGAACGTGCACTTCCGACCTTTGGTACTTCAAGAGCTTCCGCTTCGTCGATATCGTTGATCATTCTGCCGACAACGGTGGGAACTTCGCTGTCAGAAAAACGCACATCTGCTCCGAAGCACTCTGCCTCAACAGAGAGATCCATTAGACTTACCGATGCGGCGGAGTCGGTCTTTTCGGCGATAAGCTTCATACCTTCAGCCTGCCTCTCGCTGTCCGCGATAAGCTCGCTGACCTTTATCCCGAGAAGGCTGACGCAGGGGAAAGAAAGGATCGGCATAGCTTTTTTTGTTTTTGATTTGAGCATTTCTTCTGCCCATTTTTTCATATTTCTTTTCATATTTTCGATTTCCTTAAAATGGTGTAAATATATTACTTGTTTTTGAGATGATCTGCGGCTATCTCTGCGGCTTCCTCTGCGGTATCTGTATAGAAATCAGCTCCGATCTTATGACAGTAATCTTCAGAAACAGGTGCGCCTCCAATCATAATTTTTACTTTGTCACGTATTCCCGCATCTATTGCTTTGCTGACAACATCAGCCATAACGGGCATTGTGGTTGAGAGAAGCGCGGAGCAGCAAATTATTCTGCATTTGTGCTCTATAGCTGCTTCGATAAAACGCTCAGGTGGAACGTCTGTGCCGAGATCAAAGACTTCAATTCCTTTTCCTTCCATCATTATCTTGACAAGATTTTTGCCAATGTCGTGCAGGTCTCCCTGAACTGTTCCAAGACACACCCGTCCGATAGAATGTGCGGCATCTGGATTGAGATAGGGCTTGAGCATCTGAGTTCCTGCATTCATAACGCGGGCTGCTACAAGGACCTCGGGAACATAGATCTCGCTGTTCTTGAATTTTTCACCGATAACACTCATACCTGCGAGCAGACCGAGATTGAGAATATCTTCGGCTGAATATCCGTCTCCGAGAGCCTTTTCGATGAGCTCGCACGATTTTTTAAGCCTTCCGAACTGGAGATTTTCGGATATTTCATCAAGAATGTTGATGACCTCATCTTCATCCTGCTCGAAAACATCAAGTGAAGAATATTTGGTTCTGTACTTGTGCGGAGTCATATTCTTGATATCACGGAATGTGTGATAGAATGTGGGAATATCCTTCAGTCCACAGCGCGCAACGATTTCTTCAATGGTAAGATCTGTCTCCACAAGGAGAGTGGCGGCGTGATCTATTCTCGTATTTCTGAGATAATCCGAAAAAGATTTTCCCGTTATAGTCTTGAAAAGGCGGCTGAGGTGAGATTTGCTGATATACAGAGAATCTGCAATCGAGCCGAGGGTGAGATCAGAGTCCTCAAAATTCAATAACACGATCTGTATTGCCGATGAAACAACGCCCCATTCCTTCGGCTTTGTAGATATCATGTTTTTGACAGCCCCGTTTACATAACGCCCAACGGTTATAAGAATCAGAGAAAGAAGAGACTTGACCGACTCGTGCCACTCGTGAGGTTTGTCGGTAATCTCCGTTTCGATCGAATCCAAAAGTCCGATCAGAAGATTCTGAGACTTTAATGTTGGCATTGCGTACGCCGTGAGCGTGCTGTCATTGAATACGCCATAGCAGTATCGAGGATCTTCGGGATCTGAGATAGAGTTTTCAAACCAATCATTTGCGTCAAATAATAGATGACGCACGGTCATTTCAGCTCCTTCAGAGGTGAAGTATCCGTGAGGAACGTCGGAGTTTATGATATAAATATCGCCCTCTTTGCAGGGAATTGCCTGACCGAGTATCTGATGTATTCCGCTTCCCGATGTCACAATGCTTATTTCCGGTACATCGTGTGAATACAGCTTTGAAAAGGATCTTTCTGCACCGATACTTTGAGTGCACACCGATGTGTATAAGTACACACCGTCATCTTGCATAAGCTCATTTTTTGTAAGTCGCAGTGACTTGTTCGTGTTAGATATCATAGAATCAGCCTTTTCTTTTTTGATGAATTTGATCTTTTCTGGATGATCGATCCGAATTTGTCCTTACTTTCGTTATCGAATTAAGACTGATTAGTAAAGATGGGGAATCTTAAATTTTTATTTTCTTTATTTCTTCTGTGTAGTACTGTACAAGTTCGAATTTTGTGCCGGGCATCATACGGTGATCAGGACAGGGAATAAATCCACCGAGGGAAACGAGACGTTTGATCTTTTCGATCTCTCGGTCTACGGCTGTTTTATCCTCAAGAAATACCGTCTTGTCCATTCCGCCTACACCGAGCATACCGTTTCCGAATTTCTTGCGTGCCGCTTCAAACTGATCTCCCCATACTCCTACTTCGATCGGGAACATTGTATTTACTCCGTTTTCAAACCAAGTCGGGAGAAGCTGATCAACAACGCCGTCGCAGTCGAGCGAGATTATGTCGATGCCGTACTTGTGGCAAAGATCGCATCGTTTTTTGTAATGCTTTGCACATAGGTCATCAAAAATGTCAGGAGATACAAGAGGACCGTTCTTGAAACAGATATCTTCCCAGAAATGCGCGTAGTCAAATTTCACACCGGTTTTCAAAATTTCTTCCACGCATTTGTATTGCATCTCAGCGTATGTATCAACGATATCCGCGAAAAGTGTTTCGTCTTCATCATACATAAGATAGCTCATGCCGATTACTGATGTCATACATCGAATATCTCCGAGTATGCTTCCAACGCCAAGTCCAATGGGGATATCGTTTGACCTTGTTTCATTGAAGCTTTTGATGAAGTCGTGGTTAATGCGCTCGGGAGTGAACTGCATTTTGGGCTTATACAGAGTTTCAAATGCATCTCTGTCTTTCAAGATGTAGTCGTCTTCGGAGGGGATAGATGAAATCCCCGGCTTGATACGCTGTATGATTCCTGTGGGATCCTGTATTCGCTGACTGCCGTCCGGAAGAACCTCAAGAACCTTTTCTTCGAATCCCGGGAACAGCCCAATTGCGCCGCTTACTATATTTTCCCAGGAAAAATCCCAACCGAGAATTTTGTTGAGCTCATGCGCTTCTTCAGTCCAGGGGTTTCTTGCGTTTTCGGCGATGTCTTTGGAGATTATCTTTTTTTCAGCCCATTCATCAAGAAGCTCCTGCCAATATCCGAAATGAACGGCAGGCAGGCGGTCGACGGGCTTGTAGTGCAGAATATTCATTGCTCTTTCGCGATTTGTCATTTTATCCTCCAAAAATGATTCGAGTTTTTAGGTTATTGTAATTATAACAGATTTGTTCCGAGCGGAAAATATGATGCGTGTGAATACCGCTGTGTATCAAAGAATCAGCATTTTCTTTTGGATTACTTTGAACTTTTCCGGATGATTGATTCGAATTTGTCTTGACTTTAGTTGTTGAATTAAGAATGATTTGTTAAAAAGAATTTTATATTTTAATTTTCTTTATTTCTTCTGTGTAGTACTGCACAAGCTCGAATTTTGTGCCGGGCATCATACGATGATCAGGACAGGGAATAAATCCACCGAGAGCTGCAAGGCGCTTCATTCTTTCGATTTCACCATCAACTGCGGACTTGTCTTCAAGGAACACCTTTTTGTCCATTCCTCCGACACCGAGCATGCCTTTTCCGAATTTTTTACGCGCCGCTTCAAACTGATCTCCCCATACTCCTACTTCGATCGGGAACATTGTATTTACTCCGTTCTCAAACCAAGTCGGGAGTAACTGCTCAACAACGCCGTCGCAGTCGAGCGAGATTATGTCGATGCCGTACTTGTGGCAGAGATCGCATCGTTTTTTGTAATGCTTTGCACATAGGTCATCAAAAATGTCAGGAGATACAAGAGGACCGTTCTTGAAACAGATATCTTCCCAGAAATGCGCGTAGTCAAATTTCGCTCCGGTTTTCAGCATTTCTTCCACGCATTTGTATTGCATCTCAGCGTATGTATCAACGATATCTGCGAAAAGTGCTTCGTCTTCATCGTACATAAGATAGCTCATCCCTACTACTGATGCCATACTGCGAATGTCGCCGATTATACTTCCGATACGGAGTCCTATGGGAATATCGTCAGGTCTGGTTTCGTTGAAGCTTTTGAAGAGATCGTAGTCGATGCGCTCGGGGGTAAACTGCATTTTCGGTCTGTAAAGAGTTTCGAAAGCTTCTCTGTCTTTGAGCAGATAGTCGTCTTCAGACGGGATAGATGAGATGCCCGGCTTTATACGCTGGATAATTCCGTTGGACTCCTGTATTCGCTGAGTCCCGTCCGGAAAAACCTCGAGAACCTTTTTTTCGAATCCCGGGAACAATTTTAGTGCGCCGCCTATTGTATTTGCCCAGGAAAAATCCCAGCCGAGAATTTTGTTAAGTTCCCGTGCCTCTTCATTTGATGGACTTTTTGCGTTTTGAGCTATGTCTTTGGAAATTTTCTTCTGATCTGCCCACTCGTCAAGAAGCTCCTGCCAATATCCGAAATGGACAGCAGGCAAACGGTCGACGGGCTTGTAGTGCAGAATATTCATTGCCCTTTCGCGATTTGTCATTGTTATTCTTTCCTCCATAAGTGATTTTAGATACTGTGCGATATAATAATTATAACAGATTTACGCTCAAAAGAAAATATGGTGTACGTGTGTTTTGGATGGACTTTTGGGACACAACCATAGTTTTTTCTTCCTTTTGGGGGTTTAAACAAAGAAAATATGTGGTTTTGTCCCACAGCGTTTTGAAATACGCACATCTGCCATATTTGTTTTTTGGAATATATATGATATAATTTATAAAGAAAAATTTATCTTCAACAAGGAGAATCAATATGGCAAACTTTACAGAGCTTAATCAAATGGTAGAGAGCGGCAAGAGCAAGATCGTTAAGGAGATCGTTTCCAAGATGATCGAAGAAGGTGTTCCCGCAAAGGAAATTCTTGAAGAGGGACTTCTTCCCGGTATGAATGCGATCGGTGAAAAATTCAAGAATAATGAAGTGTATGTTCCCGAGGTTCTTATCGCGGCTCGCGCAATGAATACAGGCGTTACTCTTCTCAAGCCTCTCCTTCAGGACGGAGAAGTACAGGCTCCCGGCACTTGCGTTATCGGCACAGTTAAGGGTGACCTTCACGACATCGGTAAGAATCTCGTAAAAATGATGATCGAAGGTAAGGGAATTACCGTTGTTGACCTCGGAGTAGACGTTTCCGCGGAACAGTTTATTGCGGCTGCCAAGGAGAACAACGCTGATATTATCTGCTGTTCCGCTCTTCTTACAACAACAATGGATGAAATGGAAAGAGTAGTTTCACTCGCAAAAGAAGAAGGTATCAGAGATCAGGTCTGCATTATGGTAGGCGGTGCTCCTATTTCTTCGGATTTCTGCAAGCAGATCGAGGCTGACATTTATACATCCGATGCCGCATCTGCTGCTGATGCTGCTCTCGAATACCTCAAGGCAAAGGCGTAATTTTAGGGGAGTCTATTGTGATGAAACTGAGCCGAGAAACAGTATCACTTCTTGAAGATATTGAGCGAAGGATAGACCCTGAGACTGAGGATCAATTTATTGAAGATTGGAGAGATTTTCTCTTCGATCGCTTTGACGGAGAGATCTTCCACCCCGCAAGAAAAAAGCTGTCTGTATCATCTGTCGACATTCCGAGTGTTCACATAAATGATGCTCTTGATGATTATGACTTGATGCTTCGCAGTGAGCTTCAGGCTGTTTCACGAAATCTTTCAACTCCTGACAGTACGATATGTGTCCGTGCGAATTACGGTTCGGCGATTATGGCATCTGTGTTTGGAGCAGAGATCTATAAAATGCCGAGAGAGAGCAACACTCTCCCCACCACGAGACCTCTGAACGATACTGAGCTTATCAGAGAACTTGTCGAGCGAGGAATTCCCGATCTTAATAACGGATTCGGCAGACAGGTGTTCGAGTTTGCGGAGTTTATGGCTGAAGCTTTCGAGAAATACCCAAAGATCAAAAAATACTGCGAGTTCTATCATCCCGATACACAGGGTCCGCTTGACATAAGTGAGCTTTTGTGGGGCGGGGATATGTTCTATGCAATGTACGATGAGTCTGAGCTTGTACACGCTATGATGAGTCTTGTGACCGATACATATACCACGTTTATTGATAAATGGTATTCCGAATACCCGAATGATAATGAGATAAAGCCACATTGGTCGCATATTTATCATCGCGGACGTATAGTTCTGCGAAATGACAGTGCAATGAATCTCTCGCCGGAGCTCTATACTGAGTTTTCTGCCCCATATGATGCTGCACTTTTGGACCGCTTTGACGGGGGAGTTGTGCATTTCTGCGGACGAGGTGAACATTATATTGAGATTTTGTCAAAGATCCCGAAACTTTATGCAATAAATATGTCTCAGCCTCATCTGAATGATATGGAGACCATTTACAAAAACACGGTCGACCGCGGAATAAAGATCGTCGGCTTCAACGTGGGCTGGGCGGAAAAAACCAAAAAACGTGTCGGTGCATTTCACTCAAATCTGGCGGCGTATTCTATCTAAAGATGCGTCTATGCCGGCAGCTGTAAGTGATGTGACCAATCAAAGCAATGAGAAAGGAAGGATAAAAATGAAGCTTGATCTCGATATAGAACAGTTTTGGAAAGACGAAGAA
>SVUC01000063.1 GCA_015063455.1 Oscillospiraceae bacterium
TATGCAGATCACAATGGACAGATACGAAGCTAACTGGGCAATGGTAGACCTCGGCTGGAAGACTCACGTTCTCGGTGAAGGCAGAATGTTTGCTTCTGCTCACGAAGCAGTTGAGACTTACAGAGCTGAGACTAAGGTTATTGACCAGGATCTCCCGCCCTTCGTAATCGCTGAAAACGGCAAGCCTGTTGGAACGATTGAAGACGGTGACAGCGTGATCTTCTACAACTTCCGCGGTGACCGCGCGATCGAGATCTCCAAGACATTTGAAGCGGGTGCAGATTTCGACAAGTTTGACAGAGTTCGCGTACCCCAGGTTAACTATGCAGGTATGCTCGAATATGACGGCGACCTTCACATTCCTTCAAAGTACCTCGTATCTCCGCCTGAGATCACAAACACAATGGGCGAATACCTCGCTGATTCAAATGTATCTCAGTTCGCTATCTCCGAAACTCAGAAGTACGGTCACGTAACATACTTCTGGAACGGAAACCGCAGCGGCAAGTTCTCCGAAGAATATGAGACATACGAAGAAATTCCTTCCGATATCGTTCCTTTCGAGCAGAGACCGTGGATGAAGTGCGCTGAGATCACAGATCGCCTCATCGAAGCTCTTGAATCGGGCAAGTACGACTGCATCAGAGTTAACTTCCCCAACGGAGATATGGTAGGTCACACAGGAAGCCTTGAAGCTACGATCTGCTCAATGGAAGCTCTTGACCTTCAGATCGGCAGAATCCTTGCGGCTGTTGACAAGGTTGGCGGTGTTGCACTCTTCACAGCAGACCACGGTAACGCTGACGAAATGGCTGAATTCGACAAGAAGACAAAGTCTGTCAAGAAGAACAAGGACGGTTCTCTCAAGGCTAAGACCAGCCATACTCTGAATCCCGTTCCGTTCATTATCTATGACAATGTGTCCTCTGATAAATATACTGTTAAGGAAGACTGCGGACAGTTCGGACTCTCAAATGTAGCTGCAACTGTTGTAAACTTCCTCGGATTCGATGCACCTGAAATGTGGGACGAATCTATAATTGAAGTAAAGTAATTGATAAAAACGTAATAAACGTAATAAAAGAAAAATTACAAACACAAAGAAAGGAAAGGTGCAGTTATGAAAAGAATGCTTGCTGTTCTGATGTCTGCGATGATGCTGGTGTCGTGTTCCGTCAAGAATAATGATACAGAGCCTGTGTCTCCACACGAATCTGATCATGAAGAAAATTTCGTGAGTGAGTTTGAATTACTTGCAGCGTCCGTGCCCCTTTCTGCGGATGATAGCCGATTGAGCTTTGTTCGTGCGTTTCTTGAAAAAGATGCAGCGAAGATTGAGGATCTTTTGGCTCTTAGTCCCGATTTTGTGTCAATGCTTCTTGCCGGAGACTACAGTGATTTCACCCTTTCATTTGATGAGGCTGAAAATGACTATTTCTCATCGCTTGATCTCGGATTTGTGTCCTTGCAGAAAAATGATATTTTTAACGAGGGTGAAAACCACATATTCGTAACAAACGATGGTTTCTGGTGCGAAGTGGGAATCAAAGTTAACCCCCAGGATCGGGTTTCTGACCCACAAACAGAAGTGTCTGATGCGGTGGGCGCTCTCACTATGTGGCTCTCTATCGGCGGTACTGAGCCATTAAGTGATATCGCATCTTCCGAAAATGAAGAATACTTTTGGGGCGTGGCGGGGGATTATATTTCTTGCAGATACGGTGTTACAAAGCTTGACGAATATGAGTATCTTGCAAATGTGATCTTTGGTATGGAGACATTTGAGCCTCGTTCGCCTCTTATGCAGAATGATGATGGCGGATGGTATGCCGGTGGTCATGGTTCTCTTTCTGTAAGATATGATCTGATAGCTGAAACTGTCCGTGATGACGGAACTGTTTCGATCAAGATAAAATGTTACGCAGATTATCAGGGCATCATTCCGTCGGAGATGATAGAGTATATTCTCGAAGATATCGGTGAAGAGGTCGGTGGTAAGAAAGTGTTCCGTTTTGTTTCATACGAATCCGTACCACTCACCGAGTACCCAACATTTGGCTATCAATTTTGAAACCGCAAAAGCCTCGTCGAAAAACGGCGCGGCTTTTTGTGTGTTTTGTGAATAATGTAAATAGGAGATTTTATGTTCTATAAATCCGGTATTATATATAAATCTACGGTTATTGATGAATATGAGAGATTCGGCGTTCGTCACGGATTTTCTGCGCGCGAGGGAGGAGTGAGTACTCTGCCGCACACGAAGTCCCTCAATCTCACGATGAAGCTCGGAGACCGAGACGAGTGCGTCACAGAGAATTTGTCGATATTTACTCGCGCGGTCACGGGCGGCGTGCTTGACGATGAAGCTGTCGTAATAGCTTCGCAGATACATTCCTCTCACGTCAGACTTGTCGGCAGATCGAACAGGGGAGAGGGAACACGTGTCCCGAGAGGCGAGGATGCTGACGGATTCTGCACCGATGAGGTCGGTGTATTTCCGATCGTGCGTGTTGCGGACTGTGTTCCGATTCTCCTCTGCGGACTGTCTCCTGAGATGAAGCCGATCGTTGCCGCTGTTCACGCGGGTTGGCGTGGGACAGTTGCGGGGATCGCGGGGGAAGCTGTACGGAAAATGCTATCGCTCGGTGCTGAGATGTCATCTGTATCTGCGGCGATCGGTCCTCATATTGAGAGATGCTGCTTTGAGGTCGGAGAGGATTTTGTTCTCTCCGTGAGGGATATGGCAGGGGCGGATTTTGCCGCACGTCACATCTCAAAGGATCCGATCGGTGAGAAATATCACGCTGATCTTGCTTCAATGAACGTGGAGATCCTCGCCGGCACGGGTGTATCTTCTGACAGGATAGATGTCTCAGGAGAATGCACGATGTGCGATCCGGAGAAGTATTTTTCGCATCGTGCGACAGGCGGGAAAAGAGGTACGCAGGGCGCGGGAATCGGTATAATTTGAGGCGGATCAAAATTCACCACGTTTTTTTGCAAAAATCACATAATGAACACATAAAACATTCTCTTTCGCTTTGTTGTTCAAGATTTATTTATAATTCTGTGATATAATTTGTAGTAACAAAAGTCTGAAAAACTAACGCTGAAAGGCATGGTCAATAAATATGATTGAAATCAGCAATCTTGTGAAGAACTACGGCTCAAAATTTGCTGTAGATGACATCAGCTTCAAGATCTCAAAGGGAGAGATCGTTGGATTCCTCGGACCGAACGGTGCGGGTAAGTCTACAACGATGAATATTCTGACGGGGTATCTCTCCTCAACATCGGGTGTTGCAAAGGTCGGCGGAATCGACATTCTTGAGAATCCTTATGAGGCAAAAAAGATTATCGGATTCCTTCCCGAGCAGCCACCGCTTTATATGGATATGACAGTAAACGAGTATCTCAACTTCGTTTACGAGATCAAGGAATGCAAGCTCAACAGAAAGAAGCATCTTGAGGAAGTACGCCAGGTTACAAAAATTGATGACGTGCAGAACCGTCTTATCAAGAATCTTTCAAAGGGTTACCGCCAGAGAGTCGGCATTGCACAGGCACTCATCGGAAATCCGCCCGTTATAATTTTCGACGAGCCTACTGTAGGTCTTGATCCAAAGCAGATCATCGAGATCAGAAATCTCATCAGAAATCTCGGACATTCTCATACGGTCATTCTCTCGACTCACATTCTTTCCGAGGTTCAGTCCGTTTGCGACAGAATCATCATTATTAATGAAGGAAAGATCATTGCGGACGAGAAGACGGAGAGTATTACTCAGGTCGTTGAAGATAATCGCCGTTACAACGTGAAGATCTGCGGACCTCAGAGAGAGGTGCTGAACACACTCAAGGGAATCAGCGGTGTTCTCTCTGCAGAGCTGACAGGTGAGCGTGAGCTTGACAGCTATACTTACCTCATCGAATCTGAGCGCGGTGTTGATGTCAGAAAGCCGGTATTCTATGCAATGAGTCAGAAGAGTTGGCCGATCATCGGATTTGAGGCTGTAGGTATGAATCTCGAAGAAGTATTTATTAAGATCATGGACAAGGCGTCCAAATAAAAGGGAGGGAAAACGGTTATGTTTGCAATTTACAAAAAAGAAATGCGCAGCTACTTTACGACACCTCTCGGATATTCTTTCATTGCGATATTCCTCGCGGTATCGGGATTTATCTTCGCGCTCTCAACATTCCAGACACAGACATCTGATGTTTCGGGTTATTTCCAGATAATGATCTTCGGCTACATAGTTATCGTGCCGATCCTTACAATGCGCAGCTTCGCTGAAGAGCGCAGAACAAAAACTGAACAGCTCCTTATGACCTCTCCCGTGTCGATCACATCTATGATAATGGCGAAATTCCTCGCGGCGTTTACAATGTTCGCGGGAACAGTTCTCATCAGCTGTCTCTATTATCTCCCCATTTTTGATTACGCTGAGCCCAACGTAGGCAAAGCTGTAGGATGCCTGATCGCAATGTTCCTTATCGGAATGGCGTTTATCTCTGTTGGTATTTTTGTATCCACCCTTACAGAGAGCACAGTAACCGCCTGCATCGGCACAATGGGTATTCTTCTCGGATTTGTAGGCGCATCTCTTTTCAACGGACTTATTGATGTGTACTTTATCCGCTATATTTTGAGTTGGCTTTCGGTTTATTCTCGTTATATCAATTTCACATACGGTATATTCGATATCGGAGCTGCGGTTTATTATCTCTCAATAACTGCAATCTTTTTGTTCCTCTCCGTTCGTGTTTACGAGAGAAGAAGATATGCGTGAGCACGGGGGTATAAAATGAAAAACAGTTATATTCAGTCAAGAAAATTCAAATACGGCTCTGTTGCTACGGTATTTACCATAGCCTTTGTTGCGATCGTATTTATATTCAACGTTATTTTCACAGCTCTCTCAGAGAAGTATATGTGGTACATTGATATGACAAAAGAGCAGGTGTACACACTCTCCGAGGAGGCGAAGGAACATATGGCTGACATCAATCAGGAAGTCAACATTTACTTCGCAAGTGAGCCGGACGTTCTCCTGAACGGTGAAAATTCCGGTTACACACGAATGATCTACACAACAGCTCTTCAGCTTGAAGAGAACTTCCCCAACGTTCATGTTGAGTGCGTTGACGTTCTCAAAAATCCGTCATTCTTCCGCGAATTTGCTATGACCGCGGCGACTGACATCGACACAGACTCTGTAGTTATTCAGTCTGCGAGCGAGGTAAGAGTGCAGGCAGCACCTTCATTCTATACTTTCAATGACCACACAGACCTCTCAACTGTTTGGGCGTATGATGGAGAGAGCACATTCCTTTCCGCTATTATGCAGATCACTCAGTCTGAAACTCCGATAGTGGCGTTTACATCGGAACACGGCGAGGAGCTTGAAAACTCACTTTATCTTGCAAATCTGTTTGCTGAAAACGGATTCCAGGTTGAAACGGTAAATCTCGCACAGGATACACTTGATGACGACTGCAGGATCCTTATTATTTACAATCCGATCTACGATTTCATCGGTGCTGAGGCTGAAGACCAGAGCCGCAACGAGATCGAAAAGATCGACAAATTCCTCGACAATTTCGGATGCCTTATGGTATTCGCAGATCCCACTAATGTAGGAAACCTCACAAATCTCAATGAATTCCTCGCGGAATGGGGTATTTCTTATCAGACAGACACTACTGTCCGTGATACAGAGCACGCAATGTCAACCGACAGCTACTCTATCGTTACAGAATACCAGAAGGATACATTCGGCGGATCGATCTACTATGAGCTCAACGAGCTTGCAACTCCTCCCAAAACAATAATCCGTAAGCCCGCGCCCATTGATATTCTTTGGGAAGAAGGCGGCGGAATAAACAGCGCCCGCACAGTTTCTCCGGTTCTCAAGTCTTACGATACTTCCGAGATCGTGCGTGACGGTATGGTGGTCGGCGGCGGATCTTATAACCTTATGACGATCTCACGCGAAAAGTCGATCCTCAATAATGAGTATTACTATTCGTACGTTATCGCTGTAGGTTCACCTTCGTTTGCTTATCAGAATTATATTCAGTCTAATTCTTACGCGAATGAAGATATCCTCGCAGCTACTATGAAGGTTGTAGGACGTGAGAGAGTTCTTGCAAATCTTATCTTCAAGCCGTTTGATAATACTGAGCTTGTAATTACGACTGCTGAGGCGAACCGTCTCACTGTCGCTATGACTCTTGTTATTCCCGTGATCGCCGCTATCTGCGGAATCGTTGTAATCACCAGGAGAAAACATTCATGAAAAAGCAGAAAACCTTAATTATTGTAATGGCGGTACTGTTTGCGGCTCTTCTCGTGCTGTATTTTGCAGTGATCCGTCCTCTTACCGCACCTGAGGAAGAACAGCCTGTTCACACCGATATGCTTGAAGGTGAAGCTTTATTCTCTGAATTTGCTCAGAATTTCTACGTTTTCGAGCCTATCGAGAGAGCTTACATTCAGTCTGTTGAAGTAAAGAACGAGTTCGGCGGATACAAGATCTACCGCGATGCTTCCGATACGTTCCAGCTCGACGGATTCCTCGGACTCAAGTTCAACGAGGAACTCCTCTCAAGCCTTATCGTAACAGCCGGCTCTCCCACAACGATGATGAGAGTGGCGAAGGATCTTGACGAAGAGGGATTTGCGGAATACGGACTTGACGATCCTCAGGCATCGTGGACTCTCACATCGACAAGCGGTGAGAAGTATACCATATATGTCGGAGACAAGCTCGTTACCGACGCAGGTTACTACGTTAAGTACGAGCCGAGAAATGCTGTTTATATTCTCAGCACTACTCTTGAGGATACGATTCTCAAGCCTGCACACTCGCTTCTCAAGCCTCTTCTGACTGCGGGAATGTCCTCTAACGATTACTTTACGGTGCAAAATTTCACCATATGGCACGGCGAGGATATTTTCGTTAATGTAGAGAAGATTCCTGACGCGGAAAAGAAAGATCCCGACAAGATCGTTGAAATTAAAATGACTCAGCCGGTACCCGAAACCTCCGGTGAGCAGGCACTTTACGAGATCAATGAAACTCTGTACTTCGATGTGCTTTACAAGCTTATGGCGCTTGAGGGTACTGAGGTGCTCGCGTTCAAGCCTGAGGACGACCAGCTTGCTGAGTACGGACTTAGTGATCCGGCTTACGCAGTGCGATATGTGTTCAATGATTACGAATTTGTCCTCTTTATTTCCGAAATGCAGCCTGACGGAACATACAATGCCGTATCGAGTCTTTACGGGTATTCGATGGTATGCAAGGTTCCGGCTGAAAATCTCATCTGGCTTGAAGCCGGAAAGTTTGATTGGCTTCTTTCGACACCGTTCTTTGTTAATATTGTTGAGATCGAGCAGATCAAGCTCAAGGGTGACGATATTAATGCGGACTTCTACCTTAAGCACGGTACAGATGACAGCGGTGCTGCGACACTTGAGGTGACGGACAGCGTAAGCGGAACTGTCATTCCCAACAAGGATGTGAAAAACTTCCGTCAGTATTACAAATCTATGCTGAACATCACGAATCAGGAATACGTTACTTTGTCTGCTGAGGATAAGGCGGCGCTGATGGAAAGTGAAGATGAAGTAATGCTCACGATGTATTACAAAAAAACAAACGGTGAGGAATTCGAATTCAAATTCTACCGTTACGTTGAGCTTTCAACAGGTCACATCAGCGGCGGTAAGATCTTTGTTACCGTAAACGGAGTCGGTGAGTTCTACACATCGAACGACCTGATCCAGAAGCTGATCGACGACTGTCCGCGTGTTCTCGCAGGACTTGACGTTGACCCGTATATTCAGTATTAAATTAAAAAAATGACCGGATACTCGGCTGTAACAGTAAGCTGAGTTTCCGGTTTTTGTTATTTTGTTGAGGTTTTATTCTTCAAAATTTCATCGGGGACGACGATTTCTCCGTCTGCAGCTTCAAATTCCCTGATGCATTTGCGAATCAGATACAGGATCTGTCCGTTTGCGCTCCTGCCCTCATAGTCAGATATATAGTGGAGCTTATAGTGCAGCTCGGGGTCAATCTCAATACCGAGATGTTTGTTGTTTTTGTTTCTCATTATTACCTCATAAATATTATCTTAAATTAAGTTTATTTTAAGATAATTATGTGGTATAATTGTGTAAGTATACTTAATTTGGAGGGGAATATGAAATTGGCAATAATTGGATCAAGGGATGCATCAGACATTGATATAAGCACGTACATACCGAGGGGATGCACAGAGATAGTTTCCGGCGGGGCACGCGGAATTGATCAGTGTGCAAAAAATACGGCAGAGGTTTTGGGATTGAAATTGACGGAGTTCATTCCGGATTATAAGCGATATAAAAAAGGAACACCGCTTATGAGAAATAAGCAGATTGTTGAATACTCCGACGAAGTTTTGGCTTTTTGGAACGGAGTATCCGTGGGAACGAAATATACAATAGATTATTGCGAAAAAACAGGGAAGAAGTGCACAGTGATTTATATATAACCAAAGAAAAAGGATTTTATGTACGGCCGTGATGCTATACATAAAATCCGTAAAATAAATATTTTTTAAGTCAACCCGCCGCTGGGCTTTTTCTTGTCCTCGTGGACGTGAAGCGTGCCGCCGAGGAAGCTTTTTGCTCTCTCTGGTGCATCTTTCGCGTCGCCCCACGGCTCGTTTTCGTATCTGTAGTCGAATTTCTTGCAGAACCAGCTTACGTCATCGCGAAGCTTGGAGAAATATCCTTCCTCAACGGCTGAGATCGCGCGGTAGAATTCGGCGAACTCCTTCTTGGAGAGTCGTTCCTTTGCTGCCTTGAGGAATTTGCCGTAGTGATGCAGGCAGAAATACGGTGCCTTACCTGCTTTTTCGCGGAATGCGGGATCGGTCTGCCACAGAAGTGCGGCGGTCTCGATCATTTTTGTGAAGTTATATTCGATTCTGTTGCAGATATAGCAACTGCTGTCAAGCTTATCGAGTCTTTTGATCGCGTTGTCGGCAGTTTTTCCGATGAGGAGAGATGACATATTTCCGTCAATATCCTTTGCAATCTGATCGAGGTGGCTCTCAAGCATAAGGGAGAGGGGAAGTCTTTTGCCTCTCTCAAACATAAGGGACAGGTGGGTACTGCAGAATCCCTGCTCGTTTGTTTTGAGTCTCACGTCGGGCTCCATCATTGATGCGCCGAGGATCAAGTCGAGCTCGTTATCTTCAAGTCTGTTGTACATCAGGCAGAACGGACAAATATGGAAGCCTTCTTCCTGCACTTTTTCAAATGCTTCGTTGACGGGTATGGTGTAAATCTGTTCCATAGAGCAAACTCTCCGTTGTTATTGAAATTTGGGTTAATGTGTGGGATCGGAAAAATTATTCTCCGATATATCTTTCGTAGTAGAAGAGGTACTGCTGGGCGATTCCCGCGGCACGTCCGAGAGATGTGTGATCGAAACCGTCGGGGAAGTGACGCTCAAGAGAGCGCTTCATCCAAACGTCGATCGGGAATGCTTCTGTTTTGCCGAATCCGAAGAGAAGCGCGCACGAACTGACCTTTGGACCGACTCCTTTGATCTTGCACAGCTCCTCGGTACAGCGATCGTAGTCTGTACAGTTTTTGATGAAATCGAGGTCGACTTCCCCTGAGAGAACTTTCTTTGCGGCATCGTGTATGTATGCAGCACGGAAGCCTGTTTTAAGTGCAAAGATTGCCGCCTCACCTGCGTCTGCGAGGGCTGCAGGTGTGGGGAACGCACCGTTCTCACCGAAATTATCGCACAGCGCGGCGATGATTTTTTTGATTCTGGGGATGTTGTTGTTCTGAGACACAATGAATGAAATCAGACATTCGAACGGATCTTGTCTGAGGATACGGATTCCGCGTCCGCACTCGACGGCGCGAGCCATTATCTCACGGTCACGATCGCTTGGCATAGCGTCAAGGATCATTCGGTCGATCTCGTCGTAATCTTCGTCGAGTGCGAGATAGTGACGCCAATGAGAGAGGTATTCTTCCTCGGTCGATCCGATGATCGTCAACTCACTGTCTGCCCCGATAAATTCGACTTTTTTGCCGAATGCTATTCCGCAGAAGTGGTCTTCATTTTTTTCTACAGGATCAAATCTGAATGCCTGGCCGCAGTCAAACGTTTTTCTTACCGAGAAATTCCCGTTTGGCTTGACGGTGACGGAATTTTCTGTTTTTCTGATTATTTCTGTTGTTGCTATCATTTTGTTGAACCGATGTAGGGCCAGTATGCCTTCAAATAATCAAGACCTGACCAGACTGTCATAAATGTCATAACGGCGGTGGTGATGTAGGAGAAAACGTAATATTCATTGCAGATCGCGATGGGAACGAGGGGCTCGAGAAGGATCACGATAACGCAGATCATCTGAGTTGTGGTCTTAACCTTACCAAGCCACGCTGCCGCGATAACAAGACCGGCTTTATTTGCCGCAATCATTCTTATGGAGGTTACCGCGAACTCGCGGAAGATAACGATAATTGCAGCCCATACGAATACGTTTCTGATGTAATCGAATTTAACAAGAATACCGATCATTGCTGACATTACGAGGAATTTGTCCGCAAGGGGATCCATAAATTTGCCGAAATCGGTGACGAGATTGTACTTTCGTGCAATCTTACCGTCTACAAAGTCGGTGAGGGATGTCAGCGCGAATATGACTGCGGCGATAATTCGAAGGGGAGTATCTGCTATAGGAAGAGGTGCGCAGAGAAATACGAGAAATACGGGTACCATAATCATACGCAAAACGGTAAGTTTGTTCGGTAAATTCATTTTTGTCTCCTTGATTCAGATGTTCGGTCGTTTATTTTTACAGTAATATTAACATTCAGCATTATGCAAGAGGAAGAAGTGCGTCTCCGAGAAGGTCGTAGTCCATAGCCTCGGTGATCTTTACGTCTATCATCTCGCCTTCGGCGATACGAAGCTCGGGGCGGCTCGTTGTGAACCAGATCTTTCCGTCGATGTCTGCGGCTTCCGCATAGCTTCTTCCGAAATGTGATTCTGCAACGGGATCGAATCCTTCGCACATTACGCGGACTACCTTGCCGACTCTCTCTTCGTTGAACTTTTCGCTCACGGGGAGCTGAGTCTGCATTATGATATCGTATCTGTCCTGCTTTACCTGCTCGTCGATCTGATCTTCAAAATCATAAGCGGGGGTATCTTCCTCGCGTGAGTACGGGAATGCACCGAAGCGATCGAAATTACCTTCCTTGATGAATTCACACAGCTCGCGGAAATCTTCCTCAGTCTCGCCGGGGAATCCGACGATTGCGGTAGAACGGATCACCATACCGTCGATCGAGCGAAGCTTTGCGATGTTTTCTCTGATCATTGCGCTGTCGCCGTGGCGGTTCATTGCGGTGAGCATTTTGTCCGAGATGTGCTGGATCGGAATGTCGATGTACTTTACAACGCGCGGATTGTTTCTAATCTCCTCAACGAGCTCGTCCGTGATCTTGTCGGGATAGCAGTAGAGAAGTCTGATCCACGGGATGTTTGTTGCGGAGCAGATGCCGCGGATGAGCTCCGGAAGCTCATATTTTCCGTAGAGATCAATTCCGTAGGCGGACGTATCCTGCGCGATGAGATTGAGTTCCTTTACGCCGAGTGCGTCGAGCGCGGTTGCTTCTTCGATGATGTCCCGCATTGTGCGGCTTCGCATTTTTCCTCTGATCGAGGGGATCGCGCAGTATGTACAGCGGTTTGAGCATCCCTCGGCGATCTTGAGATATGCCATATGGTCGCCTGTTGTGATGATCCTCTCGCCGCCGAGCTCTGACGCTTCTTTGTCATCGAAGCAGGCGTATTTTGCGGCGGATTTCTTTCCGACGTTTTTCATAACAGAATCGACAGCCTCGACGATCTTGTGAATACTTCCGACGCCGAGGATCGCATCGACCTCGGGAAGCTCGTCGAGGATCTGCTTCTGATATCTTTCAGCGAGGCATCCTGTAACGACGATTCCTTTGAGGGTGTGGTGCTTCTTGAGCCAGCCTGTGTCGATAATGTTGTCGATCGACTCCTTCTTTGCACTTTCGATAAATGCACAGGTGTTTATAATAACTACGTCGGCATCGGTTTCTTCGGGGGTGATCTCATAACCTGCATCGAGAAGATGCTTGAGCATAATTTCGGTGTCGCAGAGATTTTTTGAGCATCCGAGGGAAATGAATCCGACCTTTGTTTTCTTAGCCATTGGAATGACCTCCGTGATTTATGTTTGCGATTGATTTTTCTTGGTTTTCTTGGTTAATTCTTTGATCTCGTCGATGACCTCTCCCGCGGAAAATCCGAGGCGGATGAGGGCGGCGATCTTTTTTTGCTGTTCAGCTCTCGTGAGAGAGGCAATATCCGGGCATTTTCGCTCGATATTGTAGATCAGCGCAGCGCGGTAATTTTCATCGGGAATACCGTCTGCGGCAGCATTTGCGTCATCTGTGTGATATCCGTGCGACACAAGGTATTCGACGATACGACGCTTGCCGTAGTGCTTTGAGCGCACTGCCGAGAGTGCATAATTTTTGCAGGATTCTTCTTCGTTGAGGTATCCTTTTTTCTTCAGAATATTTACGGCGTGAGATGTCGCTTCAGCTGAGAACCCTTTTTCCTTCAGCTTTCTCTCAAGTGAGCGTGAGCTTTTGTCCGATGCTGACAGAAGGCGCGCTGCTGTAATGAGGCACGATGTTCTCTCGGCGGCCTCTTTCAGCAGATCATACATTTCCTCGGTCACTTCATCCTGCTCGTGCAGTGTGAAAGATTTCGAGAACTTGCGCCATTCAGACAAGGAAAGCGTGAAAACTTCTTCGCCGCTTCCGTACGAGTTTGCGGCAATAACGGTGACGGTACCTTTTTTTTCGATTGTATCAATGATTGATTTGATAAACATTTTTATCTCGATAAAAATTCAATAGCCCTGAGGTATTTCTCAGCGCGGGCTAAATCTTTTTCGGTGATTTTTGAGAGTCTTGACAGGTCTGAATTGTGTCTGAGATCGGCGAGCTTCACCTGCCGTGCGAGCTCGTTTCCTTTGATCGCGGTGATGTAGTCGGAGTAGCTTACGTCATTTTGGTGCGTGAGAAGGCGGAGTGCTTCTATGACTGCATCGGAAAAACCGGCGGTCCTCAGATCGTCAAGCGTTACCGGAGAATCCTCTACTGTGTCATGCAGGAGAGCGACGATGATGCCGTCCTCGGTACTTTGCTGACTCGCAACATAAAGCGGATGGCAGATGTACGGCTTGCCGCCTTTATCTGTCTGATCACGGTGAGCTTCTGCGGCAATTTCGATAGCCTCTCTGATTCCTGCGCTCATTCTGAGATCTCCTTCTCTGCGATTTTATTTGTCTACCTCTCCGCCCGATACACAGTGGAACAGGACGTGCTCGGAACGGGAATCGGGGATAACGTTCGGCTCGCACGAGGTAATGATTATTTGACGGACGGAATCGGGTGAGTCCGTATCTGCGCCGAGCGAGTCGAGAATGTAACGTCTGCGAGACTCGTCAAGCTCTGAGAAAACGTCGTCGAGCAGGATAACGGGGTACTCTCCGCCGATAGATTTTGCGATCTCGGCTTCTGCGAGCTTCATTGAGAGAACGAAGCTTCTTTGCTGTCCCTGTGATGCGTATGTTTTGGCTTCTTTTCCGTTGAGCAGAAGTGTTACTTCATCCTTGTGCGTACCCCACAGAGTAGAGCCTGCCGCGATCTCTCGCTCGATGTTGCAGGTCAGCTTATCGAGCAGGGCAGATCTGTCGGGATGAAACTGATCTGCTGCTGAGAACGGGCGCGGCATATTGTCATTTAGTGCGTGAGAGGAATATTTCAGCTCGGGGACTTCCCGTCCTCCTGTCATCCCGGCAAAATATTTGCTGACAGCTTCGCTGAGATATTCGATATATTCGCGTCTGTATGCGGCGATCCAGGCACCGTATTCGCTGAGAGATTCGGCATATACTGCCCATTCTTCAATAGAAACTCTCTCTCCGTCACCTGCGCGCTTGATCAGTGCATTGCGCTCGGTGAGGATCTTTGTGTACCGCCTCAGGTATGTGAGGTATGCGCCTGAGAGCTGAGATATTGCGATGTCGAGAAATGTACGTCTTTCGAGAGGTCCGCCCGTGACGATCGTCAGATTGGCGGGGCAGAAGAGAACAGCGCGGAAGCATCCCATCATCTCCGATGAAGATGAGAGCGGAGCGCCGTTTCGGGTGAGCCGTTTTTTGCCCGTGTGCGGGATCACAGCTTCAAGACGTGTGTCGTTCTCGAATCCGTCACGGCGGAACTCAATCGAGGCTGAGGCGAACTGCTCACCGAATCGGATCAGTTCTTTCTCTTTCGCACCTCTGAAAGAGCGTCCGCGGGCGAAATAGTAGATACCCTCAAGAATATTCGATTTT
>SVUC01000064.1 GCA_015063455.1 Oscillospiraceae bacterium
GCTGATAGGGAATGAGCATTTCTTGTTTTCGAGGTATTTCTCAAGCGCCTTGATCTTGTCAGCACGGGAGTGAGCTCCGCTGATTCCTTCGATATCGTGGCTGAGCGTGTCCTCGGGAGCTTCTTTTGAGGCGCCGCTGTCAGAGGAGGCACCTTTTGCTTCAAGCTGCTCCTTCAGCGCGGCGATATCAGCCTCGTACAGCGCAAGCTGTGCTTCGAGATTACGCACACGCTTTTCGGCCTTGAGCCTGTCACTTGTCTCGTCGATCGCGCAGAGAAGAGCCGCATCGACTGCGGACACACGAAAGCTGTTTTTCGGGATAGATCTCATTTTTTTGTTGAGAGTATCTGCAACGAGGGCGACGAAATCTTCGGATTCGTCTGTGATCAGAGTGAGGATACTTCCGCCGATGTTGACGGATACACGTTTTTTGTTGTCGCTCATTTATGACCATTCCTTTCTTAGACTTTTGTGCGAAAGGCATAAAAGTGGGTTTGAAAAACTCACACACGATTTGGCTCGGTTTATTTCACAACCATTCTACCTCTGTGTAAGTGAAAGTGTTTTCTGAAAATTATAATCCAATATACATTATAATATATTTTGATGGAAAATAAAAGTACTATTTGTGAAGAAAACGAAAAAAGGGAATGGTTTTATTTATTTACCGTGAATTTTGCCTGTATTTTGTCGGGGAAATTTTTGTTTTCGACGAGAAAAATTTGGAGAACGCGAGTACGTCATGAAATCCGATGGAGTGAGCTATCTCCGTGACGGAAAGATCGGTCTCCGAGAGCAGCTTTTTTGCCTGCGTAAGACGGCAATCAGAGATGTACTGCTTTGGGGGAACACCGAGGTTATCCATAAATATTCTGTAGAGGTACGGCTGTGTGATGCCGATCGTTTTGCACAGTCCATCTACTGTGACGGAAAGATGAAGATGCGTTTTTATGTAATTGACGGAGAAATCGAAATATATCTTTGCGGCAGGGATTTCTGCAGATCGTTTTTCCTCGACACATTGGTTGATAATGTGGAGAAATATCTCAGCAAGGTAATGGCTCGACGATGTTCCTGTTTTATGAGCTGCTATTTTTTCTGCGGTAGACTGCATTTCATATATGTTATGAAATTTGAATATACCGCTGTCGCGGTCGGCGTTGTGGAGAGAAAAGAAATTCTCCATTGCGCTATCCTGCGAGATCACCCACAAAATCGACCACGGATCATCCCCGTCGGGATAGTATGATTCGTATGTGTCGGGATAGATCAGGAATCCTTCGCCTGCTGAGACGGGATTTCCATTAAAAAAACCTCTTCCGCTGACGACATAATGGATTATATACTGTTGACGTACGATGGGACCGAAATTGATCTTCTCAGAGGTATCGGCAAATCCGATGTTCAATATATCCGGTATAACTAATTTCTTAAATGGGTAGAGATAAGCGCGCATTTTTTCTCCTCAGCTTTTATTTGTTATTATTTTACCATATGATGTTATGATTTGTCAATGTACACAAAAAGTATAGTGTGTTAAAATTAGGATGAAGAATTATAGAATAAAATAAATAATATCTGAGGTGCTTATATGACAGATTACGTTAAAGAATTTTTAGAACACCGTGAATATGCCGCAGCCGGACTTTATGAGACTCCGGACAGAAGTCTTTTTTACAGAAAATCACTTGCGCTCAGAAGATATTTCGAGCACTGCCCGATTCCCGAGTATAAGGGAAAGCCCCTCTATCCGTCGGGACGTGTTTCTGCGGGAATGACATTCGGACCGAGCTATATGACAGGAATAAATGTATGGCCGAATCAGAAGTTCATAGACAGTGCTCCGCATCTTTTTGCGAAGCTTCAAGAGGAATTCAATGTTTACCAGTCTTGTCTTCCGTTGGAGCATTGTGTTGCGGGAAATATGCACACGCACTCTATGCCGAACTACGAGAGGATCGTATACGAAGGTCTTGAGTCGTACAGAGAGAGAATTCTGAAGATCGAAGATAAGGATATGCGCGACGGACTCATCGATCTTCTCGACGGTATTTTCACATATATCGACAGATGCGTTGAATATCTCAAGTCGGTAGATGCCGATAAAGCTCTGATCTCAGCTCTCGAGAGGGTTCCGAAGTACCCGGCGGAGAATATTTACGAGGGACTTGTGTGCTGGAACTTTATTATGTACCTTGACGGATGCGACAATCTCGGTGCTACCGCAAGATGTCTCGCACCTCTTTATCGCGGAGAGAACATTGTTCCCATTCTCGGAAATCTTTACGAGAATCTTGATAAATGTGAAGGTTACTCAATGTCCCTTGACAGTACTTGCCCTGAGCTTTCACTTCAGTTCTTGGATGCGATGAACCGATATCGCCGTCGTCCGATGATCGAGTTTTTTGTTGATGAAAATACTCCGGATATTTTGTGGGAAAAAGCATTTGAGGTCACTCGCAGAAAAAGCGGTCAGCCGGCATTTTATAATCCGAAGGTCCTTCAGGATGGCTTGATGAAACGTTTCCCCTCGATCAAGGAAGAGGATGTCAGAAAGTTCTGCGGCGGCGGATGTACCGAGGCTATGCTGATGGGACTCTCGAACGTCGGCTCACTTGACGCGGGAATCAACTTCCTTCTCATTCTCGAAAAAACTCTGAAGGAAAAGCTTTCCGCATCAGCTTCATTTGATGAATTCTACGAAGAATTCATCAAGGATTCACGCGCGGTCGTTGATATGATAACGGCAGGCATCAACAAGAACAGAGAGATGAGAGCAAAGTACAATCCGCTTCCGATGAGAACTCTTCTCATTGATGACTGTATCGACCGCGGCGTTGACTTCAACAGCTTCGGCTCAAGATATTCATGGAGTATAATTAACTTTGCCGGACTTATCAATGTTATCGATTCTCTCCTTGCTGTTAAGGATCTTGTGTATGATAGAAAGAAGTACACAGCAGAGGAGCTTCTCGGATTCCTTGAAGCAAACGATGAAGCTTTTGCGGCAGAGGCAAGAAAGCTTGATATTCGCTACGGCATTGACGATCCTTTTGTGAACTCTTTTGCGAATAAGCTCTCAGATGAGCTGTTCTCAATGCTTGATGGGGTTGAACTCTGGCACGGACTCGGTTTCCTTCCGGCGTCCATTCAGTTCAATTCTATGGCGTATGCCGGTATGGATGTAGGTGCAACTCCCGACGGCCGCCGTGCGAAAGAGCCGATTGCGGATTCACTCGGTGCGATATTCGGAAAGGATACGGAAGGCCCGACAGCTCTTCTTAACAGTGTCACATCACTCAGACTCGATAAAGCTCTCGGAGTTCCCGTTTTGAATTTCAATATCCAGCCCGATTTCAGCGATGATGTACTCAAAGCTCTCATCCTCGGATATATGAAAAAGGGCGGTGCGCAGATGCAGATCAGCTGTATCTCGAAGGAGGACCTCCTTGATGCCCTTAAGAATCCGGACAAATACGGAAGCCTTGTGGTGCGTGTCGGCGGATATTCGGAATACTTTAACTGCCTTGAAGAAAAAACAAAATGGGTGGTAATAAACAGAACCGTTCAGACAAATATATGATATTTGCAAATATGTGATGTTTTATTGACGAATGGCAGGAGAAATGGTATAATTGTGTGAGAATATATATTACGGCTACAGATTTTTGGAGGGAATATTATGATAAATTACGCTGAAGATTTTTTGAAATACGGAGAATATGCCGCATCCGGTCTTTATGAAGAGCCTGAGAAGAGCCTCTTTGTCAGAAAAGCACGCGGACTCAGAAGATATTACGAAAACTGCCCTCTCTGGAAATATGAGGGGAAGCCTCTTTATCCCTCGGGAGTGGCTGAAAAGAATGTTGAAATTTTCCCGCACTACATCGACGGCTTCAATTTCTGGCTCAGCGACCTGAAGGTAAATGCACCTCATCTTTCAGATAAGATCGACGAGGATTTCAGAGTATATAAGTCAGTTATGCCTCTGCAGCACACCGTTGCGGGAAATATGTACACTCACTCTATGCCGAACTACGAGAGAGTTTTAGCTGAGGGACTTGTGTCCTACGGCGACAGAATTAAAAAGATCGAGGATAGTGACCTCAGAGAAGGACTTCTTGATCTTCTCGAAGGTATATGTGACTTCATTGACAGATGCGTTGAGTATCTGAGATCTGAAAACGCTGACGAAAAGCTCATCCGTGCACTCGAGAAGGTGCCGAAATATCCTGCTGAGAATATTTACGAAGCGATCCTTTCGTGGAACTTTGTTATGTACCTCGATACGATAGATAATCTCGGAGACCTCGGACGCGGACTCGCTCCTTACTGGAAGGGTGAGGATATCATTGATCTCCTCGGAAACCTCTACGACAACCTCGATATAAACGATGGTTACTCAATGTCACTCGACTGCTCAAACCCCGATTTCGCAGAAGTTTGTCTTGAAGCTGCAAAGGGCAAGAGACGTCCGATGATCGAGTTCTTCGTTGACGAAAATACTCCCGACCGCCTCTGGAAGAAGGCGTTTGAGGTCGTGCGCTCGGGCGGCGGTCAGCCTGCGTTCTATAACCCGAAGATCTTCCGCGACGGGCTCAGAGCTCATTTCCCCGAGATCACCGAAGAAGATGCTCTCCGCTTCTGCGGCGGCGGATGTACTGAGGCTATGCTCTCGGGTATCACAAACGTCGGCTCACTTGACGCGGGCGTAAATATTCTCTACATTTTCGAGGGAACACTCAAAGAAAAGCTCTGCTCGTGCGAAACATTTGACGAGTTCTACTCGACGTTTATGAGCGACGCAAAGCATGAAGTAGATTACGTCCTTGACTGCATCAACCTCAACAGAGAAAAGAGAGCCGTACACGACCCGCTCCCGATGAGAACACTTCTCATTGATGACTGTATCGACCGCGGAGTTGAGTTCAACAATTTCGGCGCGAGATATTCCTGGAGTATTATCAGCTACGCGGGACTTGTCAACGTTATCGACTCCCTCCTTGCTGTTAAAACTCTTGTTTACGATAAGAAAAAGTATTCCGCTGAGGATTTCCTCGCACGTCTTGAGAAGGGGGAAGATCCTTTCGTTCTCGAGCTGAGAGAGCTTGAGATGAGCCACGGCCGCGACATCCCCGAGGTAAACGAATTTGTAAAGAAATTCACGACCGAGCTGTTCTCATTCACTGATGGAAAAGAGCTTTGGCACGGTCTCGGATTCCTCTGCTCGTCTATCCTCTTCAATGCACACGCGGCGGCGGGAAGAAGAGTCGGCGCAACACCTGACGGTCGCCGTGCGGGTGAGCCTATTGCAGACTCTCTTGCAGCGATCTTCGGAAAGGATACTGACGGCCCGACCGCGCTTCTCGGAAGCGTAACATCTATCGCGCTTGACAAAGCTCTGGGTGTTCCCGTTGTAAACTTCAACGTACAGCCAGACTTCCACGACGAAGTGCTCAAATCTCTCGTCCTCGGATATATGATGAAGGGCGGCGCGCAGCTCCAGATGACTTGTATGTCGAAGGAAACCCTTCTTGACGCATACGATCACCCCGAGAACTACAAGAATCTCATCGTCCGTGTCGGCGGATACTCCGATTATTTCAACAATCTCGGAAATGATATGAAGATGATGATAATTAACAGAACGATTCAGGCAAGCAGCCTTACATAATTGACCCGCAAAGATATTTTTCAGGTGATTATATGGAAAATGCAATTATAAGAGATAAATTACTCGCCATAGGCGAATACATGGCGGCAGGGCTATATGAAACACCCGAGAGGAGTCTTTTTTTCAGAAAAGCCCGTGCTCTCAGACGCTATTATGAAAATTGTCCTCTGTTTGAGTATAACGGCGAGCTTCTTTATCCGTTGGGCAAAACTCCGTTTGACATAAGTATTTATCCGCACTATAAAGACGGATTCAAGCTTGTTATGCCGAAATTTGAGGATGAAGAACCCGAGCTTTTCGAATGCATAAAAGCGGATTTCCAGAAATACAGTTCTATACTGCCACCCAAGCATTGCGTTGCGGGAAATATGTTCACGCACTCAATGCCAAACTACGAGAGAATTCTCGCTGAGGGACTTGTTTCGTACGGCGAGAGAGTCAAAAAGATTGAAGACGACGAGATGAGAGAGGGACTTCTCGATCTTCTCGACGGAATTTTTACATACATCGACAGATGCGTCGAATATCTTGAATCGAAAAATGCGGACGAGTGTCTCATCACTGCTCTGAAAAAAGTGCCGAAATATCCTGCGGAAAATATTTACGAAGCGATCCTTTCATGGAATTTTGCGATGTATCTCGATAACTGCGATAACCTCGGTGCTCTCGCAAGATGCATCGCGCCGTATTGGAACGGAGAGGATATCGTTCCTCTTCTCGCAAATCTTTACGATAATCTTGACGAAAATGACGGATATTCAATGTCGCTCGACTGCTCAAATCCTGATCTGGCTGAAATGTGTCTTGAGGCGGCGAGAGGTAAGAGACGTCCGATGATCGAGTTTTTCGTTGACGAGGACACTCCCGACCGTCTTTGGAAAAAGGCGTTTGAGATAATTCGCTCGGGCGGCGGGCAGCCTGCATTCTATAATCCGCACATTCTGCTTGACGGACTGAGAGCACGTTTCCCCGAGATCAGAGACGAAGATATCAAAAAATTCTGCGGCGGCGGATGTACTGAGGCTATGATAATGGGACTCTCAAACGTCGGCTCCGTTGACGCCGGTATTAACCTGCCTCTCGTTCTGGAGGAGACTATCGGAAAGTATCTTGAAACCTCAGCGACATTCGATGAATTTTACGAGCAGTACATCAAGGAATCAAAGAGGATCGTCAAGATTCTTACGGCGGGAATAAATCACAACAGAGAAGTACGTGCGAAGTACAATCCGCTTCCCATGCGTACACTCCTTGTAGACGACTGTATTGACAGAGGCGTGGAGTTCAACAATTTCGGCGCAAGATATTCCTGGAGTGTTTTTAACTTCGGCGGACTTGTAAATGCGCTCGACTCACTCCTTGCAATCCGTACTCTCGTTTACGACCAAAAGAAATACACCGCTGAAGAATTTATCAGACTTCTTGAAGAGGGATCGGACGAATTTGTAAGCGAATTGAAGGGGCTTGAGCTTTGCCACGGCAAAGATATCCCGGAAGTCAACGAATTTGCAAACAAGCTCAGCGGAGAGCTGTTCTCACTTCTTGACAATGAAAAGCAGTACAAGGGTATGGGATTCCTCCCTGCATCTATTCTGTTCAGAGCACAGGCGGCAGCGGGTGCAAATGTCGGCGCAACGCCTGACGGACGCCGCGACAGAGAGCCTCTTGCGGATTCTCTTGCCGCGATCTTCGGAAAGGATACTGACGGCCCGACCGCTCTTCTCGGAAGCGTGACATCTTTCAGACTTGACAAAGCGCTCGGCGTTCCCGTTGTGAACTTCAATATTCAGCCTGACTTCAGTGATGACGTACTCAAATCCTTGATTATGGGATACATGAAGAAGGGCGGCGCGCAGCTTCAGCTCACTTGTATGTCGAAGGAAACTCTTCTTGATGCATACGCGCATCCCGAAAATTACAATAATTTGATCGTCCGTGTCGGCGGATTCTCGGAATATTTCAACAGACTTGAAGATCCTATCAAGAAAGTCGTGATAGACAGAACAGTGCAGAGTGCAAAATAGGGTTATATGGGGGTATTTATGGAAAACATAAGCTTAAAAGACAGATTCATTGAGATCGGTGAATACGGTGCGGCAGGATTTTACGAGGAAGAGGACAGAAGTTTGTTTTACAGACGAGCACTCGGTGTCAGACGTTTTTATGAAAACAGACGACTCCCGAAGTACACCGGGCAGCCTCTTTATCCGTCGGGAAGTATTTACGAAGAAGAAATGGGTGTATACCCAAGCAGAGATGACGGACTCGGATTTGTGACACGGGGTGGATTTGAAGGAAACTCCGATCTTCTCTGGCGTGTAAAATCAGATTGGGGCAGCTTTGAGGGAACGATTCCGCCTGTGCACAGAGTTGCCGGGAATATGGCAAACCACTCGATGCCGAACTATATGCGTATCCTCTCGGAAGGACTTGTTTCATACCGTGACAGGATCGAAAAAATTGAAGACCGCGATATGAGAGAGGGACTTCTGCATATTCTTGAAGGGATTTTCTGCTACATCGACAGATGTGTTGAACGTCTTGAGGAGAAAAATGCTGACGAAAAACTCATTTCAGCTCTGAAAAAGGTGCCGAAATATCCTGCGGAGAACATTTATGAGGCGATCCTTTCGTGGAACTTTGTTATGTATCTCGACTGCCTCGATAACGGCGGATGCCTCGGATACGGACTGAAACCGTATTTCCACGGCGAGAATATTGTTCCGTACCTGAGAAATATGTTCGAGAATGTTGAGATAAACGCCGGATATTCTCTCTCGGTTGACACCTCTTGTCCCGAATTGACTTGTCAAATACTTGAGGCAGCGCGTGGACTCAGACGTCCGATGATCGAGCTTTTAATAGATGACGACACCCCTGATTGCGTGTGGAAAAAGGCGTTTGAGATCGTTCGATCACAGGGCGGTCAGCCTGCGTTCTACAACAAAAAGGCAATATTTGAAGGACTTAAGGAAAGATTCCCCGAGATCAGAGACGAGGATATTGAAACATTCTGCGGCGGCGGATGCACCGAGACTATGCTCACGGGATGCTCTAACGTCGGCTCGCTTGACGCCGGGGTAAATCTTCTCTACATATTCGAGAAAACGATGAAAGAAAAGCTTTCATCATGCGATACTTTTGAAGAATTTTATTCGGCATACATTTCCGATTTGCGAAACGATGTGGATAACATCAAGGATATCATATCCGAGTGCAGAGAGGAGAGAGCAAAATGTGCTCCGAATCCGATGAGAACACTTCTCATTGACGACTGCATTGACAGAGGTGTTGAGTATCAAAACTTTGGTACGAGATACTCGTGGAGTATCATCAGCTTTGCGGGACTGGTCAACGTGCTCGACTCACTCCTTGCGATCAGAGAGCTTGTATATGATAAGAAAAAATATACGGCAGAGGAGGTTATTTCTTTCCTTGAGGCAGATGACGAAGGATTCCTCGCGGAAGTGAAGACTCTCCCGCTGTCACACGGACGCAATATTCCCGAGGTAAATGAATTTGCAGCAAGGCTCAGCGGTGACGTTTATTCTACTACCGATGGCGGTGAGCTTTACAAGGGAATGGGCTTTATCTCAGCGTCGATCATATTCTCAAATGCGGCGCATGGAGGCTCGTACGTTGGCGCGACACCTGACGGACGTAAAAAAGGTGCACCCATTGCAGATTCGCTCGGAGCGATATTTGCGAAGGATACGGACGGACCGACGTCTCTTCTCGGAAGTGTATCGTCATTCGAACTTGGCAAGGCACTCGGCGTGCCTGTGTTGAATTTCAATGTGCAGAGTGATTTCAGTGATGAAGTTCTCCGCGCGCTGATCACGGGATATATGAAGAGCGGTGGGCTTCAGATGCAGCTTTCGTGCGTATCGAAGGAAGAGCTTCTTGACGCATGCGAGCATCCCGAAGAGCACCGAAATCTTGTCGTTCGTGTGGGTGGATACTCGGAATATTTTGTAAATCTTGATGACACAATGAAGAGAATGATTATTGACAGGACTGTACACACCGAAATTTAAGCACAAATACGTTTTATCGTGCTGTATAAATTAAAAATACAAAAGGTATTATAAAGTTATCAAAATGACAAACGAACAGAGAATCAGAAACTTAAACGTACCCTGCGGGAAAATTGACGTTGTGATCGACACCGACACATACAATGAGATCGACGACCAATATGCTTTGGCGTATCTTCTGAAGTCAGATGACAAACTGGATACAAAAGCGATTTACGCAGCTCCGTTTTTTAACACAAAGTCGACCTCAGCGGCTGACGGCATGGAAAAGAGCTATAATGAGATAATCAAGATAACATCAATGCTTGGTATCCAAAAGCCTCTCTTCAAGGGCGCGACCTCATTCCTTGCTGACGAAAAAACTCCTGTTATTTCAGATGCCGCGCGTGATCTTGCCGAGAGAGCTGAGCTGTATTCTGCCGAAAATCCCCTTTATGTTGTGGCGATCGGCGCGATAACGAACGTAGCGTCTGCAATTCTGATGAATCCCAAGGTTGCGGAAAATACCGTTGTTGTTTGGCTTGGCGGACACGCCATGCATTTCGGAGATTCTTGGGAATTCAATATGTATCAGGATGTAGCGGCGGCCCGTGTTGTTTTCGGATGCGGAGTTCCGCTTGTACAGCTCCCGTGTATGGGTGTTGTCAGCGAGTTTACGCTGTCTGAGCCCGAGCTTGAGTGCTGGTTCAGGGGTAAAAACGAGCTTGCGGATTATCTTGCCGACATCACGATCAAGGAAATGCTTGAAATATCGGACGGTGAGAGGGTATGTTCAAAGGTTGTGTGGGACGTTACCGCTGTTGCGTGGCTTCTCAACGATAATGACAGATTTATGAGTTCTCGCATTATTACCGCACCTATTCCGTCTTATGATTTTAAGTATACGCAAAATCCCGACGGACACCTTATGAGATATGTGTACCACATTAAAAAAGACAATCTTCTCCGCGATCTTGTTGCGAAGCTGACTTCAGCGCTGTAATTTTGATGTTGCGCTTGGGGTTCGTGAGTTTTCGATCTAGGATAGCTAAAAAACAAAAAACCGTCATAGAGACGGTCAGTGAGAAGGTGGACTCGAACCACTCACGAGTCCCAAGCGAGCATGGAACTCGTGGGCAAGTTTCGTTATGTTTTGCTGGAACCGTTGGTTTTGCGGAAACTTGCACCTATGTTCTCGCCTGAGACAGCTAAAAAAACAAAAAACCGTCATAGAGACGGTCAGTGATAAGGTGGACTCGAACCACTCACGAGTCCCAAGCGAGCATGGAACTCGTGGGCAAGTTTCGTTATGTTTGGCTGAAACCGTTGGTTTTGCGGGAAACTTGCACTTATGTTTTCGCCTGAGACAGCTAAAAAAACAAAAAACCGTCATAGAGACGGTTTTTGTTTTTTTGGGCCATCTAGGACTCGAACCTAGGACCGACCGGTTATGAGCCGGGAGCTCTAACCAACTGAGCTAATGGCCCTTTCGTATTGTTTATTATAACACAGATTATTTTCTGTGTCAAGCGGTTTCGTGAATTTTACTCTCTCTCACGGGGATTTTTTAGTGTTTACTGTGTATCGGTAATTTTATTCAGTTACATGATATTTATGGGGATGCGGAACAGTAAAAAACAGATGCAAATGATGAGAAAAATGTTGACAACACACGTGATATGTTGTAAAATAATCTTAATCAAAGAAATCAAACAGGAGTAATAATAATGGTAAAACGTACACAGATATATAACGTAAACGATATTTTTGAGCGCAGAGTATATGAATCCGACGGCTACAAGCTTCCGTACAGACTTTACATTCCCCAGGACTACGATTGCGGTGAAAAATATCCGGTTATGCTCTTCCTCCACGGTGCAGGTGAGAGAGGTTCTGACAACGAAAACCAGATCAATTTCCACTTCCAGCAGTTCTTCGACGATCCGGAGTCTCCGGTATACGACGCGATCGTGATCGCTCCTCAGTGCCCCTCAAACTCCCAGTGGGTACTTACACCTTGGGCTGAGGGTAACTATTCCACAGAGAATGTTCCCGAGTCACGCGAGCTTGAGAGTGTTTGCGCTATTCTTGATGAGATCAAAGATTACTGCAACGTAGACGAAGACAGAATTTACGTCACAGGTCTCTCTATGGGCGGATTCGGAACATGGGATCTTCTCATGAGACACGGTGCAAGATTTGCGGCAGGTATGCCGATCTGCGGCGGCGGTGACCCCTCGTACGCTAAGCTCCTTTCCAGAATTCCGATCAGAACATTCCACGGTTCAGATGACAATGTAGTTCCTGTAAAAGGCACCAGACTTATGTATGCCGCAATTAAGCGTGAGGGCGGCGAGAATATTGAATATACTGAATTTGACGGATGCGGACATGGCTCGTGGGTTCCTGCATACGCTGACAAAGAAAACATCAAGTGGCTCTTCTCGCAGTCGAGAGAGGAAAGACGTCTCAAGTCTGAAAAGAAAGAGAAGATCAAAAAAGTGATCGCCGCAGGCGGTGCGGGCGCGATCCTCTCAGCCATCCTCATTCTTCTCGGAGTGAAGAAGCACAAAAAGAAATAATCAAATCAGAAAAGAAAGCCGTATTTTTTGAAAAAAGTGCGGCTTTTTTCTTTCCCCTTCATTGATTTCCCTGTGTATTTTCCGCTGATAAGCGGAAGTTTTTTTGTTTTCTCCGCTTTAATCCGCAAGCGAAATGATAAAGAACTCCTTTTCCGCCGTTTTCCGATGAATTTACCGCACGAATCTCCAGGCGTAAGTCGACCTCATTTTTGCCCCGTTCTATTGTATAATCATGCCATCAAAAATATTCCGCCACAGCGATGATTTCTCGGAATCCCCCGCCGAAGATCGCAAAGGTGGCATCTCGGAGGTAATTATGAAAAACGATTCTGCATCAAACGAAAGGAAAATCAAAGGCGGTGCGATCGTCAGAACTAAAAATCCCGTAAAGGAGTTCTTCGGCAGCTTCTCGTCGGTCAGAACAAAGAGACTTATTATGGCGGCGTTTGCTTTCATCTTCGCATTTGTCGTCGCGGGAACCTCGGTCTTCCCCGGTACATATCCTCTCGGTATCGCCGCAGTATCTGCGTTCAGCGGGATCACGGCAACAATCTCGGCATTCCTCGGATCTATAGTCGGATCGGCGCGTATCCCGACAGTCAGCGGAACGTATGCGGCAATTTTTACGATCCTTACAGCCGCCAGGATCCTGACTACCTTGTATCTTTCCTCGGACAAGCTTCCTGATAAACAAAACAAAGATCGAATATTTTCATCACTTCGGAAATTTTTCTCGGATCTGATACGGAGGAGAAATATGACTGAGTCATCAGGGGAGCTACTCTCAATACTCAGCCGACACAGTGGGATCATGCTCCGTGAAAATATCGTAATCAGGATCGCGTTGGCATCCTGCGCAGCACTGTTTGCAGGAGCATGGTCAGTGGTTGAGGGTGGGTATTCATATTATGACCTGATCGGTGCTGTATTTTCTCTTTTGTTCACACCTTTGGCTACATATGTTTTTTACGTCACTTTTGAAAGACGGTGCAGGTACTCTCCCGTCAGGGAGTGCGCGGTGTATGTGCTGCTCGCCTGTCTGACATTGTCGTTCTCGGCTATGTCGTCACCGACGTCGATGATCTCGCAGAGATTTGATCTCGGCGTGGTGTTCGCCTGCATCGTATCGTTTGTTTTCTCCACACAGTACGGGGTTCACAGGGGAGCACTTGCCTCTCTTGCCTGCGGACTTGTACTTGATCCCGTGTACGCGCCTATGTACGCCATCTCGGCAGTAGTCTGCGGAACGGTATCGTCTATCTCGTCGGGGAGTATTACGAAAATCCTCGGCGTTATCTCGGGGGGAGTCGTCTGCTCTGCCTGGGCGATCTATACCTCGGGGATCGACGGACTTGTCGATATTTTCCCGCCAGTTGTCGCGTCTTGTGCGCTGGTCTCACCGATGGCGGCGTATGGGCTGATAAAAATGCCTGAGACTCTCTTCGGCGGGGGACTTGCAGCGCTTGACTTGTCCCGCCGAGCATCCACATCAATGGATCAGGCGGCGCTTTCCGAGATGAAGGGGAAGATCACATTGATGGCTGATGGACTTCATTCGGTCTCAGCTGTGCTGTCGGGAATGGCAGGTCGCTTGTCAAAGCCCACTCCACAGGAGGCGAGGGAGATCGTTGAAGGAACGTTTGACACTTACTGTATGTCGTGCAGGATCCGTGAAAAATGCAGGCACGACGGACGCACAGTAGAACGTCTTGAAGAAAAAATGATACACCAGCTCACTGGGGGCGGAGTGGTCTCGGCATCAGTGGTGCCGTCATCTTTGGCGTCGCACTGCTACAATATGGGAAGAATACTTGATGATATAAATTTCTCGTTCGGTCAGAGGGTAGCGAGAATGAAGGAGGGTGATAAGCTATCGGTTTCAGCCGCAGATTACAGTCTCGCAGGGGACTTGATCGAGGCGGTAAAAGGGGCGGTATGTGAAGAGAGCGAGGTCGATGAAGAGCTCTCGAGAAAATTGAGACGAATACTCTCATACAACGATTTTCACGCGACGAGCGTGACTGTATGGGGGAAGAGAATGAAGCATATATTTGTCGGAGACGTTGATCTTTCATCCACGAGGATGGGCGGCGATGATATTCGGAGGTTGTTCGAAGGGATAGTCGGCGAGAGATTATCCACACCCGAATTCGA
>SVUC01000065.1 GCA_015063455.1 Oscillospiraceae bacterium
TGTTGAAATCTGAATATTTCAATTGACTCGTCCTTAACTCCCTTCCCCTTTCCGAGAGCACGCTCGGCATACTCGGGGGACAATTCAGGCCTATGAATAATGTTAACAACAAATTTGTTTTCCATTATGTTTCCTTTCTTTAATTTAGTATTACACTTGTCTGCGGTCCGACAGTCAGAACAGTACCGTCAAGCTTTGCTTTACCAACACCAATGTAATCAGATATCTCTTTGAAGGTATATCCGTCAAGGGCAGAGCATCCGCTGAGATCGTATGATATTTCTTCAGTTGATGTATTATGAATGAGGACGAGTGTCTCACCTTCGTATTCGATAATGAATCCGCCAAGATTTTTCTGACCAAAGCGTAGAGCGTTATAATCTCCTCTTGCTATAGCAGGATACTTATGTCTGATCGAAATGAGCTTACAGTAGTAATTATAGAGGCTGTTTTCGTCTTCCATCTGACTCTTTACTGTCGATTGGATCTGCTTCTCAGTGGGATAAGTCGAGCCTGTCGGATCAGAGATAAGATCACCGTCTCCCCACAGCATTGCAAGTCTGCGGTTTGCATCAGTGCTCTCACCGCCTCTCGAGCCTCTCATGCCTATCTCCTCACCGTAATAAATTACGGGAGAACCCGTGCAGAGAATGTAGAGATTTGCAGCCATTTTCATGTGGTTTTCTGTGACAAATGCGCCTGCGATCCTGTCCATATCGTGATTGGAAAGGAATGACATCAACATTCCGCCGTCATACTTTTCAAGTATTTTATCCTGATATGATTCAACGTAGTTTATATACTTCGATATTGCAAATCCTTTAGCCGCCGTCGCCGCAACTCCCTCTGCCTGTGCCATTGAAAAATTGAAGCAATTGAGTCCTGCCGAGTAATAATCTATTACCTCCGTGTCACCTGACCAACATTCGCCAACGCAGTAAATTTCGGGATTTACCGCATAGAGCTCATCCATATACCATTTCCAAAAATCGACAGATCTTTCTGTATCACCGTAGTAAATATACTTTACAGCGTCAAATCTGAATCCGTCAATTCCGAGGTCAAGATAATACTTTGCAACATCAAGCATTGCCTCTCGCACTTCAGGGTTGTCGTAATTGAGCTCAGGCATTGCTCCGTCAAAATTACACTCATACCAGCAGTCAACACCTGCGATCTTCTGGTACTGAACGCCGTTTTTCTTATCTGCAGTAGTAACGGCTGAGTAGTAATCATAATAGGGATCATCGCTGTCCCCTTTTGTACGAGCCTCCTTGAACTTCAAAAACCACTCGTGTGTATTTGAAGTGTGATTAATCGCAAGGTCAAGAATGATCTTAATATTTCTCTCATCGCAAAGGGAGACCAGCTCTTTGAGGTCTTCCTCACTTCCGAATCGCCAATCTATCTCGTAATAATCCTTTGCGTCATACTTATGATACGAAGGAGAGGAAAATATCGGAGAAAGCCATAATCCCTGCACTCCGAGGCTTTTCCCCGAATTTATATTTCCGTCATTAAGGTAGTCTATTCGATTTATGATTCCGCGAATATCACCAATTCCGTCATTGTTTGAGTCGGAGAAAGATCCGACAAAAATCTGATAAAATGTTCTGAAGTTATCATCCACAGGATCGGGCTCGGGCGGAAGCTTGCTGAAAGAACAGCCGATCAGCGCGGATGAAGTAAAAATCATTACTGCCGCAAGAAATAAAGATACCTTTTTTCTCATATTGTTTCACCTTTGATTATTCTTTTACCGAATTGAGCATAGCGTCGTCGATCTTACCCCATGCATTCGGTCCTGCACATTTAACGTATATACCGACAGATATTTCATCTCCTTCGGTGTATTCGATATCGTTTATGGAGGCGGTATGCCACTCATTATAGACAGTGATCTGAGTATCCGCTTTATATGAGATCTCACCGTTTATCTTTACATAAGCGTAGATATCACATTCGCCGCCGTCACCGCCCATAATAGATATCGAATAGTTATATTTTCCGCTTTTGAGCTCTTCAACCGTCTGCTCCAGCGTGAATTCTACGCAATTCTCGCCCGCCCCCCAGAAATGATAGTGCCAAGTACCTGTCAGCGAGTCGCTTACCTTATCCTCAACCTTTAATTCGTCGAATTTTCCTATAGCGGTTGCAACCCAATCACTCTCCCCCTCCTCGAAGCTCCAGTTCTTGAGGAAGTTATATTCGACCATCGAAACGTAGCAATTGGCCGTCATTCCGCCTGCTGTACCCAAAATATCATATTTGGCAACTCCGCCGTTTTTCATGGCATCATAATCAACATTGTGCCACTCAACCTCAATCTGCTTTCTCGAATTGTCGGACATTATTGCGTTCACCTTCTCGGGAAGAATAATATCTCCGTTCAAGTCGATTATCAGATTTGTGTCTTCTATTGCATCTGCTGCAACGGGTACTGCGTTTCCGTTTTTCAAGAGTCCGAATACCTTCAGAGCCTCGGTTGCTTTTCCATCGGCATCAAAGAATGCCTGATTGTCAACTGAGCATCCGCCGTACCACTTACCTGCATCGTCGGGATCGTATTCAGCTGCATAGCTTGATGCCCATCCTGATCCGTATTTCTCCCATTTTGCAAGATTTTCTTCATAGCTGCTGCCGCCCGAGGATATCCAGGTGCCTTCCCAATAAAATACACCGATTCCGTTTTTCATCTTATTGACTACTGTATCTACGACATTGCGAACAAGATTTGCCTGTCCCTGAAGAGTGAACGGATAGTCTTTAACTATTCCGCCGCCCTCACCGATCGTGTTTCCGTAGAAATCTGTGTCTGCCGCAGTAAACGCATAGGAGGTCTCCGCAACCATTACTTTTTTATCGTATGTTTCGGCAATATTTGTGAGAACAGATGCAAGATTATCGAGTGTTCCGTGCCAGAAAGGATAGTATGATGAAGCAAAAACATCGTAATCCACGCCGTAATACTCAAGATTCTTGCCGTAGCTTTCGTAATTTGTCACCTTTTCGGGATTGGCAAAGTGGATTGCGACAAGTGCATTCGGGCAAACCTCACGAACAGCCTTTGAACCGTATGACATAAGCTGCGTTATCTTTTTCCATCCGCCGAGGGAACTGCTTGATTCGCCGCACATCGCCCCGTTGGTTTCGTTTCCGATCTGAACCATACCGACATCTGCCCCTGCAGCAACAAGCTTCTCGAGGCATTCCTTGGTGTACTGATACAGTGCATCTGATTTTTCATCAATGCTCATCCCTGCCCAAGCTTTCGGTACCATCTGCTTCGCAGGATCTGCCCAGAAATCAGAATAGTGGAAATTTACGAGGAGCTTCAGACCGTATTCTGCCGCACGTTTACCGATCTCTACGGCGTTATCTATATCGCAGTTTCCGCCGCCGTATCCGTTTCCGTCAGCATCAAAAGGATCGTTCCAAATTCGGACTCTGATATAATTAATGCCGTTCTCACTCAGTATCTGATAAACGTCCTTCTCGACGCCGTCGTGGTCATAATATTTTACTCCGCACGCTTCAAGAGACGGCACGCACGACGCATCCATACCTAAAATGAACTCATCAGAGAGGTTTTCAACCTTTTCGACAAACAGGGTGTCTGAGCTTGCGTTAACGTTCTGTTTATTTGGCTTCCAATTATTCTTATTGTTTGAACTTGTGCAGGAACAAATGACCGATGCTGCCATAATTAATGCAATACCCACTGAAAGTAATCTGACATATCTTTTCATAATATTTCACCCTTAAATAATCAACAATATTCCGTTATCAGTATTCGACACCCAAGCCCTGCCATTGCTGAGCAAAGGAGGGCTCGGTGATTATCAGATTCGTCAATTTACATTTGCAATCGCATCGTTGACGTAGATTTTTATTCCTATTGCAGGAAGAGATACCTTACCGCTTTCAACTGCTATAACATCAGTACCTGCGTGTTCACGGTCTGCGATAAGATTCCATTCTTCGTCAAGATTATAGGTAAGATCTGTGTTGATGGGGTTGATAAGAAGAAGTGCACGTCCGCCGTTCTTGTCATCAATAGTAACGGCAAGAGCACCATCCGCAAATTCACTGTGTGTTATTTCAACATCACTCTGAGAGAAGATCTTATATGCCTTACGCATTTCAATAAGACCCTTATAGTAGAGCATTGTTGAGTATTCACGCGTTCCCTCAGCAAGAGAATCCCAATTAATATTGTTGATCTCGTCGCTTGACTTATAGCTGTTCTCGTCTCCGTCCTTTGTTCGAAGCATTTCTTCTCCTGCCTGCCAGAACGGAGTTCCGCGGGAGACCATAATGATAGCTGCGCCGAGATTATTCATTCTGTTGCGCTCATCATCTGAGTTATCCGGATTTGAAAGAATGAGCTTATCCCACAGAGTATTATTATCGTGTGCACTCATATAGTTGATAACCATACTGTCTGAAACTGTCCAACCCTGACCAACACCAATACCGCCTCTGATACCGAAGAGTATTTTTGAAGCGGTAGCCTTTGACGAGCCGCTGATGTATCCTCTAGCTGTCTTATCGAACACACTTCCCTTGAGTCCATCACGGGTAGCATCGTTGAATACCGCAATACCGCCGATCGCATCACCTGTGGGTACTATCTGGCTGATGTGTGACTGATTTGCCTGAGCACTTCCGTCAATTGTCGCTCCCATTGTCCAGCCTTCACCGTAAATGATTGCCTCGGGATTGATGGTATGAACAGCGCTCTCAACCTTCTGCATTGTTGCAAGATCGTGCAGACCCATAAGGTCAAAGCGGAATCCGTCAAGATCGTATTCATCAATAAGGTATGATGTGGAATCGACCATAAACTTTCCGAACATATATCTTTCGGATGCTGTATCATTTCCGCATCCGCTTGCAGATGAATTTGCACCTGTGCTTGTGTATCTGTAATAGTAGTACGGCACTATTCTGTTAAACGAACTGTTTGCATCGTATGTGTGGTTATATACAACGTCCATTATAACGCCGATACCAGCTTCGTGAAGTGCCATTACCATCTGCTTGAATTCGTTGATCCTTACTGCACCGTCATACGGATTCGTAGAATAACTTCCTTCGGGAACGTTGTAGTTCTTCGGGTCGTAGCCCCAGTTGAACTCATCCTCGGGACTTGATTCGTCTACTGTTGCGTAATCGTACACAGGAAGAAGATGAACGTGACTTATTCCAAGCTGTTTAAGGTAGTCAACGCCGACCGGAACACCTGACTCGTTCACGAGACCGCTTTCGGTGAACGCAAGGTATTTACCCTTATACTGAGATGATTCGATTTTGTTTGAGAAATCTCTGACGTGTACTTCCCAGATGATCGCATCAGAATAACTTTCTATGCCTGCTGTAAAGCTGTCGCTTTTCCATCCCTCTGGATCGGTGAGTGAAAGATCTACTACCATTCCGCGATTACCGTTCAAACCTGCAGCTTTTGCATACGGGTCAACCGCTTCCTGAGTTCCAACAGATGTAGTGACAGAGTATGTGTAGTATGTTCCATGGCCGCACTGCTCTGTGTGAGACCACACGCCATAATCACCCTTTGTCATCTCTACGTTTTTGTAAGCGTCAACTCCGTCACCTGCCTCGAAAAGATTGAGGACTACAGAAGACGCTGTGGGAGCCCAAACCTTGAACGTGGTACTTCCACCATCAATTACTGCACCGAGATCGTCTCCGTCATAATAATATTTCTCAGCAAAATATTCGCTGTCGAAAATACCTGTCGGAACTACTGCTTTTTCCCCGTATCCTTCGATTACAACACGGTAGTTTCCTGAAAGATCAAGAGATTCTTCTACTTCGATTTTTCCTGTACTTGACTCTTTCCCGAGAGTAGAGATTCCGACTACCTTTATCTCACGGTCTCCATCGTACACCTTTATCTGATCGAGGTCAGAAAATGAAGCCTTGGGAGATATTCTGTATTCGATCAATTTTTCGTCTACTATACCTGCAAGTGAAAATTCTTTTAACATTGTGAGAGTTTTTCCTCCATCTTCACTCTTGAATTGATCTGCTACACCTGATTTCAGGTAAACAAAGGTCTCTCTGCCCTCAATTACAGCAAATCTATCCTGTTCAAAGTCCTTTGTCGCACTTCCCCACGAGGTTCCTCCGGGATCAGAGCAATTCTTACGGACAATGAAGCCAACCTCTGTTACACCTTCGGGAACATTGATGACAGCTTTTGCACCGTATTCACATTCATGGAATACGTATCCCTTACCGTCTTTTCCGTCCCACCAAGCCCAGACGTCACAGTTTTCATATGTATCTGAGTGTGACCAATAAAAAGTGATCTGATTATAGCCGTCAACAAGAGGCTCAAAATACTCCTCTTTCGGTGAAGATACACCCTCATCTCCAGAAGTATCAGCGTTATCTGACGAAGACTCATTGTTTGGCTCATTATTACAGGATGTAAACACTACGGAGCATACCATAATGATTACCAGAAATATCGATAAAATACGCAATGATCTTTTCATATTTACGCCTCCAATGTCATTTATGTGAATTATTTCTTTCTGTTTGTTTTCTGAAGCATTTTTGAAACTTTTTCGCGAAGCTCGGGTGTATCGTAATTTTTATCTATACGCCATCCCCAGTTTCCCGATGCTGTTGAGGGTGTATTCATTCTGCCGACTTCGTTACTCAGCTCAAGATAGTCCTGCATGGGAATCACAGCAAGATTTGCGATACTGCTGAGCGCAAGCTCGATAACGTCGTAAGTTCTGCTCTGATCTTCGCTTGTTGGACATTCTTTCTCAAGTCGTTCTGCCGCTGCTTCGTCAAGTCCCTCAAGCCAGGAGTATGTACAATCTGAGTCGTGAGTTGAAGAATAAACTACGCAGTTTTTGTTTTTGAACATTCTCGGCATATATTCGCTGTCATCATCGTACACGCCGAACTGGAGCATCTTCATTCCCGGGAAACCTGTATCAACAAGAAGCTCACGAACATCGTCGGTAATAACACCGAGGTCCTCTGCTATGATCTTTGACTCAGGATATGCCTCCTTGATCGCTCTGAACAGCTCAATTCCGGGCGCGCTGTCCCATTTTCCATTTCTTGCAGTCGGTTCACCAAATGGAATATTGTAGTAACCTGCAAATCCGCGGAAATGGTCAATACGGAGAATATCGTAGAGACGGAATGCCGCACCTACTCTGTTCAGCCACCAAGCGAATCCCTCTTTTTCCATTAGTTCCCAATTATATATGGGATTTCCCCAAAGCTGTCCGTCAGGTGCGTAACCGTCCGGAGGACAGCCCGCAACTACTGTGGGATTATAATGTTCATCAAGTAAGAACTGTTCGGGGGAAGCCCACACATCAGCACTGTCGTGTGCAACGTAAATAGGCATATCACCGATCACAGAAATCTTCTTTTTATGAGCATACGCAACTACATCCTTCCACTGTGACATAAATGCGAACTGAACCCAGCGCCAGAATGAAATTTCAGATTCAAATTCAGCTTTGTGCGTAAGAGCTTTTTTATAATTACGGTACTCCTCGTCCCAGAGTGTCCACTGGCAATAGTTATTATTTACTTTAAGCGCCATAAAATATGCATAGTCTTCGAGCCACGAGCTGTTTTCATTTACAAATTCTTCGTACGCAGCATTCGGCATAAATCTTGAATAAGCAAGTCTGAGAGCTGAATATCTTGCGCTGAAAAGCCAGCCGTAATTGATAGTTGTTGAATTATCTTTTTGTCCCTCGAGATCCTCCGCTGTTAAAAGCCCTTCTTCTGCGAGAATATCGAGATCAATAAAATAAGGGTTTCCTGCTGCCGATGCGGGAGACTGATACGGGCTGTCGCCGTAAGATGTAGGATTCATAGGGAGAACCTGCCAGCATTTGTGTCCGGTTGAATCGAGGAAATCTACAAATTCATAGGCTGACTTACCAAGGCTTCCGATACCGTATTCTGACGGAAGACTGCTCACAGGCATAAGAATGCCTGCTCTGTGCATAAATCCAAAGTTTTTCGTATATTTTGCCATTTTATACCCCTTTCATGCATAGAATTAATGCATAAGAATAGTTCATAAATTGTATATTGCAATAATTTAACTAAAAAATTCACAATATATATACATAATTATATCACGATTAACTATAAAATTCAACAACTTTTTTTAACAAAAAATAAATAGTTTGATATTTTACGTAAACGTGTCAACTTTACTTTCAATATTCTACAATCGCCCCATAGATCAAGAGAGAAAAACACAATTTGGAGTAATGTATTTTCGATACAATCAAAAAAACACAAAACCGTACTTTTGCACAATACTGCAACATTCGGTTTGTGCAAAATCACAATACAGTACAATTTTATTATGTAATTTGTCAAATATTTGTCAATGACAAGCTTAAATTCACTTGACAGATTGAGAATTTTATGATATTATACATATATTGATAATGCAGGATTTTTGCTGTAATCAAATATTCAGAAAATGGAGATTTTTTATGGAAACCAAAAGAAACCTGAAGTATTTTACCGCTCCTCCGATATCAATCGTTTCTATTATCGGATGGGCAATCGTTATCGTCGGCGCACTTCTCTTCTCTATGTCATCTACAAGAATTGCCGGCATCATTGTTTGTATCGTAGGTCTTCTCCTCGCTGTTATGGCATCAGGCGGAGCATCTAATGACACCGATATTGAATATCAGATATCTGAAAGAATCAGGGATCTTCAGGAACAGAGTGAAAAGAAAAACGAAGTTTACGAAAAGCACTTCCTCAAGATGCTCAAGCCCGTTGACCTCAGAGGTTATGATTTCGAAACCAAGGAAGAACCCTTCTACTATAAAAAAGGTAAAGACGGTGTTGCAAGAACCAACTACTTCAACGGTACAAACCTGATCTTCACCAACGAAAAAATGTTTGTATACACAAGACATTTCTCAATTATTGACGAATCTATTGATGATGTCAATACATACTCTCTTTTCTTTACAGAGCTTGAAAAGGCTGAAGTTGAAGAAAAGGTTTATACATACAAAAAAGGTGACAAGGAAATCGAAGTTAAGTACTATGTCTTCAGAATTATCAAGACAGACGGTACAAATGCTGTCGAAATGTGTGTAGACTACGGTGCAGATATTGATAAATACGAGGAAATGATTTCCCGTGCTATCACCACAAGAAAGAAAGAGCTCGCTAAGAGAGCTGAAGAAACAGCTGCAAGACGTGCTGCATTCAGAGCTCAGGTTGAAGCAGAAAGAGCTGCTGAAGCTGCTGCAAAGGCTGCTGAAGAAGCTAACAAGTAATTATTTGAACAAGCAAAAGCGTTGTGTTAAACAAACACAGCGCTTTTTATTTTTTAATTTATCTTACCGATCGCATTTTCAAAAATACCGATAAAATCAAAAGTATTGAAATGGTTTTCTGTGTTTGATATAATCAACCTGCAGGACAGAGAAAGGAGGAACTCATGAAATTCAGATTAATTATTGATCCCAATCGGGATGAAGAGGTGATCATTTACGCAAAACAGCGCTCAGAAATAACAGACGAGATAGAAAATCTTGTAAAAGAAGAAGTAACAGAACTTATCGGATACGGCAAACGAGATATAGTTAAGCTCGATATTCGTAATGTAGTTTGCTTCACTGTTGATGACGGAAAGGTTTATGCTGTAACCGACAAGGAAAAACTGTGGATCAAATCACGGCTGTATCAAGTGGAAGGTCTGCTTGATTCAAATTTTGTTAAGATCAATCAATCCTGCATTGCTAATATCAAGAAGATTAAAAAATTTGATGTTTCTTTCGGTGGTGCGCTGACCGTGATCTTCAAAAACGGATACACCGATTATGTATCCAGAAGACAAATGAAAATAGTTAAAGAGAGGATAGGTTTCAACTTATGAACAAATACGTAAAAGAATATCTTCACAGAGGTCTTATATTCGGCGGATTCGGTCCGATTATCGCTTCAATAGTTTATTTCATACTTTCACTTACGCTCGAAAACATACATATCACAGGAAATCAAATGCTTGTCATTACTCTCTCAACATATCTGCTCGCTTTCGTCCACGCAGGATCGAGTGTGTTCAATACAATTGAGCATTGGCCGATTGCCAAGTCCCTCCTCTTCCATCTCGGATCACTGTATATTGTTTATTCGCTTTGCTACATCATCAATTCGTGGATCCCGTTTGATGCAAAAGTTCTTCTCATATTCACGCTTATTTTCTTGGTTGTATATTTTATTATTTATTTAACCGTATATCTCATCGTAAGATCAACAAGCAAAAAAATAAATGAGCGCATAAAGTAATCAATACACGCTCAAATTATTCAAAAAAATCAATTTATTCTAAGGGAATCGTCATCGGTTCCCTTTTCAAGTGAAAGGATCTCGATAAAATACGAGCTCGTCTCGTTTACGTCAATTTTGATTCTATCACCAACCTTGTGACCGATCAGTGCTTTCCCGAGAGGAGAATCTTTACTGATCCTGTCATTGAGAATATCGTGTCTCAACGGTGTAACGATAGTTACCGTACGATCCTCGTCATAGTCTTCATCGTGAAAAGTAACGTGGTCAAAAAGTCCTATCGAATCGTCATCAGATTGATATGTAACAACGACTGCGTTCTCAAGTATTCCTTTAAGATAGCGGATTCTGGAATAGTTTCGGTTAAGCTCGCGTTTTGCGCTTCTGTATTCATCATTTTCGGAAAGATCTCCGAGAGCACGGGTCCGCTGAACCTCTGCGATACAGTTTGGGGTAACAGTTTGCTGACGGTATTCTATTTCTTCCTTGATCTTATTGATCTCAACTTCTGTAAGCTCGTGTGACAAAATACGATACTCCTTTAATTATATATGTTCAATAAATTATAACAGACGTGATCGAAAAAATCAAGTCTGTTCGGTTAACATTGGTCAGATAAATATGTCCGATTATTTTCTGAGTCATCCCCATAGGTTATTGACAATATGAGCAATTTACAGTATAATATTATTTAATCGAACAATTTATTCTAAGGATGGTAATATTATTATGGAAAAGATTCTTCGCGGCGCAGCAGTCGTCGGTCAGTCCGGTGGTCCTACCGCGGCAATTAATGCGACTCTTGCAGGTGTTATAAACGGATTCTTCTCTTCTAAAGATTCTGTGACAAAGCTTTACGGAATGAGAAACGGTATCGAGGGCTTCCTCGGTGAAAGAATGTGTGATCTCGGAGAGATCTTCGCTGATGCTGACGGTAATCTCGATCAGGATAAGCTTGATGCTCTTATCACAACCCCTGCAGCTGCTCTCGGATCCTGCCGTAAAAAGCTCCCCAAGCCTGCTGATGATCCCGCGTTCTTTGAGAATCTTATTTCCCTGTTCAAGAAGTACGACATTCGTTATTTCTTCTATATCGGCGGAAACGACTCAATGGATACAGTAGCAAAGCTTACCGAATATCTCCGTACATCCGACTATGAAATGCGTGTAATGGGTGTTCCGAAGACAATTGACAATGACCTTCAGGGCACTGACCACACTCCAGGATACGGTTCTGCGGCAAAGTACATCGCTACAACAATGCAGGAAATTATCCGCGACTGCGCTGTTTACACAACCAAAGCTGTTACTATCGTTGAAATTATGGGACGTGACGCCGGTTGGCTCACAGCTGCCGCTGCTCTTCCCTCAATCATAAACGGTATCTCTCCCGACTACGTTTATCTCCCCGAAGTTGCCTTCTCAATGGATGCCTTCTTCGCAGATATTGAAAAAGCATTCGCAAAGCACCCGAATATCGTTATTGCAGTATCTGAGGGTATCAGATTCGCAAACGGTCACTATGTCGGTGAAGGTACTCAGAGCGGTGCCGCCGATGCGTTCGGTCACAAGTATCTCGAAGGTACCGGAAAAGCTCTTGAGATCGCTGTAAAAGAACATTTCGGATGCAAGGTCAGATCTATTGAGCTTAACCTTCCTCAGAGATGCGCGGCTCACCTCACCTCTAAGACAGACCTTGATGAAGCTCAGTGTGCTGGCCGTACTGCTGTTCTCTCTGCTGCTGCAGGAACAACAGGATGCATGATCGCTTACGTTCGAGCTGAAGGTGATGAATATAAGATCTCCTTCGAGCCTTCTGATGTTACAAAGATCGCCAACGCTGTTCGTACAGTTCCGAGAGAGTTTATTAACGCTGAAGGAAACAATGTAACACGCGAATGTCTCGAATACATCAAGCCTCTTATCGCAGGTGAAGCCAAGTCCGTATTCAAGGACGGTCTCCCCGTTCACTTTATTATCGGCTGAGTTAATATTTGTAAAAATTTTCCCGCCATACGTTAATTCGTACGGCGGGAATTTTATTTTTTGTTATTTTATCTCGGGAGCTGACCATTCATAAATATCGTCCATATCATCGTAAGGAATTTTTGTCAGCGAATCAGGAATAGGCGTTCCGTTGATGTCAGATTCCATAAGATCGAAGAGAGCATTGTACTCTTTCCAGCCGTGATCGTGTCCACCGTCTCTGTACCAAGTACAGCATTTGTCTTGAGCCCCATACATCTTCCACACCTCACGAGCTGCTCGCCACGAGAGATATGACCCTCTCGGATTCGCCCAAATATCTCCGTATCCGTTCGTTTCAAGGAAACATCTCGGAGCTATGAGTGCTTTGAGATAGTGTGAATCATGCGGAATATTCTGCTCATTTCCGATGTACCGACGAAGTCCCTGCCCCATCCAATACGGAACATACTCAAACAAAAAGTCAAGCGGTTCGCTTATGTCATCCTCATACAAACCTTTTTCTTCTCGCTGAAGGAATCTGTAGCATCCGCAGCCGTGAGTTCCACTTCCGTTTGGCGAGGTATATCTTACACGTTCATCTGTTGCGCCCGCAAGAAGTACGGTTTTCCCGCCCCTTGAATGTCCTGTGATCGCAATATGCTCTGTATCAACAAAATCAAGCTGGCACAAAACATCAATAACTCTGCGGTATCCCCAAGCCCAAGCAGATATCGCGCTGAATTTCAGATCTTTCCACACAGCATTGATGCCGTATTTTCTGTCGGGATCGTCATAATCGGGAGCAAGCTCATTTCTGTTGAACTTTACAATGACAAATCCACGTCTGTCAGCCTCTTCGATGACACGGTCGGTACAGGCATAAGTGTAGACAGCGTCTCCCGTCAGAACGACAGGCATTCTTCCCTCTCTTTTGGGAATGTACGCCATAAAGCAGAAGGAAAACGGATGCGCTTCTGTTCCGCAATGAATTCTGAAGCTTATTGTTTTACCTCTTACGATGTCATGAAGAGGTTCAAAACGCAGCTTCTCCGGCTCAGGCACGAGTCCGTCAAATTCCAGCGAGATCACGTCCTCAAGTATCTCATAGCGTCGTCTTTCCCAATCAGCAATGCTCCTCACTTCTGATCCATCTCGAAATACAAAAGGATTCGGGAGTTTGCCGAGTACTATATCTTTTCTCATATTTTATCCTTGTTAATTAAAGAATATCTTTTTCGTGAAGAACAACTCCTGCATCAGACAGCTTCTCTTGAAGAAGTGATACATCAAGTGTTGTAAAGTCGTCAGTCAATGCAGCCGCTGTTCCTGCCGCCTGTCCTGTTACCGCACAGCACGGGATGACACGCATAACTTCCCACATATTCTGTTGAACGGATACAGATCTTCCCGCTGTAATGAGATTCTTTACTTCTTTACTGTACAATGAACGAAACGGCACCTCGTAGATCGGTCCGCGAATCCACCAATTACATACCATACCGATAGAATCTTCGAAATATTTATGCTGTTCAGTATCGTGGAGCGTGTATTCTCCAACGATTTTTCTTGTCATTCGCAACTGTGGAATGGTGGTAATAGTTGTCGGTAAAACAGAGGGGTCATTCTCACGCTTTTTAATAATATCCTTTAAAGTTGCATCGTGAGATAGCATAACAATTTCTGAAATTTCATCGCCGTCAAGTCCTGTAAAACGTCGGTTTATAAGGGTTTTTACCTGATTTGTTTCAGTTTTTTGGTCATCGGGAATATCGGAAGCACCAAGCGGACGTAAATCATAACCGTT
>SVUC01000066.1 GCA_015063455.1 Oscillospiraceae bacterium
TGAGGCAAAGCTGAGAATACAAACAGCCCTGCCCGGCAATCCGCCCGGCAATTTGCCCGACTATTTATTCGTATCGAACATCGCCCGCGACTACTGCTATCCATATTCTCACCTCTCCGTGATTTAATCATACATTTATTATATCACATTTATTTCTTCAGTTCAAGAGTTAATTTTATTGTATTATAAAGAAAAGAAATGAAAAAAGCGGGAACGCCCAAGGGACGCTCTCCGCCTTCCGATTTTTATTAATCTTCGTGATCGTGGTCGTGGTCTTCTTCAGCGGAATCGCTCGGATAGAAGTCCATATCGATCGGAACAAAGCAATAGTTATCCTGATCTTCATAAGTTATGAGGATCCAGTAATAACCGTCGGTCATCTTTTCTACCTCGAATTCAAAATCGGTGATCTGCTTATCGTTTCCGTCTGTGTAAGTTGCGTAAACGTAGAAATCTTCCTTTGTGAACTCGTGAGTTGTACTTGTTACAGCTTCTCCCTTGTATGCGGGAATGATACTGATAAGCTCAGGTCCTCCGCAGGAAGAGAGCATAAGAATAGCTGCAATCAAGCATAATACTGTAATGAATCTTTTTTTCATACTCTACCTCAGATCAAACTCCGGAGTACGCTGCGAAACCGCCGTCAACAGGAATAACAACACCGTCAACAAATGCAGAGAAACGGTCGTCAGCGAGCCAGAGAAGAGTTCCGTCGAGGTCATCGGGAGTACCGAAGCGCTTCATAGGTGTGTGAGTGATGATCTTGTCAGCACGAGCTGTGAGAGATCCGTCGGGATTTGTAAGAAGAGTGCGGTTCTGCTCTGTGAGGAAGAATCCGGGAGCGATAGCGTTAACACGGATACCAACGGGAGCAAAATGAACTGCGAGCCACTGTGTGAAGTTAGATACAGCAGCCTTAGCACCGGAATATGCGGGGATTCTTGTAAGAGGTCTGAATGCGTTCATGGAAGAAACGTTGATGATGTTTCCGCCGCATCTCGCCATATCGCGAGCGAATACCTGTGTGGGAATGAGAGTTCCGAGGAAGTTGAGGTTGAACACGAAAGAAATGCCTTCGGGATCGAGGTCAAAGAATGTCTTAACGCCTTCGATAGTGCCGTTTGCGTCAAGCTCAGCTACTTCTTCGGGAGTGAGGTTGTCACGTGTTGTAGATCCCTTGGGGTTATTACCGCCGGCACCGTTGAGAAGGATGTCAACCTTGCCGAATTCTGCATAGATCTTGTCCTTTGCTGCTTCAACAGATTCCTTCTGGAGAACGTTCATTTCAACGCCGATAGCGCGGCCGCCCTCAGCAACGATCTCGTCAGCAACCTTCTGAGCAGCTTCAGCGCGAAGGTCACATACAGCAACAGCAGCACCTGCTTTTGCAAGAGTTTTTGAGAAACCGGAGCAGAGAACTCCGCCACCGCCTGTTACGACAGCAACTTTTCCTGTAAGATCAAATGTAAGATTGTTTGACATATCAGAATTCCTTTCTGTATCTTGAACAAAAAAATTATCTTCTGTGTTTCGGACAGAATTTTTCAAATCAAATATATTATAGCAGACATCTCACGAAATTGCAACAAAAATACCGATACAATTTTCTCATATCGCCGTGTGAGCTGTAAAAAAATTGTGAAATCCCCCAATAATGCAAAAAACCTCACTGAAATGAGGTTCTTCGGCAGGTTTGTAAGCCGGGTTCTGTACTCAAAAGATTGAGCAGCTGTCATCTATCTGGGACACACGTCGCCGTGCGCCTCAAGCCACCTTCGCGGATATATCGGGCAGATACCGTGAATCCACGCCGCGCATAAGGTGTTGCATCGGATAGGGTTTACATTTGCACACAGTTACCTGTCGTGCCGGTGAGCTCTTACCTCGCCTTTCCATCTTTTCCACAGCTTCATAAAATGAAAACCGGGTAGTCTATTTCTGTTGCACTTTCCCGGAGGTCTTCCTCGGCGGACGTTATCCGTTATCCCGCCCTATGATGCCCGGACTTTCCTCATACCAATACCTTTCGGCAACATGGTACGCGACAGCCCCGCCTGCGTTTTTATTATACCCCATTTGACCCAAATTTGTCAAGACAATTTCTCTCGCCAAAAACGACTCATTGTTTATATTTTGTTAATCGGAACTACATATTATTAATGTTGACAAAAAGTGCGCGATATGTTAAAATCAAATTGATCAAAAAAGAAGTCATTTATCGTTCTGAATAATTCCAAATGAAAGACGGTATGTTATGAAAAACAGAAAAATCACTAAATTACTCTCCGTTATTCTGTCAGCCATTATACTTTCATCCTGCGCTGATCCGGGTGCTTACATCTCAAGCGACGGAGGAGTCGGCAGAGATCCCGACGGCACAGTAGACACCGCAGGAAAAGACAGCGAAAACGCAAGCTCAGATAAAGAAAGCAGCACGGAATCGGATGAAACCACAGAGCCGCCCGCACCTGTTATTACAGAATTTACCTGGGCACTCGAGAACGGAAAATACGTTTATCAGATCCCCGAAAGAGAAGAAAGTGATCTCAGTGATCTCTCCGATATCGCGCATCTCTACGGCACATATTTTGACGATCAGCCCGAAGGATACGACTGGTTCCCCGGAAAATTATCGAGAGACCTTACTACAGGTGAAGTCACATACGCCTGGGACAGATGGCCTTCAACTCTCACCACACTCAAAAAATACGGTGGGATATACCGCGGAGATGAGACGAGAAAGGTTATGTACCTCACCTTCGACTGCGGATATGAGCACGGAACCACCGCGCAGATCCTCGATACGTTAAAAGAGAAAAATGTTCCCGCGATCTTCTTCGTAACAGGGCATTACGTGAGAGAAAACAAGGATCTTCTCGACAGAATGCTCGCTGAAGGTCACCTCATCGGCAACCACACAGTAAACCACAAAAAGATGACACAGGTGTCAGCTGAAACATTCATTGATGAAATAAAGAATCTCGAAGCACTCTTCCAAGAGCAGTGCCCCGACGCACCGGATATGCACTATTTCCGTCCGCCGTCAGGAACATCTAACGAGTGGCTCCTCGCGATGTGCGACAAAATGGGCTACCGCAGTGTAATGTGGTCGTGGACATACAAGGATTTTGACACAAACAATCAGCCGCCTGTCGCAGAGGCGCTTGAGAACGCAAAAAAGGGCCTGCATAACGGAGCTGTATACCTCCTTCACGCAGAATCACAGACTAACGCCGATATGCTCGGTGACCTCATAGACTGGATCCGCGCGCAGGGCTACGAGATCCTTCCGATCTGCGACATTCCAAGAGAATAATCAAAAATCATTACGCAGAGCGGCGGTCGATCCTCGCTCTGCGAAAAATTTAATACAGAAAAAAAGGAGCAAAAATGCCCCATCTTATAGCAATGAGCGGCGGAGTTGACTCAAGTGCCGCACTTTATCTCGCAAAACAGAATCTCGGTGAAGATCTGTGCGGTCTCACTCTCGCACTCGCTGACGAGAACTCTCCCGAGCACGAAAATGATATAAAAAACATCGCCGATGCCGCCTCGGTCGCCGAAAATCAAGGAATCAGACATACCTCGCTGTATGCTTACCCTGAATTCTCCCGCCGAGTAATAGATTATTTCACAAGAGAATACCTCAGCGGAAGAACACCAAATCCGTGTGTGATCTGCAACAGAGAGATCAAATTCGGGCTTCTCTCCGATTACGCCAAGGAGCACGGCTTTGACAAGATCGTCACGGGACATTATGCACGTCTTGTTGAGTCGGACGGGTACACATTCATCAAAAAAGCAGTTGACGCATCAAAGGATCAGAGCTACGTTCTCGCAATGCTCTCGCAGGATCAGCTCAGACGCGCACACTTCCCTCTCGGAGAATACACTAAGGCTGAAGTCCGTGAGATTGCCGAAAAGTGTGGATTTGTCAACGCTCACCGCCGTGACAGTCAGGATATATGCTTCATTCCCGACGGAGATTATGTTAAATTCATCTCACAAAGCCGCGGCATCTCACCCGAAGCGGGCGACTACGTCGATGAGGACGGCAAAATTCTCGGTCAACACAAGGGACACTGGTGCTACACGATCGGTCAGAGAAAAGGACTGGGGATCTCGGTAGGACGGCATATCTTCGTTCTCTCAAAGGATGCCGAGAAAAACCGCGTGATCCTCGGGGATGAGGACAGATTGATGAAGAAAACGGTTGAGATCGACGGTGTGAATCTCCCCTCAGATCCAACAGCTCTCGACGGAGACGTAAAATGCCGCGCAAAGCTGCGATACGCTCACCGCGAGGCTGACGCCGTGTTCCACAGAACAGGAGAGGACTCCGGAGTGATCGAGTTCAGCGAGCCGCAGAGAGCGCCATCTCCCGGGCAGTTCGCCGTGATCTACTCCGACGACATCGTGATCGGCGCGGGAGTGATAAAGTAAAAAAATACCGACTACCTGTACGGCAGTCGGTATTTCATTTTGTTTTTCCGAATACGATTACGCTTCAGCTTCTTCGCAGCCGCAATCGCAGCAGCAGCAATCTTCTTCCTCTTCTTCTTCGCAGCAGCAGATGGGCTCGAAGTTTTCTTCTTCGCAGAAACAATCATCGTCACAGTCGCAGCAATCGCCGTCACATTCGAATGTAACCTTGAAGTACTTCTTGAATACTGTATAAACAACTGCAACGAGAGCGCCGATACTAACAAGAGCGCCGATAATAATGAAGATAACCTTCAATGCACTGAGAGTGGATCTTTCGTCTTTCATTTTAATTTACCTCCGTTTATTCGGGATTTTTTTGTTATAATAATTAAAGAAATTATCATCTATAGTATATCACAAATGCAGAAAAATTCAATAGGAAAATAATTAAAACTTTGTGAATTGATGTTATTTATTTTTTTGCAGATATTTTTCCGCGACGAGCACAAGAGGCGGAATTAAGAGAAGCTGTATCACGATTCCAAGCCAAGTCCCCGTGAACGATTCAAGAAATACGACAAAATACGCCGACTGCTCCACAGCTTTTCCGGCAATTCCGAGCGTGACGATCTTTGCCAAAGTATAAATGATACGCCCGCCGATCATTGCTATTACAAGGGATATGTAGATCGACATTTTCTTCATCACAGGCTCAAGGAGACGGTACATCCACGCCGAGAGTCCCGCATACGCCGCAAGCTCAAACGCCATCGGGATAGCTGTGAGAAGCCCGGGCATCGAAAAAATCAGAAAACGCAGAAGAGGCGAGACAGCACCGACAACAATCCCCCAAAAAGGTCCGCAGATCAAGCCGCAGAGGAACGCAGGAATGTGCATCGGGCTGATGAACTGTCCCACCTCGGGGATCTGCCCCGTGAGAAACGGAAGCACAAGTGCGAGTGCAAGACAAAGTGCCGAATACGTCACATTTCTGATCTGTGTTCCGATTTTCGATTTTTTATTTGACAAGCTGTTCATTTGAATTACTCCAAAAAACCAAAATAACACCTCGGGGATATTCATATTCCGTCGGCAGCATCGTAACATATGTCTGTTTCATAACGTATACAGTATACCATTCTTTTCCTTGTTTTGTCAATAATGTTTTATCATCTCCCAACTTCACAAAATAATCAGAAGAAAAACCATAATATTTCATTCTTTATCATTGATAAGCCACAGGATTTTTGTTATAATATAATGTGTAGCCTTTTTTCACAAAATAGGCCGCATAAACGCATAAATAGGAAAGGAACTGAGGAAATGGCAAAAAGTGCCCTCAAAAATTTTTCCGCCGAAAAATTGACTCATGCCATCGATCAGTATAAACACGACAACCCCGTTCTTGTGCGTAAGAAATTTCAGATGAAGGATACTTGGTTCCGACGCGATCAGCCTGACGTGGAAGTATTCCACATCGACGTTGGATTCGACGTTGAAATGTATGTCATCCTTCTCTTGATCGCTGCTGCCGCTGTATTCTTGATCTGCAAGATCGGCTGCGCACTCTCAAATATGAGAATTCGAAGACGCCACCGCAAAGACTGACCATGATTTCCCAGCGGTATTTTTCCGTTACTTACGGAAAAGTGCCGATACATATTATAAAATCCAATCGTAGAGGTAAAAAATGAGAAAACGAAGTAACCTCACACGACTTGCCGTGATATTTGGTCTGTACATACTTATAATAGCCGTGTACATCGGAAGACTTCTTTATCTGCAAGTGTCGGGACAGGACTACTACACAATGTCCACGCCCGTTAAAGAATACTCACGATATGAAACGATCCACGCGCAGAGAGGCGAGATCTTCGACCGCAACGGCAAACCACTCGTCACAAATGATTACTCATACAGCATCCTTCTCGATTACGCAACAAGACCGTCATCTCAGGCGGAGATCAATGAAATGATCCTCGAGATCGAAGCGATCGCTGCGCGGACAAAGGAAACATCAAAACTCGTAACCCCGCGCTCGTCTATTTCCGTTACAGTTGGGATGAACGGACTCACATTCGAAAAGTCCGACGGATTTGAGAATACCGCACGAGGTAAGCGATACGCAAAGATCGTCGGCGGTCTCGGACTCAGCGACAATCCAACAACCGATGAAGAAGCACGCGCGCTTATGTACAGATACGGTATTCTCTCGCGAGAATGGAATCCACGCGAGGAAAAGTATGAGTATTACTACAATTATACTTATACCGTTGCCGCGCACCTTTTCAGCATCAGACTTGATATGGAGCTCTCGGAATTTTCAGCCGTTCAGCCGTACAAGCTCGCAGAGGACGTCTCACTCGCCGTAATCACGGGTGTGGAGGAGCGTTTCAGCCGCGGATTTATCATAAAAGCTGACGCATCAAGAATCTACAACTACCCCGGATACGCGTCACATATTCTCGGACGAATAGGCCCTATACAGTCGAACGTCGAGTATTATACATCGCAGGGTTATTCTCTCAATGCAACCGTCGGTCTTGAGGGCGTTGAGCTTGCCTTTGAGAACTATCTCCGCGGAGTCGACGGCACACTCAAGATAATCGAGGACGGATACGGAAATATTGTCAGAACAGAGATCGTCAAAGAACCCATCGCGGGTAAAGACGTGTTCCTCACAATAGATATTGATATGCAGATCGTTGCGGAAAAAGCTCTCGCTGAGAACATCTTCAAGATCAGAGAAGAAGGTCAAGCCTCCGGCAAGCCTCTTTCCGGCGAGGATGCTGCAGCAGGTGCCCTCGTCGCACAGGATCCCGACACAGGCGAGGTTCTTGCGATCTGCTCGTATCCCACATATAATCTTGCAACCTACGGCAAGGACTTCAACAAGCTCCTGAACGACGAATACTCTCCCCTCCTCAACCGCGCGCTTAACGGACGCTATGCACCGGGTTCTACCTTCAAGGTCGGAGTTGCGCTCGCCGCACTGACAGAAGGCACGATCACCGCTGACACCGTCATTGATACGCTCGGTGAATACAGATATTACGAATCCGCAAACTTCACTCCCCGATGCTGGATCTACCTTCTCACCGATGGTAAGGCGTGGCACGGCGAGATCAAAGTAGTAGAGGCGATACAGGAATCGTGCAACTACTTCTTCTACGAGGTCGGACGACTGCTGACGATCGAAAAGATGAATGAATATGCGCATCACCTCGGCCTCGGTGAAAAAACGGGAATTGAGCTTCCCGAAGAAACGGGTATTCTCGCAGGTCCCGACTACAGAAACGACAACGGTCTTGATAAATGGAGCCCGGGTGACACACTTCAGGCGGCGATCGGTCAGTCTGACAACGTTTTCACCCCAATTCAGATCGGAACCTATCTGTCAACCATTCTCAACAGCGGAAAAAGATACGCAACTCACCTTCTGTACGCTGTACGCGAATACGGTACAGGCGAGATCATTCACAAAAGTACCCCCAAAGTAGTCGACAGCTTTGACATCTCGGAGGAGAACCTCGAGATCGTCATGGAAGGAATGAAAGGGGTTATGGACAACGGCTCAGCCGCATCCGTATTCAGAGGATATGATATTTCCGTCGGAGGCAAAACAGGTACAGCACAGGTATTCTCAAACAAATCGGACAACGGTATTATGACCGCGTTCGCTCCCTTCGAGGATCCGCAGATCGTTGTAACCTGCGTTATCGAGCAGGGCTCGGGCGGTACCGATGTTGGTTACGCGATCCGCGACGTTTTTGACTACTACTTCAGAGACTGGGATCCCGACGCGGATGACGACACAAACGACACAACAGACGAAAACTGAATATATATTGAATTAAAAAATATGACAAACAAAAGCTTTACTCCGAATATTGACAGAATTTCATCAATTCTCGAAGAACTCTATCCCGACGCGATCTGCTCACTTGAGTACGGCGGAGATCCGTGGAGACTTCTTGCGGCTGCCCGACTTTCTGCTCAATGTACAGACGAAAGAGTGAACATCGTGTGCGTGCCGCTATTTGAGCGATTCCCCGATGTGTACTCAATGGCTCAGGCAGATTACGTCGATGTTGAAGAGATCGTGCGCCCGTGCGGTCTTTACCACACAAAAGCAAAAAACATCGTCGACTCCGCACGGATCATCGTTGAAAAATTCGACGGAAAGGTGCCCGACGATATTGATTCTCTCCTCTCCCTCCCCGGAGTCGGAAGAAAGATCGCAAATCTCGTTCTCGGAGACGTTTTCGGCAAGCCGGGGATCGTTGCGGATACGCACTGCATCAGAATAAACGGCCGCTTCGGCTTCTATCCAGAACAACTGAAAGATCCCTTGAAGGTCGAGAAGATCCTTGACTCGATCGTCCCGAAGGCTGAACAGGCGAATTACTGTCACAGAATGGTCCTCTTCGGACGAGAATACTGTATGGCGAAAAATCCCGCCTGCACATCGTGCCCCCTCTCCGCAGAATGCGGAAAACACAATACAGCAGATCAGGTTTAAGATAATGAATGACACAAATTTGACAAATCCCCTCCCTCTTCCGCCGCAGGTGAAGTTTGTTCTCTCGCGCCTTGAGCGTGCGGGATATCCTGCTTACGCCGTCGGCGGATGTGTGAGAGATCACCTCATGGGACGAACTCCCGGAGACTACGACGTCACAACAGGCGCGAAGCCCGAGGAGATACTCGATGTGTTCTCCGATTCTCGCGTCGTTGAGACAGGACTGAAGCACGGAACTGTGACGATCGTCCGTGAGGGAATGAACATCGAAACGACAACATACCGAATCGACGGAACTTATGATGACGGACGTCATCCCGATTCGGTAACATTCACGGACAAGCTGTCCGACGATCTTATGCGCCGCGATTTTACGATCAACGCGATGGCGTACTCCCCCGAGCGCGGCATCGTCGATCTGTACGGTGGGTGCGAGGATATTGACGGGCGTGTGATACGCTGTGTAGGATGCGCGAAAGACAGATTTTCCGAGGACGGACTCAGGATCCTGCGCGCACTCCGCTTTTCTTCAACTCTCGGCTTCACTCCCGATGATGAATGTGATGAAGCAATACGAGAGCTTACCCCACTCCTTGAAAAAATATCACGCGAGAGGATCTTCGCAGAGCTCTCAAAGCTGATCTGCGGACAGGGATGCGCGGAAGTTTTGTCGAAATACGCCTCCGTTATAGCATACGTCATACCAAAGCTAAATGATGAAGATGTGAAACGCACCGCTGGTGCAATAAAAACGCTCGATTCGATTGGAGAAGGTGGGCTGTGTCTGAGATACGCACTGCTGTTTTCGTCTCTCAGTATAAAAGACGCGGGCGCGGCGATAGATTCGCTCAAAACTTCGCGGGAAGAAAAAAGAGGTATCCTCGATTTTCTACGCCACCGCGAAAGCTTGAACGGCAAATCTGACAGATACGCCGTAAAGCGTCTGATTTCAGAGACCTCCGATCCCTTCCCTGCACAGCTTTCCGTATTTCTTGCATCTCTTGGGGATATCACACCCGAGGATGCCGATCATATCGCAAAAGAAGCCTGCGACATCGCAAAAAATAACGAATGCCGTTCCCTGCGCCACCTCGCCATCGGCGGAGAAGATCTGAAGAAGCTCGGACTTGGCGGCCAGTCGATCGGCAAAACTCTCTCATTTCTCCTTGACTCAGTTATGAGGGGAGAGACCGAAAACAAAAAAGATCGGCTGATCGAAGCAGCCGCAGAGTACAACAAGATCTGATATGGAAAAAACAAAAATAAACAAAAAGAACGCAAATCATTGTGAGACTTGTGCATACTATGATGTGATATACGATGACGGCACGCTCGGATGTACGATCGACATTGACGAGGACGAAGCGTACCGCGAAAAAAGCGGATTCAACCGAGGCTGTCCGTATTACAAATTCTACGACGAATACAAATCTGTTCGCAAACAGAACTGACCTTCCCATAAAATCCAATCACGAAAGGCGACAGTTATGAAAGCAAAAATCGCAGCAGAACCTACGGCAAATCTCCCCGGAGTGAGTGAAAGACACTCTGTACACATCTTAAATCCGTTCTCAGGCGGAAAAAACGCAAAAAAATACTACGAAGCGGCTCGCCGTGCGATCGAGAAGATCGGCGGGGAAATTCTCGTAAGTGAGCACTCCGGTCACATCACCGAAATCACCGCAGATGTTTTCCGAAAGGATCCCTTCGCTCACGCCGTGATCTACGGCGGTGACGGCACGGTAAACGAAGCGGTAAACGGAATTATGCTCTCGGGACACGCTGATACAGCATCGTTTTCCGTAATTCCTCAGGGAAGCGGTAACGATTTTGCCAAATATGTCAACGATCCGAAAAATTTTGAGAGAACAAAGCTGATGCCGCTTGACTTGATTAAAGTAACCTGCGGAGAAAATGTGCGTTATTTTGCAAATACAATGAATATAGGATTCGACTGCGATGTTGTGCTCACAAGCTACAAGGTCAAAAAGTTCCCGATCCTGCAGGGCTCGCTTGCGTATATTGCAAGTGTCGTCGCCACACTGGCGAAAAAGAAAACGATCCACGCAAGCATAAAGCTCAGCGGATGCGTTGATTTTGAGGGAGCTCCGATCGACGACGTAATGATCGAGCGAGATATTCTCCTCACGGAAGGTGCAAATTCGCGCTTCTGCGGCGGCGGATTTTACTCAGCACCTCTTGCGTCTGTCAGCGACGGTCTGATGGATGTGCTCGTGGTAAATAATGTAAGTATTCCAAAGTTCGCATCTCTCGTGGGTGCTTATCACGACGGAACATATATTGATGATCACGGAAATATGCCGAAGAAATTCGACGGTATAATTTCATACCATCGCTGCAGAAAATTTGAGCTCGGCGGAGCTGAACACTTCGGGCTCGACGGCGAAGTTTTTGCAACAAACGGTGAGTGTATCTCAGCTGAGGTTATCCCTCACGCCACCCTCTTCGCCGCACTTTAAGAGTAATTTATGTAAATTCAAGCCGTTTTTGTCCGACTTGAATCTATCTTTCAGCTTCTCTTTTTGGGAATGAGTGCAATAATTACGGCAACAATGGCGACTGCAATAATTATCGCAATAATAATCATTGCCATATTTGAGCCGCCGTCATCTGCCGTACCGTCTCCGGTCACGTCATCTACCATATCGTCAACAGCACCTTCGGCTTTGTCGGAGAGGTTGGGTGAGTTAGCATCCTCTCCCGTACCCACGCCGTCTTCATTGCCGATCACGCCGTCACCGTCTGACACAACGCCGTCCTGAGCAGAGTCAGATGCACCGGAGTTCCCGTTTGATGTGCCGTTTGAAGTACCGTCTGAGCCGTTTGACGCATCATTTGATGCACCGTCTGATGAATTTGAGCCTGTACGCTCTCCTGCATCGGTGCCATCGGGATTGCCGCCGAGCATACCATCGATCACACCGCCGGCAGTGCCGCCTCCCGCAGTATTGCCGCCTACCATTCCGCCGGATGTCGCCTCGACGAACGTGAACATCAGAGACATCATAACCGCGGCAAGAAGGATAGCCGTAATCTTCTTAGTAATGACGAATTTTTTCATAAATTCCTCCGAGTGTAGATTGATTTGTGTTTTCCACAGTCATATTTTCACACACAAGTGAGGGAATTATTCACTTTACAGTAAAGTTTTTTGGGAGAAAAGTTTGAAAGCAAAGCGGATCCGCATCGTCGGTGAGGCTTTTTCAAACCCACTTTTGCGCCGGGCGGCATCAAAATGCCCTTCGCACAAAAGTCCAAGAAAGGAATTCATAAATATGAGCACAGAAGACATCACCCTTGAAACGAAGAGATTTTCAAAAAACGATTCGGGATTCATCTGCGAAAATTGCGGAAAAGAAGTCCCGCCTCTGAAATATACATCGAGAAATCATTGCCCGAGCTGTCTTGCATCACTGCACCTCGACATCAACCCGGGGGACCGCGCATCTGACTGCCACGGTATTATGGATGCGGTAACCGCAGAGCCTGACGCCAAAAAGGGCTTCATCATCACGCACAAGTGCCGAAAATGCGGTGCACTGAAGAGAAACAAAGCCGCATCTGACGATGACCGCGCAAAGCTTATCAGGCTTACAGCCGAGCATTATTAAAATGTTCGGCATTATTAAAGTTTTTCACTGCTGAAAACGGAGTAGTTATGTCAATTTTTGAAAGAACAGAAATGCTTCTCGGACGAAAGTCAGTCAAAAAGCTGAGTGAATGTCACGTTGCCGTATTCGGAATCGGCGGAGTCGGCGGTCACGCCGTTGAAGCCCTCGTAAGATCGGGGATAGGCGAGATCACCCTCGTTGACAACGACATAGTCTCCGAGACTAACATAAACCGTCAGACTGTCGCAAGGCGATCCACGGTAGGACTTCCGAAAACCGAAGCTGCCGCGCGTCTGATCGAAGACATCAACCCCGACTGCCGAGTAAACCGACGGGACGAGTTCGTTCTTCCCGAGACGATCGGCACAATTGACTTCACAGAATTCGATTATGTCATCGACGCGATCGACACGGTATCGGGAAAGCTTGCAATAATCAAAGCCTGCCGAGCCGTCGGAACTCCCGTGATCTCTGCAATGGGCGCGGGAAACAAGCTCGATCCGACAAAATTTGAGGTGTGTGACATCTCAAAAACATCTGTCTGCCCACTCGCCGCCGTCATCAGACGTGAGCTGAGAAAAGCCGGAGTGACGGGATGCAAAGTAGTCTACTCGCGAGAGGAAGCCGTAAAGCCCGAATTTCAGCCCGAATCGGATTCCTCAAGCCGCCGTCAGACTCCCGCATCTGCCGCATTTGTTCCCTCGGTGTGTGGTCTGATCCTCGCGGGCGAGGTGATAAAGGATCTCTGCCGACATGAGCTGGTCGAGTCACTCGCAGAGAGAAAAAAGTCTGAGGAAAAATAATGGACAACAATCTGACAACTGAACAAAAAAAAGAAAAAAACAACCGTGATCCGTACAGAAGTATTCTGAAAAAATACCGCAAAGAGATCTGGGCACCGTTCATCTCGGGGTTGAAGGAATACGAAATGATATCTGAGGGCGACAAGATCGCCGTTTGTATGTCTGGCGGCAAAGATTCAGCCGTGCTCGGCGTGCTGATGAAACAGCTTCAGCGCCACTCGGACGTTCCGTTCGAGATCGAATTTATCTCAATGAACCCAGGCTACAGCGAAGCAAATCTCGCAAGGCTGAAGGAAAACTGTAAAAAGCTCGAGCTTGACGTGAAGATCTTCGACACAAACGTGTTCTCAGTTGCCGAAAAGCAGGAGAAAAATCCGTGTTATCTTTGTGCGAGAATGCGCCGCG
>SVUC01000067.1 GCA_015063455.1 Oscillospiraceae bacterium
AATAAATGTGTATGCTCGTGAAATTAAAGCATCAAACATTCGGGAGAGTGACACACATGTGAATTTTGCCGTGAAAGATATTTTGTCTCCGTTTGATCTTTTTACATAAGTGAGTCGAACCTTTATTTCGCCGAGTGACATCGCATCAGCATAAAGAAAAGCATATATTATTGCCTGGGCAAAATGCTCAGGATCAGAGAATGGAGAGAGAGTTGAGGGGAAATACTTTACAGTTTTAATTTCCTCGACAGTATAGAGAATACCGTCATAGGATATAATATCCGCATATCCCTGTATCCGCAGGGGAATATCTCCGCATACGATTTCTTTTTCAAGAGGAACCTCAGTCTGCGAGTTTTCCGTAAAAACAAAAGATACAGCACTTTTTGAGTCGGTCTGAGCTATATTGTGGAGAGCGATCCCGTGTCTTTCTGGCATATATACTCTGTCATATCCGCCGTCGAATTCTGATGTCACGGAAGTTTTAATAAAACCGTATTTTTCTTCAAGAATCTTCGGATTTTCTCGTTGATATGCGTATGACGCAAGCTCAGTTACAGACATCGAAAGAATACTATTTTCCGTATCAAATCTCATATTCGCTCTCCTTTCGTTGAATTCTTAAAATGATTATAACATAATGCACGAAAAAAATCAATGATACAATGTTTTTCGTTTTTCGCCGAATATCAAATGTTGGACAAATATCTTGCTTTTTCGTCTTTACGGTGATATAATAATTTAATAGATATAACATACTATACTATGAGGTAATTATGGTTTTAGATAAAAAAGAAACTACGGTATCGTATCGCTGTCCCGAGTGCGGTTCCTCCGTCACAAGTATGGTTGGAATATTTGCACTGACAGCAGATATGATACGTCTGAAATGTCCCTGTGGAGGGTCTGAGCTTGAGATAATCTATACCAAAGATAAAAAGATCAGACTTAATGTACCGTGTTTTCTCTGTCCTGCTCCGCACAGCTACCTGATCTCATCTCAGATGTTCTTTGACAGAGATCTGTTTACCATGCCGTGCAGTTATTCAGGCGTTGATATCTGCTTTGTAGGAAAACAGGATAAAGTGCAGGAGGCTGTTGAAAAGTCGGAGAAAGAACTTCTTGAGATGCTTGGTGACACAGATTTTGAGACACTCTCAGAACATCGCGGAAATAACATTGAGCTTACAGACCCACAAGTACTTGACATCGTGCTTTACGTTGTAAGAGAACTTGCCGACGAAGGGAACATTACCTGCGGATGTACAGATGAAGAGGGAGACTACGAGGTCGAGATCTACGATGAGCACATACTTGTCGAGTGCAAAAAATGTGGAGCAAAGCTTGAGATCCCCACAAATAGTCTGACCGCTGCAACCGATTTTCTCGGATGCGATAAGCTTGAGCTCAAATAATCTGTAACCAAATACGAAACAGGGCATAACATAATAATAGAGCAGAAACGAATCCTGCTCAATCAAAAAAAGCCGAAAGGCTCGGAGGTTTATTATGGGATGTCTGTGTAACTTCTTCGAAAACGATACTCTTGCTTGGATCATCGTTATCGTTCTTCTTATTCTCATTCTCAACTGCTCTTGCTGCGGTTAAGATAAGATAATAAAATGAATAAGGCGTATCATTTGTTTGATACGCCTTATTTTTTTGTTTCCCCGAGCCCACCCTCGCATCAACGTCAGCATCGCGGTAGTAAAATTTATTTGTAACTGTACATATGTTACTTTACCGGCATGAACAGTAAAAGCGTGGAGTTGAACCACCTGTGACGCCCGTATCACAGTACCATACAAAAATTGTTCAATGAACAAAAGGGTGATGCTCGCCCGCTTCTGCTACTCACATAAGATCAGATTAGATCGGTTGTCCAGTTTGCAGCCTGGATCTTTGTGTCTGTCTCACGAAGCTCTTTGGAGAGGGCATCAACAGTTTTCTGCAGCTCGTCAACAGAAACAGAACTTTTTACGATTATCTCTGTTCTTGACGCTCTCTGCCAAAGTTGAGAAGCACTGTTGAGGAAGTTTCTGATAATGGTTACCTTTTTAGAAAGACAATCTCTGTGAGCGATAAGACCTGTTATTGTCGTGTCTCCAACCATAGTAGAAGAGTTTGTCAGATTTATTCGACGGATAAGCTCTTCAAGCTGTGCTGTCATAGAGTCAAGCTCAAGAAGAAGCTTAATAGGATCTTCAGACGGCTTCTCTCCGTCTTGAACACGTGCATTGTTGCAGAGTCTTGACTGCATAACATCAATACGTGTTGTGAGATCAGCTCTTTCGATTAATGCTTCAGCAAGTTTCATAATAATTTTTGTCCTTGTTTATTTATTGTTCGGAGAATATTTTTCTCCCGATATAAGATCGATCCAGCTCAACGAACCGTTATACCAAATGATAGCCGAATGAGGCGAATTCTCCTTTGGGATCGAAACGGATCCGGGATTGACGTAACGAACACCGTTTTCTGTTTTATCAAGCGGGATATGAGTGTGACCGGTCATATAAACGGTATTTTCACACATCTTCGGCTCGACTCTGTGTCCATGGGAAAGGTAGATCACCTGTTCGCCGTCAAAAATTGTTCCGTAATCGGATTGACATGAAAAGTCAAGCATTAAGGAATCTACCTCAGCCTCACAGTTGCCTCTGACAGCAATTATTCGGTTACTGAATTTGTTGAGAAGCTCGGTAACTTTTTTGGGAGCATAATCTTTAGGGAGATCATTTCGTGGACCGTGGTAAAGAATGTCTCCGAGAAGCACGAGATGAGATGCGCCTGATTTTTCAAAGCGATCGAGCATAAGATCAGTGTAGTACGCAGAGCCGTGAAGGTCCGATGCTATAAAGAGTTTCATCAAATACCTCTGTATAAATGATTATTTGAGATTGAACTTTTCGATCTTTTCGCGAAGGAATTTTACTGCAAGCTCGATATCCTTTTCAGGATTCTCACCAACTTCGCGTTCAATTGTAAGGAAACCGTTGAAGCCTGTAGCCGCGAGAGCAGGGAGATATGTGTCAAAGTCAACATCACCCTCGCCGAGAGGAAGCTCAAGATACTTTTTGCCCATATCAAGCATTGCCTGATGTTCGTTAGCTTCTCCGCCGATCTTTACAGCTTCTTCAACCTTTTTCTGAAGCATAATGCCGTCTTTAGCGTGAGTATGTACTACGTACTTTCCAAGGTACTTGAGCGCATTCTCAGGTCTGTCATCAACACACATTACGAGGTTTGCGGGGTCAAAGTTTACACGAACACCGCCTGCACCGAGAGAATCAAGGAATTCACCAAGAACCTGACCGATTTCAGGGCCTGTTTCAACCGCGAATGCAGAATTCATAGAGTCAGCATATTCAGCAAGCTCACGGCAAGCTCTGCGCATAATTTCTTTTGTTTCATTTTCTTCAGCGGGAACCTTGCCGATGTGTGTTGTAACAACATCGCATTCAACAGATTTTGCAAAATCGAGAACTCTCTTTGATTTTTCAACATAAATAGCATTCTGCTCGGGATTTGTAAATCCAACACCGAAGTCACCGCAGATTGCAGAGAAAACGAGACCGTTAGATTTTACGATGTCAAGAACCTCTTTAGCTTTGGCGGGAGTCATCTGGTCGATGTGAAGCTCACCCCAAGAAGCATAAGCCTGAATACCTTCTACACCGAGAGAGGCAGCTTTTTCAACACCGCTCTTAAAATCAAGTCTGAAAGATTCAACCATTGCGCCGATTTTCATAATTATAATTCCTCCTGAAATATGAGTGTATTTTTATTTGTTATTAAATGAATTTCTGATTTTTTGCTCACGAATATCGCTTCCTCGGAAAATGAGCGGCTTGTATTCACCGAAAAGTCTGCTCACGATTCTGTCGGAATATCTCTTTCTCAGATCAGTTTGAGTGAGATTTGTGCTGATTATAGTTGAGAGATGCCTGAGCATACGTGTGTTTATAATGTTATATAGACAAGAAACGGTAAACTGATTTGTCATTTCACAGCCTATATCGTCAATGATGAGAAGATCACATTCAAGATACCTGTCTGTGTCCTCATCACTTTCGGAGTAATATCCCGCATTACCGAATCGTTTTGCTTCGTAATCGCCAAACAGCTTCAGCGCGGATTCGTATACGACATAAGCGCCGCCTTCAATTACTCGTGTTGCAACAGCAGAGGAGAGATGCGTTTTGCCAAGTCCGGTCGCGCCGAGAAAGAGAAAACTGTCAGATTTTCCGGGAACAAAATTATATGAAAAATTCTTCAGAAGCTCAACATTCCTCGTCATTAATATTTTATCATCTTTTTCGTAATAGTCAAGAGAGAAAGATTCAAATGTCTGTGATTTTACGAGCGAATATAACCCTGAGGACTCAAGAGAAGCTTTGATGATCTCTTGTTTTAGACAACCGCATATCTCGATTCCGACATATCCCGTATCAGAACAGATGGGACAGTGATATTTGATATCGCAGTAATCTTCCGGATAGCCGTTGTTTATAAGGATCTCGCTTTTTTTCGCGGCAAGATATTCGTATTCTTTCTTTATCTCTTCAAGCTTGCACTCAACGTCATTTTTTCCGAGTGCCGCAGCCATTATTTTTGAGCCTGTCAACGATAGGCTTTTGTCTATATCAGCGTATTCGGGAAGCTTTCGTGAGATCTCAGCGGTATTTTTTTCATAAGAGGAAATACTCTCTGCACGACGGGCGGCGATTATTTCCTTAGCTCGTCTTATATTGTCTCTGCGGCTCATTATATGTACCGTGCCTTTCAGTTAGATTATCAGATCAATTATCTGACCCGTAAGATCGTTTAAGAGCAGCTTCATAAAAGTCGTCTGTTGCAAAGCTCGATGCCTGTGTTTTATCTTTGTTTCTGTTTCTTTCAGCCTCTGCAGCTTCTACCTCTTCAGGCGTCTTGTATCCTGCAGCATACCAATTTTCAAGAATACCGTTTGTGTATTTCATATTTGGTTCATTTGTGCGGGATACTGTGATCTCGTATGCAGCCTTGATCATATCTCTTGAGAAGTTGAATTTTTCCGACCACGCCTTGATCATTTCTTTTTCTTTCTGAATGAGTGCCCTCTTGCCGAAGCCGAAGAGTGTACGCACATAAGATTCAAGAGAAGCGCGTGCCTCGATCAGCTTGAGCTCTTCCTCGAGCGAGGGATAAGTTGTTATGTCGCGGTCATACAGATTAAGCGCGAGCTTTTCTATGTATCTGACTGACTTTTTACCGATCGCAGCAGCGTGAGAGCAGAGAAGAACAATGTACTCGTGCTGAAGTGAGAGATGGTCTATCAGACCGATGATAATAGAAGTCTCGGAAACATTGAACATTTTCCCGAGTATCTGCTGACAAGAGTCAAGAAGCTCTGAGCAGCCGTGCGTTCTTTCAACTGCTGCAGCTATTTCCTCCGATGTGTAGTGAGGAAGTGTGGTGTGTATTTCGATTCGTGAAGAATTCTTCTTTCGCGTCTTGATTTCAGCGGCATCAGATGAGGTCTCACTTAATGAAGTTACCTCCGAATCGCTGTCTTCAAGAATAACACCCTCTCTCTTCCAAGTTTCAAGAGCACGAGTAAAAGAGTTTTCCGTCATATCAAGCTTAGCCGCAAGAGACTTTACTTCAAATTCAGGCTCTGCAAGCACAGCTATCAGAACGGCAAGTTCTTCTTTCGTAGCTGTGGATAACTTTTGAGTCACAATTTCGAAAGGGAGTGAAATAATTTTGTTTTTGTATATCGGTATAATTTTCATACTGTATATAACGTCAACTTTCAGATCGGTTAATTAAATTTGAATATTCAGTGGACAGTGAGAAAAAACGGTTGTCAAGATGTAAAAGTCGCAAAAATAATTTGATTTTGTTTTGTGTTTTGTTGTAAAATAACTACAACAGATGAATATTGACGAATAACTGACGAATATAATTTCGAATTAAACTAAATTCACTCGATTTATATTCTGAATATTCATTCAAAATGTATTCCGGAGAGTTTTACGGATGGAGTTTTCAACAGCCTGTGGAAAACGTTGTTGAAAAACAAACGTCGAATAAGCTTATTTTGCCTTAATTTCCTTCAAATTTGAGATATATTCTTCGGCAGCTTCATCAGAAGCAAACGCATTTAACGAGGAATCGGCGAACAGTCCGCGTTTGTAGAGATAATATCCCGCAGCACCTGTCATTGCAGCGTTGTCCCCGCAGAGCGAGATCGGCGGTACGATAAACTTAACGCCGCGCCTCTCGCAAACAGAAGCAACAGCTTTTCGGAGATGAGAGTTCGCCGCAACTCCGCCTGCCATAACAAGATATTCAGTCTTGTTTTCTTCGAGAGCTAGCGAGAGCTTTTTGGAGATTCCGTCACATACAGTTTTCGTGAAAGCACCTGCGATCTCACATCTCGTGTCATCATTGAGTACATCGGTTTTCTGATTTTGTTTTTCATTGTGAATATGGTTTATAACGGCAGTTTTAAGACCGCTGAACGAAAAATCGAGAGAATTGTCAGCTACAGCGGGAGATGGGAAGGTAAGCGCACCCTTTTTGCCGAAGTCATATTTTTCGAATGCTTCAGATGCGAGCTTATCCATAGCAGCACCTCCGGGATAAGGAAGTCCCATAACTCTTCCAACTTTATCGAATGCTTCACCGCAGGCATCATCACGAGACGCGCCGATTTCTTCAAATTCCGAGTAATCTGTGACCTTATATAAGGATGTATGCCCGCCCGATACTACAAGTGCAAGATATGGCGGGGTGAGAGCCTCGTTTTCGATATAAGCTGCCGCAACGTGCGCCTCAATGTGATCCACAGGGATCAGGGGAATATTAAGTGATAAAGCAAGAGCTTTTGCAAAGCTTACTCCGACGAGGAGAGATCCGATGAGTCCGGGCGCAAAAGTTACTGCAACTGCTGAGAGCTCTGAGAGAGAGATTCCGGATTTATCAATCGCATCACGTGCTACGTTTGTTATTGCTTCACAGTGAGCACGGCTTGCGATCTCAGGAACAACACCACCGTAGAGCGCGTGAATCGAGATCTGAGAAGATACGATGTTTGAGAGAATTTCTATTTTATTGCCGTCTGCCCGAAGAACAGATACGGATGTTTCGTCGCAGGAGCTTTCGATAGCAAAAATGTACATGGTGATTTCCTTTGCCAAGCTTAGTTTAAGATATAATATTTTTCTGCATTAGGATCGCATTTTCGGTGGGGTTTGAATAATAATTCTTTCTTTTACCGATTATGGCAAATCCAAACTTTTCATATAAATAACGTGCCGGAATGTTAGATTCACGTACTTCGAGAAATACTCTTTTAACATCGGCGGAATTCATAACGTCCATCATATATTCAAGAAGAGATGAACCGATACCTTTGTTGCGAGATCGTAGAGATACAGCGATATTAAGAAGTTCCGCCTCCTCATCAATTATGAGAAAGCAGATGAAACCCAGTACAGTGCCACTTTCATCCACTGCAACGCGTACCGAAATTCTTTCCGAATTCAAAGCGTCAGTAAAGCTTTTCTCAGACCACGGCACAGAGAAAGATGAAGATTCTATTTCAATAATTTCCGGAATCATATCCGGCGTTGCATCAACAATTTTCATAAGTAACCTATTTGATGTATTCGCTGAGAACTTCACCGATCGCAACAGCTTCCTTGGTAGTAAAATTGTAAATGAATTTTCCTTCGGGAAATTCTCCGTAGATCAGATTATAAAAAAGAAAAGGGAGATTGTCGTCAGAATTGAATTTCAACTCGTACGACTTGATAGGGTCGGAATACGGCCATTCGACTTTTTCGCCTGTCTCAATTATGTCGATAAGCTCGTGTATTGTATCTTTATCCTCAATAGTCGATATCGCATAAGTTCTTTCTGCATCTGTGCAAACATATATTTTATCGGGAGAAAGCTCCGAGAGCGTCGGTAATGTTATCTCATCGGAGTAAAATACAGTAGTTGTCCGGCCGGAATACTGTTCGGTGAGCCAATCTGATTCATCAGCACCGATCACGGAGTAAAGTGTCAGGTCCTGAGATTTACAGTAAGCATAAGCTTCGCCAATTGATACAGGCTGATATGTATATGGCGCCGCGTGATAAGAGAGTCTGAGACTTTTATTTATGAGCTTACCGGTATCAAATTTTAAATTTACAAGAGTTCCCGCACACGATGTAAGAACAAAAACAAACAGAATAACAACAGTGCAGACTTTCAGTATTTTTTTCATATGTTGAGTGTACTCCAATTATTTTGTTATATCAATAACCGAGAGCACCTGAGAGGCTGTCGTCATCCTCGATCCATTCGTCAGCGTTGATAACACGGTACTCATCCTTTGAGTCACGGATATATATTTTCGCAATACCCGCATTTATGATAAGCTTTTTGCACATCATGCAGGAGTTTGTACCAGAAACGATGTCACCTGTGACAGGATCAGTGCAGCACATATAAAGGGAAGCACCAAGCATATTTTCACGCGATGCAGAAATGATCGCGTTAGCTTCACTGTGGACAGATCTGCAGAGCTCGTAACGCTCACCGCGCGGAATTCCGAGCTGTTCGCGGTAGCATCTTCCGATATCTGAGCAGTTTTTTCTCCCTCTCGGAGCGCCGTTGTATCCTGTTGAGATTATTACATCATTCTTTACAATAATTGCTCCGTATCTTTTTCTGAGACAGGTACTTCTTTCCGATACAGTCTGTGCAATGTCAAGATAATAATTTTCTTTACTTACTCTTTCCATAATATACTCCTAAAAAACAAGTATAGTCTATTCTATTATACTATATATCGAATGTAAAAATCAAGAGATATCTTGCTTGTAGGCGTTGTTTTCGTCAATAAATTTGGAATATGATAATAAACCGATAAAAAATGATAACGAGCAAAGAGCTACAATTTGTTTTCGTGACGAAGGAGAATTCATGAACAATAAAAAAAGACTGAATATGTTTATATCAAACGCTGTTCTTCTTTCGGTAATAAATATAATAATGAGAGGGATCGCGGTCAGCTTCAATGCCTACATAAACAGGAAGATTGGTGCAGAAAGTATGGGCCTTTTCACCCTTGTGATGAGCATATACGGATTTGCACTCACCGTAGCCTTGTCCTGCGTTAATCTTGGTGCTGTAAGACTCACATCGGAGAGATGTGCACTCCTTGAGAACAGCGATAAAAGCTCGTGGAAATACTCAATGCGAAAGGTTGTGCGTTCTGTATCTGTCTATAGTTTGATTTTCGGCGTCGGCTCGGGATTTCTTCTCTATATATCATCGGACGTAATAGCCGAGTTTCTCCTAAAAGATATAAGAACAGTATCATCTCTCAAAATCTTGTCCTTCAGCCTTCCGGCAATCTCTCTCTCCTCGGGAATATCGGGATATTTTACGGGACTTAGAAAAGTATCAAAAAACGCTGTAGCCGCAGTTTTGGAACAGTTTTTCAAAATAATTGTAACATCTACCGCACTTGTTATGATCACTCCGGGTGATGTCGAGGCAGCTTGTGTGGCAGTAGTGGGCGGTGCTGCACTCGCTGAGGCGTGGTCTCTGATCGTGAATTTATTTATGTATTTGACAGATTCGGGTAAACCGAACGATATCGGGTACGGAGAGAAATCTAAAAAACTGTCAACAAAACTCGGAGATGTTGTTTCGATTTCACTTCCGTCAGCTATAGGTGCTTACGCAAGACAAGGACTGAGTACACTTGAGCATCTAGCTATACCGATCGGACTCAGAAAAAGCGGACTTTCTCAGGAGCGGGCACTTGCATCATATGGATTACTTCAGGGAATTGCATTTCCTCTTGTAATGTTCCCGTATGCTGTTATAGGATCGTTTACATCTCTTCTGGTACCTGAGATCGCAGAAAAGCACGAGCTCGGTGACAAAGAGGGAATTGCTGATATTACAGATCGTGTATACAAGTATTCAGCAGTGTTTTCATGTGCTGCGTGCGGAATTTTTGTCAATTTTGCAAATGAGCTTGGTGTTCTCATATACGATTCGTCTGAGGCTGCTGTCTACACATTGATCCTCGGCTGCCTTGTCCCGTTTATGTACCTTGATACAGCTGTAGATGCACTTCTCAAAGGACTTGGTGAGCAGGTGTACGTTATGAAAATAAATATTTATGATTCAGCGGCAGGACTTATCCTTGTAATGCTTCTCACACCCATTATGGGAATTTACGGATATATACTTACTGTATGGATATGTGAGGTTGGTAACCTTTGTGCAAGCCTTTATAGGCTCGGAAAAATAACAGGATGCGGTATTGTGACAACAGCGAAGCATCATATATGCCCTCTGATCAGCACAGTTTTTTCGTCTGTCTTTGTTTTTTTGCTTTTAGGCTCATCATCACCGCTTTTGAGAATTCCAGCCTTTACTGTTGTTTATCTGATTATCTGCAGATTGATACCGTATTTTATGCCGAAAAAAATCTTTGTGAAAAGTATATGAAAACTATTGACAATCCTACTCTAATGTGTTAGACTATAATTACTCTAATGCATTAGATAGGAGATGTAAGATGGAAACACCAAAAATATTTGAAAGTGAATATCGATTCTGCCTTATTTTATGGGAGCACGAGCCGATAAAGAGCAGCGAGCTTGTGAATATGTGCAGAGATCAGCTTGGATGGAAGCCAACTACAACATATACTGTTATCAAGAGATTATCTGAGAGAGGGGTTGTAAAGAACGAGAACACAATCGTTTCTGCTCTCGTTACAAAAGATGAGGTACAAGCTGCGGAGATCAACGAAATGGTTGAGAAAACATTTGAAGGATCGCTTCCTGCATTCATTGCCGCGTTTACAAAATGCCAAAAACTCTCGCAGGCGGAAATTGATGCTGTTCAGCAGATGATAGACAGCTACAGAAAAGGAGAGTAAAAATGTCAGAGTTATTTCTTAAAATTTTTAATATGAGTATATCAGCAGGGTACATTGTTCTTGCTGTATTGCTCCTTCGTCTTCTTCTCAAAAAAGCACCGAAATGGATTTCGGTAATTATGTGGGGGATTGTTGCGGTACGCCTGGTCTGTCCGTTCTCGCTCGAGAGTGTACTTAGTTTGATACCGAGCGCGGAAACGGTCAGTCCCGATATTATGATGGATCGTAATCCTGCAATCGACACCGGAATTCCTGTAATCAATGATGTGATTAACCCCGTAATTAGTGCATCTTTTACTCCTGATCCCGCAACAAGCGCAAACCCCTTGCAGCTTTGGATCCCGACATTTGCATTAATATGGATCGTTGGTATGGCTCTGCTTCTTGTTTATACCGTAATCAGCTGCGCGAGACTAAAAAAGAAGATTGGAACAGCAGTGCTTCTGACTGATAATATCTATCAGAGTGAAAATGCTGCATCTCCTTTTGTTCTCGGTATCATAAGACCGAAAATATATATCCCTTTTAATATGGATAAAAAGGATATGGAGCACGTTGTCGCACATGAAACGGTACATATCAAGCGTAAAGACCATTGGTGGAAACCACTCGGATTTCTTCTGCTGACGGTTCATTGGTTCAACCCTCTGATTTGGATTGCCTATATTCTCCTTTGCCGAGATATTGAGCTTGCGTGTGACGAGAAGGTCATAAGTCAGCTTGACAGCGATGCGCGAGCTGATTATTCCGAGGCACTTCTTTCGTGCAGCGTTAACCGAAGAATGATAGCGGCTTGTCCTATTGCCTTCGGTGAAGTAGGAGTCAAGGCACGAATCAAATCTGTGCTGAATTACAAAAAGCCTGCATTCTGGCTCATTATTGCAGCGATAATCGCGTGTGTTGCAGTCGCTGTATGCTTCCTCACAAATCCGCCTACAGAAGATGAAGGCGATGAATACATTAGTAATTCCGATGGAATTGATCTTTCAATCAAAATCAAAGAGCTTTACCCTGACTTCTATGATTTGGATGGTTCAAGGGAATATGATTTGTATGTTTGTCAATTTGCAAGGTACTCATATGATTTTATTCTTGAACCACATTCCGATCGATTATTGGGAACTTTCGAGCTAATGAAGAAAAAATTTGTACGCGATTCTGAAACAATGCGTAAGATTCTTTCCGAGAACGGAATAGATGAAGACGATGTTTATATCATTCCGTGGCAAAGTATTCATTCAAGTTATATTGCCGATTATTTTACTGGGCGTGTAAACGAGAGTGATAATGATAAAAAATACAGAAAAGAAGAGTATATTGAAAATATTCGCAATCTTCTTTTTGATGACGAACGCGTAATCATCAGCAGCGCACGAACAGTAGAGAACCCAGAGTATCGAACGATTTTTGAGGTTCTTGATTACGGATGCGACATAGAGGATGTCGAGGTTAAAGTCGACGGTACGCGTTACAGCAGCGACTTGGGTCTGATTCTCAATACCGTGTGGCGTAATAAGAGTGATAAAGCTATTGAAATTCCCTTGGAATTTAAGATGTATCGCTATAACGGCTCGACTCCCATTGAGCTTGAAAATATCAACCCCCACTGGAATACTAAGGCGACTCAGGTGAAAGCGGGTGAGGGGTGGTCTTACTCATATTATCTTTCTGATCACTATGATGTTTTGGAGCAGGGTACGTACCGTTTCGAGACTGAAGGCGTTTGGATTGAATTCTCAGTTTCATTTCTCGCATTTATTGTAGAGGAAGTATCTTCAGATGCGCAGAATGATTTTTCTGAGATTTCCGAAAAACTTGAAAGTCTTCAGAAAGAAGCTAAGACTTTCAAAGAAACTACAGAACGACCCGCTTCCACGCCGATAAAATCTGATGAAACAAAAGAAAAGATTTCGGAAGTCGTAGAAAAGTTTTCTGAGATTTCGGAAAGAATTGAAACTCTTCAGAAAGAAGCTAAGGCATCTAAGGAAATTATGGATTATCCGTGCATCGTACAGTAACGCACTAAAAAACAGAACCAAAAGAGGGCAGAGGTTTTACACCATCTGTCCTCTTTTGTTATTTGACCCGTTCGATTCCCTTTGAATAAACGAAAAAAGACCCATCAATGATGAGTCTTTTTTTATGACCCGTGGGGGAATCGAACCCCCGTTTACGCCGTGAGAGGGCGTTGTCTTAGCCGCTTGACCAACGGGCCATTTTATCGAACGGTGATATTATACCACACTGTTTTCGAAAATGCAAGTGTTTTGAGCAAAAAAAATTGCATATTGCAGAAATAAAATTCCACAATATGCGCTTTTTTTATTATTCGATCTGTCCCTGGATCTTTCTTGACCAGTCAACTATAGCCTGACGTTCTTCAAGAGTGATCTTCTTTCCGAATATACCGCACTTTACATAATATGTATCGTCGATTACATTAGTACCCGCTTGTCTGAGAATCTCTTTTACCTGTTCCTCTGCGGGAGTGTTTTTCTCACCGTCGATAACGAGAGCAACGTTTTGTGCACGGTTGGGATACAGCTCGCTGCAGAAACGTCTTACCTTGTCGTTAGGTGCACCCTTGAGTGTGAGAGCGATGATAACAAGTCTTTCTTTGTCAGCGGGATATGCCGGCGGAATATCATTAACGATACATCCGTTTGCC
>SVUC01000068.1 GCA_015063455.1 Oscillospiraceae bacterium
CAGGTCACACTGAAGTAGATGTACCCGGTAAGGAAGCAACATGCACAGAACCTGGTCTTACAGACGGTAAGTGGTGCAGTGTATGTCAGATGTTCACTGTAAACCAGAAGGATATTCCCGCTGCAGGTCACACTGAAGTAGATGTACCCGGTAAGGAAGCAACATGCACAGAAAAGGGACTTACAGACGGTAAGTGGTGCAGTGTATGTCAGATGTTCACTGTAAATCAGAAGGACATTCCCGCAACAGGTCATACTGAAGTAGATGTACCCGGTAAGGAAGCAACATGCACAGAAAAGGGACTTACAGACGGTAAGTGGTGCAGTGTATGTCAGATGTTCACTGTAAACCAGAAGGATATTCCTGCTACTGGTCACGACTTCGAAGAAGGTAAATGCGCAGTATGCGGTGAAGCAGATCCTGATTACGTCGTAGTACCTGAAGTACCCGAAGAACCCGTAGTACCTGAAGTACCTGAAGTACCTGAAGAACCCGTAGTACCTGAAGTACCTGAAGTACCTGAAGTACCCGAAGTACCCGAAGAACCTGAAGTACCTGAAGTACCCGAAGTACCCGAAGAACCCGAAGAACCTGAAGTTCCCGCTGTACACGTTCACAACTACGTTGCAGAAACAACAGCTGCTACATGTACAGAAGACGGTGTAATTACATACACATGCACAGTTGATGGTTGCGATACACCTACTTACACAGAAACAATTCCTGCTATAGGTCACGAATATACTTCAACGGTAACCGATGAAGCTTCACAGCACAGAGATGGTGAAATTACACATACTTGTACCAGAGAAGACTGCGGACATTCTTACACAGAAGTTATTCCCAGCCACGATAAGCAGTTCGAAAATATGCTTTACGATTTCTTAAATATTTTCTTCGGCAAGACACCGTTAAACTGATTAATAACCATATAAAAAGCTGATTTCTTTTGAAGTCAGCTTTTTTAATATTTTAATCAAATCATAGAAGTTGATGTTTCTCAATAAGATCTCCTAAAGCTTTTGCCATTGAAGCAAATCCGAAATCGGTCGGATGACAGTTATCAACTGTACCGTCGTTTCCACAAAGCTCAGTGAGCGCAGCTCCGTCGAGGAAATACACATTCTTATCTCCGCAGGCAAGAGCATTGTTGTAGGTGGTCTCAATAATCGAGCGTCGCATGATTTCTTCATCATTGAGTCGTGCCTTGGGCCGAGACATCATAACGATCGGCATATCGGGATGAGCTGAACGTATTGCTTTGAACATTTTCTCGTGCGTGTTGGCGAGATGCTCAACAGTCGGAGCGTTGTGGTCATAGTCGAGAACGAACATAGACATATCGAGAGACTTGATGTGCTCAATCATTGGATCCTCAGCTTTTGCATTACCCGAGAAACCGAGATTGATGTAATCGCAGTCAAATCTTCTGGAAATTATTGATTGATATGATGTGCCGGGTCTTGACGCGCATCCGCCCTGAGTGATTGATGAGCCGTAATATACAACGGGAGCTTCAACGCGGTAAGGCGTGGGTTCTTCAACGATAGATCCGTTTTCAACACCAACGTATAATTCATCAACATCTGTGTATAACGGGAAGTTTATGGTAATATCATTTACACCGTCGAATTTCCCGAAGTTAAGTATTGGAATGTTGCTCTCAAGAGTATCGGTCATGGCATAATAAGGAACATAAATGTAGTAGAATACATCGTTGACGTAGAGGTCAAATCCGCTTGATCCTGTGAAAGCAAAATGCTCCATCTTTCCGATATTGGATATCTTTGCAATAATAGCAATAGACTTACTGTTTGTTCTGAATCTGACTCTCCCGCCGGCGCCGTTTGCATGAAGAGAGTATACCCCGGGACTTGTAGCTTTTGCAACCGATTCGGGAATACGGCGGAATTTTCCGTTCTCATGTATAACACCGTGAACCTTGAAGGGAGGATATAAAACATTGTAGAATGTTTTTCCGTCACGCTCTATTGTTTTTTCAATTTTGAAATTTTCGTCTATCTCTGAAATATCTCTCATTTTTATTCTCCTATCTGAAGTAATTTTTTAGAATTGAGATACATAATTTCTTCGATCTGCGTATCAGTAAGACGCATTTCATTTGCGACTCGTTTGAATGCACGAAGCTGTTCGTAGATCATAAGAGTGATATTTTTTTCATCAGATTCCATCATGTGCGCGTCACCTGAGACGTCACCGTACAGACCGCGCGGAACAACGTTTTTGTAGAATCCCGTTTCATCTGTGATACGGTACATACGCATTATGGAGATCGGAAGGTCTGAGCCAAACATAAGTCGTTTCGTTCCGACCGCCTCAATACAAGCTCTGATTGCATCGTCACAGAGGTTTGCGGTAAAGTCAAACATCATGTTTTCAGTATGACGCAGAACTTCAAACGCATCTCCAATGTCCTGTTTTGAGTAAGCGCGTCCAATGTGAGCAACAACCAACTTAACGTTCGGATACTTCTTTTCAATTTCCATCAGATGCGCTACATTCATTGGATCGCGAAGACGCTTGTCACGCGCAATGTGAAGCATAACTATCCAGCCGTTTTTGTCAGCAACCTCAAGATGTTCGTGAGGAAGAAAATCGAAAATACGAAGCTCTTTCGGAGGAACATACGGCGGACAGTTTGTAAGATAAGGTTTCAGTCCAAGACAACCGTTCTTCTTTACTTCTGTTTCAAGCTGATCCGGAGTCATACTGTAGTCTGTACGAAGAAGGGTGGGAAAACCGTATTTACGAGCTTCTTCGCGTACGTAATCGTTGCATTCGGAGACAGAGTGATCGACACCACCGAAAACAAGAGGAATAACATGATTTGCAGGGAAGAGTTGGCGATAGGCATCAATAAGATCTTCAGATGTCATCTCGTCAGCAACAAGATGCGTCCAGGTAGCACCACCGTTTGAGTCTCCCTGCGGAGTGAAGGTGTTCTTCCAAATGTGAGTGTGAAGGTCGATAAATGTTTCAGGGAGAAAATCCTTCAGCTCATTTTCATAGACATCTCTGTCGTATTCATTTATATTCAGATTAAACATATAAAGTCTCCTTCTCAGATAACACCCGCAAATACATCGTATGCTTCCTCTTCCGACTCGAAAATACTGCATCCAACACCTGCAACTATCGCCGCACCTATCGCACCCGCGAAAGCACCGTGCATAACACGAACTGTCATGCCGGTTTTTTCAGCGATAATTTCAGACCAAAGAGGACGTTCAGACGGACCGCCTACCATAACGGCTTCCTTGACAATTATTCCAAAAGACGCAAGACGATCTATCTCAGCAGCCAAAAGTTTGACTACCCCTTCCATAATAGCACGAGCAATGTGATGCTTGGGATACTTGAGTATTATTTTGTCGTCAGGCTCTTGTGTGAGATCAATAATAAGCCCGCCTGCACCATTCTCGCTTTTTGCAGAAAGCTCAGTCAGAGTGTTATAGATATTGTTGTCGTCAGCGATATATCGACGTGTATATTTTTCAATTCTCGCAGAAACGGATGGGATTGAGATCATACCTGCCCAAGGACCGTTCTGTTCCGAGAGAAATGGATCGATCAGCATCTTAGCACTTACAGCCTTGTCACGATCATTGATCGGATAAAAACCTACCCACGATGTACCACAGGAGAGAAGAAGCTGTCCTTCACGACGGATTCCAACACCGCGTGCGGCACTCGGATGGTCAAAGGTACCGAGAATAATGGGAGTTCCGACAGGAAGAGATGTTTCACGCGACGCTTCTTCGGTTACATAACCGAGTATAGAACCTGTTCTTTTTACGGGAGGCAGCTTTTTTTCGGATAGCCCGAGTGTTTCGAGAACCGCGGTATTATATTTGCCGCTTCGCTGATCAACGAGATAGAACGGGGTTGCGGCGGATGTTCCAATACCCCACTCACCTGTCAGGAGATAGTAGAGGTACTCAGTGCTCATACAGAGCATTGAGGAGTTCTCAATAACCTCAGGATGATGATATTTGTATCTGCAAAGAGTTGCAAGAGGGAAAGTTTTCTTGTCAAACGCCCAGCCCGTAGACCTGAAATATGCATCCGTATCAAAGTTTTCCCCGAGGACAAGATCGGTCTCGTTTGTTGTACGAGTATCCTGCCAATTTATAATAGGAGTAGTCGGTTTATTATTCTCATCGAGGAAAAGTATGTTTCCGCTTGCAGATGTAGCACATATACCCGCAAGATTTGAGCCTGCAGGCAGATTCTGCATTAAATCCTTAAAAAGAGAATAACACGCTTTTATATATTTTTCAGTTGAAATTTCAACCGTTCCATCTCCTCGATAAGTGTATTTGAATTCACTTCTTGCTGTGAAATGCTCTTTACCGTCAGAAGACACAAGAACCCCCTTGACAGAGGAGGTTCCGATATCAAGACCAATGAGATATGTTTTAAGATTTTCCATAAATCACCTCTAAGGTCAGATAATGATAGTTTCAAGGCCGAGGAGTTTGCCGAAATATTCAATTTCCTCGGCAGTAGCTCCATAAACGAAAATACTGTGATGTGTAGCACCGTGCTTGCTGTGTGCTTCAAGGAAGGATGCGGTAGTATTGCCGATCGGCTTCATCCAACCTCTGATGGCAGTTTCAAATGTATCGTGATCGTAGTCGATCATTTCAGCAGGACAAGCAAATAGCTTGAAATCATCTCTGCCGCGACTGATGTTGAGATACATTCCGCGTCCACCCTTCATTCTCGTGTAACCTGCATAAGGATTTTCGTCCTCTTCAGCATATTTTCTTCCTGCACGGTAGATGCAAGGCTTGGTGTCAGCGATTCCGTAGTTGACTTCACCCATGTGACTGAGGAAGAGAAGATCATTCTTCCAGTCGGGACAGAATATCTCAACAAAAGTTGTGTCCTTGTAACCCTTGAGAAGAGCACCAACAAATGCAGCAGTAAGAGTGTCACCCTCGCCTGCATATCCGATTCCTCTCTGCATAGATTTACAGCATTCAAGGAACGGCATAGATGTGATGCCTGCGTCATTCGGTCCGATTCTCATAAAGTTAACAGAGAAAGCAGTCAACTTGTTGTCGGAGACAAATTTTCTGAGTGCTATGCACGAACGTACAGATTCGGTATATTCTCTTTCGTCAATATTTCCGCCGAAATCATACAGTGCCTTGTTTTCATTTTTTTCTGCTTTGATCTCATCCTCGGTAACAGAATTGTAGTACTCACGGAGAACATCACCGTAAGATTCAACAACGCTGATTCCAAAGCGATCCTTCATTTCGATGTAAGGAACACGGAAGTCTCCCATTCCTGCAAATGAGTTTCCAACGAGTCCAACCTTAGCACCTTCCAAAGCCTTGGCACTGATAGCAGCGCGAACAAGCCCGCATACACGGTCAATAACATCAGATTCAGTCCAGTGTCCTGCCGCGATAGCGTAGTCTTTTCCATATCTCGTAAGCATACTGCACATATCCATAACACCATGAATACCGTGACAGTACATAAGCTCAGCGGGATCCTGTTCATTTGTAAATTCAAGAGTTTCTGTAGTATCGAGAACAACAAGCGGAAGATTTGTGTCACTCAGAGCTTCGATCGACTCAAGAGAAGGGGAGTACGCCATATGTATGGTTACGATCGCATCTACATTTTCTCTCTCAAATGAAGAAACTGCATAACGGAATTCATCTTTGAGACGGCAGAAGGGAGAGCGTACAACATCAACATCACGACTCTCGAATTCGACCGCGATCTTTTCGTAAAACTCGTTAAGTCTCGGACGTATATCCTGAGCTACGTCGTCATAGAGCTTGACATAAAGTGGAAGCAATCCTATTTTCATAATATACCTCACTCACCGATTATCATGATCTGAACAGTACGCTGACGTGCTCTTGTCTGGTCAAAGTCAATGAAGTAAATGAATCCGAATTCACCGAGATCCATCTGTCCGTCATCAACAACGATTGTCTCGCTTCTACCGATTATCGAGGAGCGAAGATGTGCATCAGTGTTGTGGCATCCTCTTGCATCTTCATCGTGTTCTTCAGCGAACTTGAGAGCCTTCGGGCCGGGATGGAGGTACATGCCTTCCTTGCGCTGAGTGGGAACGATATTTTCAAATACTTCAACAAGATCCTGCTGAAGAGTTTCAAGCCCTGTCATAGACATATCGAACGCACATTCCTGTGTGATAACAGCACAGGTAGTGTGGTGGGAGTAAACAACGAGAATACCGTTTTTGATTCCGGAACGCGCGAGAGCTTCCTTTGCACCTGCTGTTACATTGTGAAAAGTACAAACCTTATCGTTAGACTGTACCTTGAAAGATTCCTTGTAAACCATAATTATCCACCCTTTCTTATTTCTCAGCCTGTTTTTTTAGATCGTCCGCAGCACGTCGTGTAGCGGCAATCATTTCATCGATCATAGCGATAGGATCAGCTGCATTCATAATACCCGATGCGGCACCTGCAGCTTCAGAGCCTGCCATAATGAAATCGTAAACCTCCTGACCGCAGGTAATACCGGCAGCCTGCTCAACCATAATGTCGGGGTCAACTTCTTTGATAGCCTTGATCGAATCCATTACGTAACCCATGGGACTTGCACCCTTACCGCCGCCAATGATCTCAGAGGGCTCGGGATTGATAATGTCGGGGTGAAGCTGAGCGATTGCTTTTGCTTCGTCAAGAGTATCGGCACAAGCGAAAACAAGCATATCGAGCTCTCTCGCACGGTCAATGGTCTTTTTCATCTGTGGAAGACTCATCGGCTTCTCGCAGTGATTGATCATTACGCCGATCGCTCCTGCATCACGAACACCCTCAGGAAGAATGTCTGCACATCCGCGTCCGGGACGAAGGGTGTCCATATATGTAACAAAAACCTTAAGATTCTTTGTGTTTTCGGCAACACGTCTTACTTCAAGTGCGGGACAAATAAAAAGTACGTCTATGTCGTATTTTTCAGCCGCACGGTCCGCTGCAATTGCGTATTCGAGGAGCTTGTCTCCCCACACATAGTTTTTTGTTCCGATCTCAAAATACGGAGTACGAATTTTTGGTTTCATTTTCTGTACCTTTCCAATTATGATTTTAGATATTCCGAAGCATATTTAATAATAATCTTCAAATTATTTCTGATTAAGTCTCTCTCCGACAGCTCCACCGGGATGAATGACCGCAAACTGTTCGTTCTGATAATCTGTTTCTTCCATAAGAGCAGTTGTAAGAGTGTGGAAAAGAACGCAAAGAGCAGTTGTGGATGTAGTTCCCTGAGCATTATATTTGTCAGTTTCACGGTTAACGTGCTGCTTGAGTACAACATCAGCGGATTCTGCCAGAACGGAATCCATGTTTTCTGTAACAGTAATTACGTATACACCTTTCTGACGGCAGATGTCGAGAATGGGAATAAGTTCCTTTGTTTTACCGCCGCGGGAGGCGAAAACCATTACGTCACCTTTCTGAAGATATCCTGTTGCACCGTGAACAGCTTCAGCAGGGGAAATAAATCTTGCGGGACGTTCGATACAGCAGAGAAGATGTGCGAGATGCTGACAGATAATACCCGAGTGACCGCATCCGCAAGTTCCGATGCGAGGTGCATTTTTGAGAAGTGTTACTGCCTTCGCAAATGACTCTTCGTTGAAAAAGTCCTGCATTTCTTCGATACATTCTTTTTCAATGGTGTACACTGCCTTAGCAAGCTCAAGAGATTCTTTCTTTAATGAGTAATCCATTTTTCTTCGAATACCATGTTTTAATTAAAACAAAGGTAATATCCTTTCCGAGAATAATAAATAGTAATTGGAAATTCTGTAAAAAAAGTTCACAAGGTAATTATAGCACAATCGTACATTAATATCAAGTGAAAGAAGAAAAATTAGCTTTATACGGTTATTATTATCTTCTATGAAAATAAAAAAGGAATACCAGCGGTATTCCGAGTGAGTTGTAGACCCACATTAATTTTATTATATCATACTGCGGAGCCATTTGTAAATATATAATTTGTGTCAAAATCAAGATTCTCCGCTATGTACAAAAATGCGGTGTGAACTTTTGATAAAATGTCAATTGCAATTGATAAAATTCTGTGCTATAATATAGACACAGAAGAAAGAGAGGTACAAACCAATGTACAACTAAAGTTCAGGGCTAAATAAAACAGCTTATAACGCAGTAACCGAATAAACGTTTTGCCGAATAAAACAGTTGCAGAAGAGTGTGTAGCAAGTAGTGTAGAGAGGAAGTAATAAAAGAATCGGCAAGCAGTTAAAGCTGGAATAAAAACCCGGTGAATCAAAAAATCGCCTTTTGCAAAGAAGAAACAAAAAACAGCGAAACCGTTCTCGTTAGAGAAATAAGAAATTTGCGCGATGTAGTGGTGTTTAATAAAAAGCAAAAGGTAGACAACAGAAAGAGAGGAATAGAAAAGATGTTAGATATCAAGAATCACAAGTGACCCTTGACTGCAATCTGTGAAGAAAGAATGTAGTCAGGGGTCACTCTAATTTTATGTATGTATTGTGTTTGGGCTGCAGAGCCTTTTTTTATTTTTCTGCCCAACTCATACTTTTTTCAATTTCATCAATATTGATCTTCGCCTCATGAGGAATCGGCTTCCACGTAACGTTTGTGACAGAAGCTGCCCACGTTGCCGCATCTCCAATTATTCCGAACAACGGGAATGTAATACAGTACAGGATCTTTTTGTGGAAGGCAATTTTTGGTATTCGGTCTCTTTCGGTGAAAAACAACAAAAGCCCGATCGGAATCATTCCGAGATGCTCTAGAATAATAATACTGAAAATTTCAGTAGTTATTGTCCAAAAAGAAATACCTGCGGGGGAGGTCAGCACAACAAGAAGAGCAGAGATCAGTTTCAAAGGAATCATTATCATACAGTAAGGTGTATTGGTAAGATTCATATCAAAACATATGAGCTTGTCCTGCAAAGATTTTCGTTTGAAAACCCCTAAGATGAGATCTTTGAAGCAGTGAGTGAACGCATATAAATGCCCTTTTGCCCAACGGCGTCTCTGTCTCCAGACGATTTTCATTGAAATCGGTTGCTCATCGTAGAAATGAGCTTCGTGTTGATAGCTAATTCGGATGCCTTTTATAGCAGCTACAGTTGAAAGCTCACGGTCTTCTGTCAAAGATGTGTGCTCCCATCCATTGCGTAGAAGTTCCGAGGAAATAAGAAAGCCTGTTCCCTGAAGTCGTGTTGAAAAATTGAATACTGATCTTCCACGGCTCTCAAGTCTTGCGGTACGAAGCCAGTGCAGAGCATAACCTGCTGCAATGAAATTACTGTCAAAGTTTTTTGTGTTTCTGTAAGACGTAATAATCTTCTCGCCGGAATCGAACGCATCATTCATTTTTCTGATGAAATCGGATTTTAAAAGATTGTCAGCGTCAAAAATAAAATATCCTTCGAATGATTCGATTCCGAAATCATTTTCAATATTACGGAATAAGAATTGAAGTGCATATCCTTTGGTACAGTGCTCACTGTCAAATCTCTCATAGCAGAGTGCACCGTGCTCTCTTGCAATTTCAGCGGTTTTGTCTGAGCAGTTATCTGCAACAACAAAAACCTTTATTTTGTCAGACGGATAATCTTGTCGATTTATGCTGTCAAGCAGATTACCTATTACCGCCTCTTCATTTCTTGCGGCTATTACGACTGCATATTTATGATATTCACTCGCCTCGGGAAATTTTTTTGTATAAAAAAATCCTATGACCGAAAAGATGACGCGATAGGCATAAAGCAATCCAATCAAAGAGATCAGTATATTACAAACAATTTTCAGAGTAGTAAAAATATCCGTGATAAATTCCCCCTTATGAAGTTGTCCTGCTTATTATATCACATTCTACCGTGTGTTGACAAGCCTATTGGGATTAAATATAGATTAAAAATGAAAAAACAAAAAACCTCCGCAACGGGAGGATGAAAAAGCACCACAACACTTTAATTATACCACATATACAGGGGGCTTGTAAATATATTTTCAGAAGAAAAAATTAATTCTCCTCTATGTACAAAAAAACAATGTGAACTTTTGCCAAAATGTCAATTGCAAATCATAAATTTCTGTGCTATAATATAGACACAGAAGAAAGAGAGGTACAAACCAATGTACAACTAAAGTACAGAACGATTTGAACGTAAAAACTTAGTAAAGAATAAAGCCGAAAAAACACGACGGTGCTACGTTTTATATAGATAAAGATAAGTGAGATAGAAACAAACTCATCGGCATAAGTTTTTACCAAAGGAAAGTTCAGTGAATCAAAAATCGTCTTTTGAAAGGAATACTTCGTAAGAATGAAGTAAGGGAACAAAAGACAGACAACAGAAAGAGAGGAATAAAAAAGATGTTAGATATCAAGAATCACAAGTGACCCTTGACTGCAATCTGTAAAGAAAGAATGTAGTCGAGGGTCACTCTTTTTTTGTTTTATTGACTATTTTTTACTTGTGTGATATAATAAGTTTGTTATTCGGAAATATTTGAATAATATTAGATTATACCATTAGATTACCTAGTTTTTCATCGCAGAATTGCGGATGATGGAGGAATAAAATGAAAAAAGCAACTGTAAGCGGAATCGGTTTCAAAAAAATGAGTATCATCGATAGTGCTCAAAATATGATCTTTACGTTTAACGAAGAAGGTGAGGTCGTATATGAACTTAAAACCGCAGGCGCAGGATTCGATCTTTGGCATCTTCCTAACGGTAATTTCCTGTACAGCCACTTGTACGGAATCGGACACGGGATCAGTGTAGTCACTCCTGGAAATGAAGTGGTTACAAGATATTTGAGCAAGAGTGAGGTTTTCTGCTGTCAGCCTCTTAGTGATGGATATGTTCTTGTTGGAGAATTAACAGAAGAGAGAATAGCAATCGTGTCACCTTCAGGTAAACTTGAGGAGGTCATTCCCGTGAAGACGGGCGTACACGGTCACGAAGTTATGAGGGTAGCAAGACAACTCAGTAATGGTGACTATCTTGTAGTTCAGCCTGGGGACAAAATGATACGTCGACTTGGAAGTAAAGGCGAGGTTCTCGCTGAATATAATACACGCGCTGATACATTTGCAGTTGTTGAAAAGAAAAACGGCAATCTCCTCTATACAGCGCAGACAGCTGTCGCAGAGATTGACAGCGATGGCAGAGAAGTGTGGTCAATGACAGCGGAAGAAGATTTCAAAGATATGGGAATCCATTGGTTTACAGGAATGCAGCTTCTGCCGGACGACAATATTGTACTTTGCAATTGGCTCGGACACGGCAGACAGGGAACAGGTGTCCCGATCATCGCAGTTTCACCGGAGAAGAAGATACTGTGGTCTCTGTCCGCACCCGATTTTACAAAAGAACCTGCGAATATTCAGATTGAAGGCGTATTTGACGGGAAATAGTTTCGGAAAGCAGCCTTTGCTTAAAATAGTTCAAATTTCGGAATATCTTAATAAATAATGTGAAAACAGGGGAAAACAATGTATCAGAAAGATTTACATAAGGTATGGCTCGCAACAGGTACAAAAAGGGTATATCTTGAGCCGTCTATGGCGAATCGCCACGGACTAATAGCAGGTGCGACAGGTACAGGTAAAACCGTAACATTGAAGGTCCTTGCAGAAAGCTTTTCCGACATGGGCGTTCCCGTATTTGTTGCAGATATAAAGGGTGACCTCACGGGTATGTGTGAACCCGGAAAGGAAACAAAACACATACTCAGAAGCATTACAAATATGGGAATCGAGGACTTCGAATACAAGTCTTATCCGGTGCAGTTTTGGGATGTGTATGGTAAAAAAGGTCTTCCGGTAAGAACGACAGTATCCGAAATGGGACCCGAACTCTTGGCAAGACTTCTTGGCCTGAACGATACCCAAAGCGGTGTTCTCAGAATTGTTTTTAGGGTCGCGGACGATAAACAGCTTTTGCTTGTTGATCTGAAGGATCTCAGAGCGATGCTGCAGTATGTAGGTGAAAACGCAAAGGACTTCAAGCTTGAATATGGAAACGTGTCCTCACAGTCTATCGGAGCTATTCAAAGAGCACTTCTCGCGCTTGAAGACGAAGGAGGAGAGCAGTTCTTTGGAGAGCCATCCCTTGACCTTTCCGATTGGAAAAAGTTCTCGATGGAGGACGGCAGAGGAATAATTAATATCTTAGAATGTTCCGAGCTGTTCCAGAGGCCGCTTCTTTATGGAACATTTCTTCTGTGGATGCTTTCGGAAATTTATGATATGCTTCCAGAGGCAGGAGATCTTCCAAAACCGAAGTTTGCATTTTTCTTCGATGAAGCGCACCTTCTTTTTGACGATGCTCCGAAAGCCCTCGTCGATAAAGTCGAGCAGGTTGTACGGCTGATTCGTTCCAAGGGTGTCAGCGTTTGGTTTATTACGCAAAACCCAACAGATATTCCGGACAGCGTACTTGGTCAGATCGGTAACCGTGTACAGCATGCACTCAGAGCATATACTCCAGCAGATCAGAAGGCGTTAAACGCTGCGGCAAAATCATTCCGTATAAATCCTGCCTTCAAAACAGCTGATGCAATACAAGAGCTTGGAACAGGCGAAGCACTTATATCCGTGCTTGACGAAAACGGCGTTCCATCAGTTGTCGAAAGAGCAAACATTCTTCCGCCGCGAAGCAGTATGGAGGCCGTAGATGATGCAATTTTGCAAGAAGTTGTAAACGCAAGCATATATAAAAGCAAATACTACGTAGAGCAGGACAACGAATCTGCATTTGAGCAACTTGCAAAGGTTGCAGAACAAGAAGAAAAGGCAGAAGCAGAGGCTAAGGAAAAGGAAGAAAAAGCAGAAAAATCCAAAGCAAAATCTTCAACAAAAAAATCAACCGGCAGAAAAAAACAAAGTATCCTTGAGAAAACTGTCAACAGCGCCGCAAATACAATTGGAAGAGAGCTCGGCAAAAAAGTTGTCAGAGGAATTTTTGGAAGTTTCCTTAAATAAACTTTTTCTATGTTTTATTAACAATATGATCTTCAGAAATATAAATTTCACCCCGACCGATGTGTTAGCAAAGGTTGGGGTGATTGTATTTAATAATCTTTTTAATTGTTTATCGTTTCAATTTTCCGAGTTTTACTGTATTCGCAATAACGATCAGCGAGCTGTCCGGATCCAGCGCCTGCTCGGGATTAATATTAACGTTTACCTTATCTCCATTTTTTACGGCGACAATATTGAAACCGTATTTTTTTCGGAGATTAAGTTCGATCAGGTTCTTACCACACCACTCATCCTTTACGTCAATTTCGACTATAGACACATCCTTTGACAGAGAGAGCATATCAATAAAGCCTGAACTTAAGAGATTTTTTGCAAGACGTATACCAGACTCGTTTTCCGGGAATACAACCTGATCGGCGCCGACACGAAGTAATATTTTTTGCTGCATCTCGTTGGAGCATTTTGCAATGACGGTTCGAGTACCTGCCTCCTTGCAAA
>SVUC01000069.1:0-7545 GCA_015063455.1 Oscillospiraceae bacterium
AAGGTCCTTGTGTGCCGTCCGCACAGGACAATAAACAGCCTCCGATTCGCACGAATCGACATTTGTTGCGCCCGCCGCGCAGGCGTAAAGAATTATATCAAAACACCATCTGCACAAGGATCATGTAAACAATTGTCCCGCCCGCCATTGAGAGAAGCATCTGCTTCCTCCAAAGATGCAGAACAACAGTCACAGCAATCGAGATCAGCTCAGGGATTCCGTGGGGGGAGGACAGAAATGCAACATCCTTGAGACAGTAAATTACAAGCATTCCGAAAACAGCACCCGGAAGTACCTTTCCGAGATACTGTATGTACTTCGGTGTCGGCTTGCCGGCAGGGAAAACTATGAACGGGAGAAAACGCATTGACATCGTGCCGAGCGATACCATAAGGACGATTATAAGCTGCTCTGCAAGATTCATTTTTCATCCACCCCCTTCTCAGAAGATCCCTCTGCAGAGCTGTACTTTGCCGCAAGCTCCGCTTCTTTTTCAGCAGAGGCGATATCCGCACTCTTCTCAAGAGGCTTGCGGAAAACTGTGAGAACTGCGAGGATCGTCAGCATTGTCGGAATGACATAATTCGATGAACCGAAAACAACGAGGCAAACGATACCGGACACAATTCCGATAATTTCACTCTGATAGTGACCTTTTCTCTCACTCATAAGCTGATTCATAAAAATCACCACAAACATCGCAGTCATAACGAAGTCAAGGCCTTCGGTGTTGAACTTGATGAGAGAGCCGAGAAGTGAGCCGCATACCGATCCGAATACCCAGTAGATATGGTCAAGCAGGGTTACCCAGAACATAAACCACCCTTTGTCAATGTCTGGCGAGAGCGTTGCCTGATAGTTGATCGAGAAGCTTTCGTCAACCATTCCATAGATCATATAAAACTTTTTCCAGCCCGTGCCTTTGAATCGGTCAAGCATCGTGATACCGTAGAACAGATATCTCGCACCTGTGATAAAAGCGATCGTGAACGCATTGACAGGATCAAAGGTTCCAGAGATAAGTCCGACGGCAATAATTTCAGCCGATCCCGAGAAGATCGTCAGATTCATTATAAGTGATATCCACAAGGGAAGTCCCGATTTGTTCAGATATATGCCATACGTCATTCCAAGGAAGCAATACCCCGCAAAAACAGGAAGAGTCCTCGGAAAAGCGGCGATAAAGGCTCGTTTGATTTTACTGTCAGTCCGCATTGTTCGATGCCTTTCGATAAAAATAATACTGTATAATTATATATCAATCATCCGCAACAGTCAATAGGTGGGTTGTGAATATATAAAAACGGAGGTTTTGCCTCCGCTTTTGGTAGGTTGATATGTTGAAATTTTGCTCAGTTTTTCTTATATGTTTTGGATTTCTTTTCCGGTTGCATTTTTAATGAATTCGCGAAATTCCTCGACAGTTCCGCCTGTAATGCTTTTTTTATTGTAAACTTGTGCGTGGCTTTGGCTGAACACAAATACAAAGTAATCCGCCGTTTCTGCAAGCATCATAATTGTGTTGTACTTGAATTCTGATGTGCCGATTTCTGTTTCCGAATGATAACCATCTTCGCTGAATGTTACTACCGCTTTATCTAATCCCGGCATCATTCGTTTTCGTGCTACATATCCGTTAATTCTATCTTCAAAAATCAAGGTAAAAATGAGAATTGCAACAACAAGCCAGGTGAGAATTGTTCTGAAATCAATAACAAATTCTCTGTCCCCGAGAGGCAATGTAAGCAGAAGTGCGAGAATAATGACAATTACACCGAAGATATGAGAACGGCGATTTCTCTTTTTTCGCGCTGTTTTTCTGATCGTCTTTGCCATAACAGTTAGTGCTTCTTGATTATACGCTGTTTCAAACTTAAATTCCATTTTTGTACCTCCTTAAAATATGTTGATGGTTTTTTATACAGTATACATTATATTTGTGAATATTTCAAGATATTGAAAAACGAAACATCTTTGTTGAGAGCTGAACATAATCGTCTGCACAATATCTTAAAAGAGATATTTCTTAAATTTCATTGACAAATTTTATAAATTGAATTATAATATTATGGAATAAGAAAAATGGAGAAGAAATATGCTGAAACGATTTATTGCTTACTATAAGCCGCACAAAAAGATTTTTGTTCTCGATATGCTGGCATCTCTTCTGGTTTCACTTATCGGTATCGTGTATCCGATCGTGACAAGAACGATGCTCAACGATCTCATCCCGAACAAAAACTACCGAATGGTCGTTATTTTCGGACTTACACTTCTTGCGCTGTATGGAGTTAAGATGCTGCTGAACTTTTACATTCAGTACATCGGACACGTAATGGGTGTCAGAATGCAGGCGCAGATGCGAAGTGATATGTTTAACCATCTCGAAAAATTGCCGTACAGCTTCTATGACAATCACGAGACAGGTAAGATCATGTCGCGTATGACAAACGACCTTATGGATATATCAGAGCTTGCACATCACGGTCCTGAGAATATCATTATCTCCTCGATCTCGGTTATCGCGTCATTTATCTATCTGTCGATCATCAATATCTGGCTCACACTGATAATTTTCGTCGCTGTGCCGTTCCTTCTTCTCATTACAATGGTGCTGAGAAAGAAGATGCGTGACGCATTTGCGAAATCCCGTCAGTCTGTTGCTGAGATTAACGCATCCCTTGAATCAAGTATATCGGGAATCCGCGTGACAAAGGCTTTCACCAATGCGGAACGTGAAGCTGAGAAATTTGAGATCGGAAACGAAAAATTTGTCGATTCAAGACGTGAGGCTTACAAAGCAATGGGACAGTTCCACTCCGGAACATCGTTCATTACTGACGTTTTCAACGTAATCGTGCTGATTGCAGGCGGTCTTTTCCTCTATAACGGAAAGATCAGCTTCGGTGACTACTCCGCGTTTGTTGTCTCGGTAGGTATGTTCATCACCCCCGTTATGACTCTCATCAACTTTATGGAAATGTATCAGAACGGTGTTACGGGATTCGAGCGTTTTATTGAGATAATGGATGCTGAGCCCGAAAAGGACTTGAAAGGTGCATCTGACATAGAAAATGTCGAAGGACATATCGAGCTGAAAAATGTCTCTTATTCTTACGATACTGAGGATGGCAGAGAGGTTCTCCACGATCTCAGCCTCAATATTGAAAAAGGAAAGACATTTGCACTTGTCGGTCCTTCAGGCGGAGGAAAAACCACGGTGTGCCACCTTATCCCGCATTTCTACGATTTCACCAAGGGTGAGATCCTCATTGACGGTAAAGAGATCCACGACATAACAATGCAGTCTCTCAGAAAAAATATCGGTATCGTCCAGCAGGATATTTACCTCTTCAACGCGAGCATCAAAGAAAATATCCTCTACGGAAGACTTGATGCAACCGACGAGGAAGTTTACGAGGCTGCACGCCGTGCAAATATTCACGATTACATTATGACACTTGAAAACGGATATGAGACCGTGATCGGAGAGCGTGGTGTGCGTCTCTCGGGTGGTCAGAAGCAGAGACTTTCGATCGCGCGAGTATTCCTCAAAAATCCCCCGATCCTCATTCTTGACGAAGCGACAAGTGCTCTTGACAACACGACTGAGATCCTCATTCAGCAGTCACTTGACGAGCTTTGTAAGGGCAGAACAACCCTCGTTGTAGCGCACAGACTCTCAACGATCAAAAATGCGGATGAGATCGCAGTTATCGCTGACGGCGGTATCGTTGAGCAGGGAACTCACGAGGAGCTTCTCGCAAAGGGCGGAATGTACGCTGATCTCTACAGCCTTCAGTTCAAGGCTAACAGCTGATCTGAAAATTACATATAAAAAGCGGCTGTCGCATCTACGGGATTTCCCAATGCGGCAGCCTTGTTTTATTTAATTATTTGTTTTCCCAGGTGTAGAAGTAGAGCTTTGCTGTTCTGTGCGGTACAGTAGCGGTAAGTCCTTCTTCAAGCTCCTCGGAGGTCTTCTTGAAGGTCTCGCCTGTGCTGCGCTCGGTGAATGTGTAAATTCTGCCGGGCTCAACGTGCATCTTCGCTGTGAATGTGTCCTCTTTTACCTGAATGTTACGGAGGATCTGAACAAAGCCGTCCTGTGCATCGCTGTCATCGAACTGCATTGCGTACCAATCGGAAGGATCCACACGGCACACTGTAAGAGGATAATAGTCGCCTCTCATTTCGATCTCAGCGGCAGCTCTCCAGATCGGAACCATCTTACGGTCTACTGCAAATATTTCATCCTCGGATGTATAGTGTGTCATTGATGTGATAGAAGGAGTCATCGCTGTCTGGAATGCAAACTCGTCTGTATCGCGGAAGAAGATACGCTTTCCGTCAATGAATGTGGAATACGGATGTTCAACATATTCACCGTCAACGTCCCAGCTCTGATTGTGTGAACGGAAGTACGGGATCCACTCGAACATGAGTCTGTACTGCTTCTGCTTTACAAGGTGGTGTCCGAGTCCCATATCGGTGTACTGAAGCGGAACTGCGCGGCGCATTGTTTCAAGGTCATTTCTCTTACCGCCGCCTGCACAGGAGTCGATCCAAAGGCCGGGATTTCTGAGAATGAGCTCGTCCCAATACTTGAGGTAGTTCTGAACGTGCTGGTTTTCCATAGCACCGAGTCTGTCTTCTGTTTCGAGCTCTTCCCAAGCGTCACCGACATTCTTGTTGGAGTCCTGACGGTAGATGTGAACATGGCTTTCTTTGATGAGATTATCAACGTGGTTAGTCATCCAATCGCGGCAAACTTCGCGGCTGAAGTCGAACTGGAATTTGTGAACGATCCATTCGGGATGATGTTCTTCAAGCCAGGCGCCTGTGTTTGGACGAACACGTTCGGGTTCGAACCAAAGGAGGAAGCGTGTTCCGTACTTTTCACAAAGCTTACCGATAGGTGCGAGACCGTTCGGGAATCTCTCCGGATCCGGGAACCACGAGCCTGTATCTACCCAGCTTCCGTTGCACGGGAACCAACCTGCGTCTACCCACCAAATGTCAGGTGTGAGACCGTGGTCAACATATCTCCGAAGTGCACCGCACTGATTTTCTTCGGTAGCAGCTGTAAATTCTTCTTTTCCTTCACACATCCAGTTGTGGAGGATGTATGCAGGCTTGATCTTCTCACCGAATTCGCGGGGAAGAATGTGATCAAAGTACCATCTTCTCCAAAGATTGCGGCTGTGAGCTTCATCACCCGCGTTACCCATAACAGTGAGCTTGGGAACGATGATGGTTTCACCGGGAAGGAGATACATGTGACATCTCTTCTGACCTACTGTATAGGAGATACCGTTCTCTGTACGGCAGAGATTCATTTTCCACATACCGGAGTAACCGATAGCTACGCGGAAGCTTCTGTCAGCCATCCAGAGCTGCATATAAGGGAACGCATCTCTGCACGGGAAACCGTATATTGATTCAAGTGAAAAGTTGTCAGTGTCTTTGAGATATTCTTCACGCATCTCAAATCCGTCGTTGGTGACCGTCTCGCCGTTTGAGTAATCGAGCTTTGTGAATGTGCCTGCGAACTCGCCGCCCATTCTGATGTTTTCGATGATCTTTGAGTTTTCTGCACCGGTATTTGTGATTGTAACACCCCATTCGCGAACGGGATAGTCACGGTATTCTGTGAAATCAAGCTTGATCTCAACAGTGTTGTCGATGATGCCTGTGAATGTTGCTCTGAAAATATTAGCATCAACGAATTCGTGGGAAATACGTGTGTTCTCAGGCATACCTGCGTATTCTACTCCTCCGTATGTATAACGGATCGGAAGAGCTGAAAGATCAGCGTTCCATGTAGGGAAAACACCATAGATTACAGAAAAATCCTGTCTCGTGGTCTTTGCATTCATAAAAAATACCCCCGTATAATTTTTTTGTATACGAGGGTATTATATCATAATTTATTTTACTTTACAAGATATATCTGGCAATTTTTGCGGTCTATTTCTACATCGCAAGAACCGCTTGTGACGTCAATATCTTCTTCTTCGGTGAGGCAGATAAGCTTTGTGCAGGGGATAGAGAATTTGAGGCTGAACTTGTGTGCATCTGGGTAGTGATTCATTACGAAGAGGATAGTCTCGCCGTTCGCCTGCTGAAGAACTGCACTTCCGAGCATTCTTTCCTGAGTGTAAACCTCGGTACCGCCGCCGCTTCTTGCCCAGTGTACCCAATTCATACCGTCACAGGAGATCTTGACTGCGGGAACAACTCCTGCAGCATCCATGATCTTTCCGAATTCTTCGATATTTTCGAGTGCGTCCTCGTCAGCTTCTCCCTGACCGATCCACTTGTCGAGAACGATTACCTTACCGCCTGAGAGAGCCTGTTCTCCGACTGTAAGTCCGCCCATGAATGAGCACGTCTCGCCTGTTTCGTAACGTGTGGGGAGAGTACCTGTGATTGCAAGTGTGCCTCCGTTCTGAACGTATTTCAGAAGCTTTTCTTCGGTAGATCTTGCAACAACGGGAGAGCCGGGATAAACAACGAGAGGATATTGATACATTGCCTTGTCGTCATAGTGAATGTCGATAACAGCAGCCTGAGCGCCGTTCTGCTCTGCGAGACGGAACATACTGATGTATTCTTTTGAAGAAATACCTGCATTTACACCGTCGATCATCGGCTTTCCGATCGTGAGACGGCCGTCATTGCACGGCATCGGGTCACCGATCGTCGCGTGAACGTGGGCGGTGAGATCGTAGATGACAGCAAGATCGTTTACGGGCTTCATTGCATCCCAATTCTTGATCTTTTCAAAGAGGATCTTCGGTGTCTCTGAGAGAACGTCAATGCTCGGACGCTTGTGGCCGAGAATAGATACGGGAGAATCGTTCCATACTTCACGGTCGTGGAACATATACCACTGGATAGCCTTACATCCGTGAGCGAGAGCGCATCGAGCCATAAATCTCATATGATCGTCGGAAACACGCGCACGAAGTATCTTGTCCCATGTGCCTGCCATGAATTCGCAGCTGTAGGGGAACTTCAGAGTGTGAGTCATCAGCTTCATAACTCTCGCCATAGACTGATAACCCGAGTAGCTCATAAATACTCCGCGGTAGAAGTCGTAACCTGTGATACCTTCTGTAGCAGCTTCGAAATCGGGCATACGGGTGGGAACGCCTTCGGGGAGATGCGGGTCATAGTTTGTCATGAAGATAACTTTATCGGGAGTGATACCGTTTGCCTCGTGCATCTTGCGTATTTCAGCAATGAACTTGCTCATTACCCAAGTTTTGAACTTTGCCCAGTCTGCGTAGTATGCGTAATCGTCGTCGATAGATTCGGGAACGGAACGCGGCGCGGGAATATCTTCAAACGCTGTGTATTTTGTCTTGTAAGGAAGATTTTCAGGCTTTCCGTAGAGCTCGCGGAGATACTGATGATAGAATCCGCCGGGCGCAACGTTTACGGGATTGTAGTCGGACGCGAGGAAGCTGTCCTGACAGATATATGATACTTCGTTGTCAAGGTTTATCATTGTGATACATCCGCCGTTCACCTTGAGGT
>SVUC01000069.1:7555-13414 GCA_015063455.1 Oscillospiraceae bacterium
GAATGATCTCGTCGACTGCATTTATCCAATGACGGCAAAGCTCAAGATATTTCGGATGCAGGTATGACGGCTGGAACTGCTGACCGGGATCTGCGATTCCGTAACCCTTTGTGTAAGTGTCTTCGCTTGTGAGAGCGTTTATCTCGGGAATATCCTTTACGATGAATTCGGGATGACCGCCGAAATTCATTTCAGCGCAGCAGAACGGTCCGCAGCGGAAGTTGAAATTGAGTCCAAGCTTTTCGATAAGTTCGATGAAGTACATAAGGTTGAGCTTTGGATCGGTCTCGCCTGTGAAGTCGAGAACACCTGCGGGGTGATCTTCATCCGGCGGAGCTACCATATGTGCTTCCCACGGAACGTAGGAGTTTACAGTACGGAGTCCTGTTTCAGCAAAAGCTGTGAGGATCTTTTTCCAATACTTCGGATCAAGACGGAAATACTGTATTTCAGCGCCGAAAATCTCTTTTGCTTGAAGTTTCATAATGTTAACCTTTCATATAATGATTATTTTACATGCTATCAGCGAGACCATTTTAACATATTATTCAGTTGTTTTCAATACTTTTGAGTAAATAAGAGCCGGAATTGATTATTACAAATTCATATAAAAAGATTCCCGTTTTTTATTGTATCGGGAATCTTTTTGCTGTTATTCCATTTTTGATTGCGGCTGAGAAATCAGTTGGATCAGAAGTGCTGTCAGAGCCCCTGAGAGAAGTATCATTACGATATCGACAGGTGCGAGAACGAGAGGACCGAGAGGCTCAAAGAAGAAGCCATTGCCGAGAAGATATAAGTGCCCGCTGAGCAGGAACATCTCGCCGATGTACATAATAAGAGTTACAAGAGAAGCGGTGACTGAGGGCAGGACGATTGAGAGGGACTTTTTTCTTCCAACCGTAAACGATCCGACGAATACACCCATTGTAACACCAAAGAGGACGAAGAAAACGCACATCAAGGTCGCTGAGAGTGGAGAAACCAGAAGATCGCCGTCGCGGTAGAATGCGGTAAAGCAAGCCCAGATACACATTGCGAGGAATCCGACAGCGGTTACCGACTGCATAACAAGTGAGCGCACACGAGATCTATCACCTGTGATTATCATTTTTGCAAACCCGTAGAAGCAGTTGAGAAGTGAGAGAATAATTACCACCGAGATGATGTAAAAGTGCATCTTGAACATCGGACTGTATTCTCCCATAAGAACGTTGACCTCGGTCCAGGTGCGACTCGGGAAATCTTCGGTCGAGACATAGCACATTGCCATCTGCCACGCTTCAAGGGTTGAGGTATGAACGCTCGTGACGATAACGCAGCTTTCAAGAATAAACTCCGCTGTGAAGAAAACAACGGTCGATACCGCTGTACCAACGAGTGTTGCACATTTCTTAACGTATTTGAAAATAATAGGCATTATCGCGACTCCTACAAGAACTGCGAGAGCGATAGGCGAGTATGGAATTATGTATTTCGGGTACGTGTCGGCGTAAACTGTTCCGTGGACGACCATATCGTGTGCAACGGAGAATGCCATATATATCGGATACGCCGATGCCAAAAGAACTCCGATGACGGAGAGCAAGTAATACTTTTTGAATGCTCCCAAACATTTTGTGTTCATATTATCTACTCCTAAAACTAAATGATAAATTGGGATTTTATTTAATCAATACTGTTTTCGATTTTTTCGACGGAGAATACTACTGATATTCTTTTGTCTGCAAAAGAAACTGCAGTAAATTCTTCCACTACTCCGTTAAATTCGACTTTAATGTTGTCACCGACAGCAAATTGTGTATTTTCTGTATGGTTCAGAAGTACAATCACTCTATCACCGGACTCAAGCTTGGTGCATCCACTATCTGTTACATCCACTAAGTAGCTTTCGTTTTCATTGACGATGTTCGTGACTTTGCCAATGAAATCTTCCATTACTTCGTTGTTTCCGGGATTACCTGTATTGCAACCAACCAAACCGAGAACACAGACTAATGTTAAAACCAATACTGTTAACTTTTTCATAGGAAACCTCCTCGTCAAATTCTAACTTGAATTCTTATTTATCGAAATGCTTTTTTCATTTACCCCGCGTTGGTGAGCAGAATATACGCGATTGCGGCAATCAGAACGCTGAACGATATGCACGACAAGAGAGACATTTTTCTGTATGACAGGATATTCTCGATCCTTGTACGAATTTTTGCACCACCAAACGCTGACGCGAATACATTTGTTTTCTCAACAGACGAAACAAGTGCGAGGGCATACGCTTTTTTCTCATTTTCATCGAGCCGAGCGATGACTGCTTCGTCGCAGGAGAGCTCCATATCAGTGAGATACATTTTCAGAAATATCCACGCGGCAGGATTGAACCAATGGACAGAAACTGTGATGAAGCCGAGTATTCGGAAGAGATTATCTGCTCTTTTTATGTGGATACCCTCGTGCATAAGGATCAGCTCGTGCTCAAAATCTTCAAAACCGCGCGGCAGAACGATTTTCGGTCTTATGATCCCATATACTGCGGGAGACTTGATATTGTCCGAAATATAAACATTATCTCTCAGCAAAACGGATTTTTTGATCTCATCTATTGTAGAAAAATAAACTGCAGAAAACGCGATGATGATAGCTGCGGACAAAATTGCCCAGATCAGTGACGATACGGCGAATACTCTCGCAAGAAGATCGGTCTTGTAAACGATCGGCTGATAATTTTCCGCACCCATAATGAAATTCATTGATGTGAAGATCGGGGTGTCCCAAATCTCGTAAATAACTACAGTTTTGGTGGTGAAGCGTGAGATCAGAGTCATAAGTCCGTATTTGCCCGAGAGACCGAACGGCAGACACATTCTGACAAATGGGATTGCCCAAAGTATGTGTATCACACGCCGCGGGATCTTCTTTATGCTTCGCAGAATAATAACAATGACGCCGCAGATCGTTGCAGAGATACTCATATTGAAAATCCAATAAAAGATTTCAGCAAGCATCCCGTTACCTCTTCTCGATCATTTCTCGGAGCGAGTCGATCTCGTCCTGAGTCAGAGTTTCGTCTGCAAGAAGAGCAGAGAACAGTGCTTTTTTTGATCCGCCGTAGAGCTTGTCGATCAGCCCTTGCGTCTCCGATCGCTGTACATCATCTTTTGAAATGAGTGAAGTGCAGATGAAGCCGGGATCTTCTCTCTTGATGTATCCTTTAGCCTCGATCTTTTTGATAACTGTGTAGGTCGTGTTTTTGTTCCAGGTGAATTTTTCTTCAGCGATCACGCTCAGCTCTTTTGCGCTGACGGGTTCTTTTTCCCATATCAGCTCCATTACCTTGATCTCGCTGTCAAATAGCTTTTGCATTTTTTTACTTCCTCCCTTATATCAGACTATTACTATAGTATATACTACCACAATAGTCTGTATTTGTCAATAGATTTTGAGAAAAATAAAAAAGTAACGAGAAGATCCCGTTACTTTTTGTTTGTATTTGGTGAGTTTCAGCCGATAGTGACAGAATAATCCTTTTTGTAACCGTGTGCGCCGAATATCTGCCACTTTCCGCTTCCGAGTCTTTGGAGTATTGCGCTTCGTTCAATTGAACACAGCTTGGGATCTGTGTCAACTGACGTCATAAGAATCGGTGCATACTGATTGTATTCGGACTGTTCTGCAGTGAGACCCTTGAGATTGATGTATATGTCGCCTGTAAATGCAACGTGGTGAGCGTAGTCGATCAAAACTGTCTCTCCGGGGAGATGACCGCCTTTTCCTTCGTATACCTCAAAGTGCATTTCCCCGAAGCTGAAGAATCCGACCTGTGTAAGAGGCTCGTCAGAGCCAACATCACGTCCCCAAAGTCCCTTTATTTTGTCGGGAGAGATCGGTGAGTAAGACGTGAGGATTTTGCAAATGTTGATGTAAGGCTTGTGAAGTGGATTTTGTTCGCGGTATCCGTTTTTATTTTCGTACTCGAGCCTGAGGCACTCTGCTGTCTCACGGCTTGCGATTACTTCATCAAATATCGGAAGCAGACCGCAGTGGTCGACATCGGCGTGGGTAAGGAGTATCTTTTTCTCGATAGAGTCAAAGCCATCAATAATGCCGCGGAAAATACTTTCCATTTCATCGCGGTACAGGGCGTAACCGCTGTCGATGAACAAAACCTGTCCCATACTTTTTATGATCGCGGTGTTACTTCCGCATGGGGGTTCAATGAGGATGACCTCTGTGTTTTCGGTGATCTGATGGTGTGAGATTCTCGGAGAGAAAGCATTTTTTCGGCAAGCCGCAAGAAGATCAGCGAATCTGCTTATACTCTCGAATGTCTTGTAAGGCGAGAGGCCTTGCTCATCAAGTACCTGCATTGCAAGATTTGCATTAACGAGAAGATCGTTTTTGATCTCGTGGGAAAGCCCCATCGTTTCGGAAAGCCCCGATACAAATGAGTTATAAAAAATGCTGTTGTCATACACTTTTTCGGAGTGATTGTAATCGATCACGCGGATGCGGCACAGCTTTTCAGCCATTGCGATAAACTCTGTGATCTTTTCGGGATCGTCAACAAAAAGTCCCATCTTGAAGAGCTGATAATCAGAGCCGTTCTCCTGAGAGCTGATGTACGATATATTGAAGTTAAACTCGCTTATCAGGGAAAGGATCTTCGTGACACTTCCCGGTACATCCCTGAGACGAAACTCAAGAAGGACAATACTGTTGCTGCTTTTTTCATTCTGGAGATATCCTATTTCGGCAAGCTGTTTGTCAGCCTCAGCGAGCTGTTCGTCACTTCCTTCGGCATCAATAAAAAGTGTGTGGGAATCGACAGCTTTGTTGTAGCTGACTCGTGTGATGTTGATTCCGAGAGCCGAGAAGCATTCGCTTGCCCGCAGGAATGCTCCAATGTGATCGGGCATTGTAGTGATGTAAGTCTTTTTCATAATAATCTGCCTCGTAATTGTATGAGGGAATTTTAAGTTCAAAAAAAGCCAAGTCAAATGACTCGGCTTTCTATCCAGGGGCACTAAGACTCGAACTCAGGACACGTGGTTTTGGAGACCACTGCTCTACCAACTGAGCTATACCCCTATGTGACGGACATTATTATACCATATTAAATCGTGAATTGCAATACTTTTTTGAAAAAAAGTTGCCTTTTTTCTCTTTTTGTGCCGCTTTTATAAATTAACACTATGTATATTGAATTATCCCGACCCGAAGGGTATAATCTATAATGTGATTTTTTGCAAAGGGAAGATATATATGAATACACAGCAGAAAAAGGGCGGGAAAAAATTAAGTCGATTTCTCGTGGCTGCGGCGATTCTGTTCGTGCTCGCGCGCATCGCGCTGAACGACAGCCTTGATGTGAAAGAATATTCGATAGAATCGGGTCTTGTGGAGGGAGAGCACAGATTTGTTCTTCTGAGCGATCTTCACTCTACTATGTACGGCGAGTCTCAGCGGGGACTTATTGAGAAAATTGAGAAGTATTCTCCCGAGGCGATTTTTATGGTCGGGGACATCGGGGATAACAAGAGGGAATTTGACGGTACGGCGATTCTTCTTGAGGAACTCTCGGGGTATGATATGTACTACGTTACGGGGAACCACGAAAGATGGGTGGACTACACCGACGACATAAAGATGCTGTTTGAAGATTATGGTGTTGTTGCGCTCTCTGAAGGAATGAGCGTGGAGCTTGGTGACGGGATACGGCTGTTCGGGATAGATGATCCGCTGTTTTATAAGGATCAAGAAGGTTTTTATTCTGACCTTGAGAATGCGGGGGTATCGGACGAGGTTTTCGATATTCTTCTCTCGCACCGTCCCGAATACGCTGAAAGATATGCGAGAGAAGAA
>SVUC01000070.1 GCA_015063455.1 Oscillospiraceae bacterium
TACATTCGCGGCAGTCCATAAGGGGATCGGAGAATCCGCCGAGGTGACCGGATGCTACCCATGTCTGAGGATTCATAAGAATAGCGGAGTCAAGTCCTACATTGTAACGGTTTTCCTGAACGAATTTTCTCCACCAAGCCTTCTTGATGTTGTTTTTAAGTTCAACACCGAGAGGACCGTAGTCCCAAGTGTTTGCGAGACCGCCGTAGATCTCGCTTCCTGCATATACAAATCCTCTGTTCTTGCACAGAGCTACGATCTTGTCCATCGTTTTTGCTTCATTGGTCATGCGCATGATTGTCTACCTCTTTCAATTTATGTTGATAATTTTTGATTTACGATTTATTGAGCTTTTTGTTCTGCCATTTTTGCATAGTCAAAACGGTACTCTTCGAAGATCTCGAGCCCTTTCTTTGTGTCAGCGAGATAATGCTCCTCGTCTTCCTCAGTTGCAGCGATATATTCAAACGGATATGAAACAAATTTGTTCTCATATTCCTTGACAGAACGAATAAGGTCTGCAATGAGATCATAGTCATTCATACTGTAGTCGTCTGTTTCGATTATCGGTGTCTCAGGCTCGAAGAGATCTGCTATCCAAGTGATTTCCTCAGGTTCTTCTTCCTCGGGCTCAGTTTCGGGCTCAGTTTCGGGCTCTGTTTCAGACTCCGTCTCAGGCTCGCTTTCAGATTCTGATTCAGCCTCCGATTCTGATTCGGATTCACTTTCGGTGTCAGAATCAGTATCTGTATCTGTCTCATCCTTGGGACCGAAGATCTTTTCAAGATTCTCCCATTCTGTATCAAGTGTTATGAGCTTAGCGAACGTAAGCTTCATTTCATCTTCTTCAAGAGATGCAAAATACTCAAGATACTTTTGGACCATCTGAGTCATATACGTTTCTTTTGCCGCAAGATCCGACTTGCCGTGCTCGATAACGGTTGCAAGGTGATACAGATTATAAAGGTCAAGATGCTTTTCACCTGAACTCGTTATGTATGTATTTGGAATGTGCTCTGTCCATTTGGAGCCGTCTTCCGCTTCCCTCTCGACCGTTGTTTCAAACTTCAAGGTGTTGTACTTCCCGTCAGAATAAACATTCTTCGGAGCATAAAGATACACACCGTCGATCATTGAGGTAAGCTCGTCAAAATTGTACGCATTAATAAGGAATGTATATTTAATATCAATACCTGTCAGTGAATTGACATAAGCGGCGACCGTCTGTTTTCCGTAGATATTATAAACTTCACTCAGCGAATGATAACCGGAATTAGTATACACTCTTGTAAGAGGAGTAATGTATGTATAAACAAACTGCTGATCCTCTTTATCAACACATACAAGCACAATTGACGTTACATTAATGTCACGGTAATCGGACGAAAGGCATCCGAGTGTATCGGTTGACGGTACTGTATTCCAATCGTTTTCTTCCATTGTGGAAGATGAAGGCTTATACGTTTTGAAAATATCGGGGCGGTAATCTGTTGAGATCACAAGAAAATTGAAGCTTTCCCCTTCCGGCTCTATTTGGTCAGGATCAATGATATCTGTGCCGGGATCCTTCGAGGTCTCGGAATCATTATCCGTATTCGAAGGATTCTGAATGATCTCGTCGAGGTTACTTTTTTCCTCGTCAATAATATCGGTCATTGTACTTGTTACAAATCCCGTAGCGAAATAAGCTATGATACCGAAAATCACTGCAGAGATCAGAAAAGTAATTCCGAAATTCTTAAATGCAGAAAGCATATTATCTTCCTTTCTTCTTGCATTATAAAGTATATTATACAATATTTTACGAAGAATTGCAATAGCGAAATATTAAGAGTTACAACAAAAACACGTTTATTCCTTTATGTTTAACAAATGCAGAAACAAGTCTTGATGCTGCACACATTTTATGCTATAATTTAGACGTCCTATAATATGGAATTGTTCGCAAAAAGGAGCAAAAAAATGAAAATAAGTACAACTACAGATCCGTATTTCAAACATCTAAGTGCAGAAAAGGCTGTGTCTCTCATTTCGGAAAGCGGATTTGAAGCTATCGATCTGTTCGGAAGCGGCGGTATCATTACTTGGGACCTGAGTCAGATCAAGGAACACTTCACGAGTATTTCAAAAATTTCTTCTCAGAACAATATTGAAATAGGTCAGTGTCACGCACCGTTCCCGCTTATAAAATATGACAAAGAAAGCTTTGACTATCTTCTGAACGGCGGGATCAATTCCGTATATGCATCTGCGTATATGAACTGTCCTTATGTTGTTATGCATCCCGGCAGCCGTGCAAATCCAAACAATTATCAAATGACTCTTGATGCAAACGTTGAGTATTTTTCAAAATTGATACCTGCCATGAAAGACACCGGTGTATCTGTATGTATCGAAAACATCTTCGGATTTGATGTGAGGGATGAGTCATCCCCTTTGACTCCGATCACAAGAAATGAATGGTTCGTTGAACTCATTGACACACTCAACGATATCTGTGGGTGTGAAATGTTTTTCGCGTGTCTTGATACAGGTCACTCAATGATAGCGGGTGTAGAGCCACACGAGCTGGTTTATATTCTCGGAAAACGTCTGAAAGTACTTCACGTTCACGACAATGATTCACGTGACGATTATCATTGGATACCCGGAATCGGAAAAATCGATTGGGAAAAATTCATGATCGCCCTCAAGGACGTTGATTATCGCGGTAATTTCAATTTCGAATCTGATCCGATCATTAATCCGCTGAAAAAGCCGGAGTATTTTGACGAAAACGTACTTTCCACAATGCTGAAAGCCACTTACGCAATCGGCAGAAGCCTCTGCAAAGTGCTCGAATAAATCATTTTTTCTCAGAATCTCTTTTGCTGAAGACGCATCCGCAGTAATTCTGTCTGTAGAGTCCGTATTCATTTGAAAGCTCGATCGAGCGTTTGTACCCATTTTTCTTCTTGAAATCGGAATAGAGGTACTTCACCCCAAGCTCGTTCTCAAGCTTTTCTCCGATCTCATTCAACCATTTCGCGTTTTTGTATGGGCTTATCGAAAGGGTTGTTGAGAAATAATCAAATCCGTTCTCTTTTGCGAATTCCGCTGTTTTTCTCAGGCGAAGCTCGTAGCAGATCTGACACCTCTCACTGCCTTCGCTAAGCTCTTCCATGCCACGTACGGCATCGTAAAATTCGCGGGAATCGTAAACGGGAGCTGTGATTTTCACACCAGTGTATCCTGCAGATGAGACAAATCTTTCGAGTTCTCCGTATCGGCAAACAAATTCACTCTCGGGCGAGATATTCGGATTATAGAAAAACATTGTCATGTCAAAATAATCAGATAAATATTCAAGAACATAAGAGGAACAAGGAGCACAGCACGCCTGCATCAGCAAGGTCGGCCGTGTTCCGTTTTTCTTTATTTCTGCAATTTTGTTGTCAAGCCATCTGCTGTAGTTCTGTATCTGCATAAAAAGCTCTTTCTCCATTTGTTCTGTATGATTACATTATAACATATTTTTCTTGACAATTCAATTACACACGAAAAAACCGCACAAGGCAGTAATACCTCGTGCGGTTATTTTTCACCTTATCAGTCGTGATCTTCACAGGACGGACCTTTTTTGAAAAGCTCCGGATCGTATTCGATGCCATTTTTATCGTAGTAATCCTGTACAGCGGATTTAATCGCTTCTTCTGCAAGGACTGAGCAGTGGATCTTATGTGTCGGTAATCCGTCAAGGGCTTCGACTACCGCCTTATTTGTCAGCGCAAGCGCATCTGACAGCTTCTTTCCCATAATAAGCTCTGTTGCCATTGAGCTTGACGCGATAGCACTTCCGCATCCGAACGTTTCGAATTTCACGTCAACTATTGTGTCATCCTCGATTTTCAAATACATTTTCATAATGTCGCCGCATTTTGCGTTTCCGACCTGTCCAACACCGTCAGCATTTTCGATAGAGCCAACATTTCTTGGATTTTTGAAGTGATCCATAACTTTTTCGCTATATAATGCCATAAGTTTTACCTCGTTATTTCAATATTATTTCGACTTTTTTTGTATTTTCAAAGAATAAATTCGCGCTCACCGCGGACTTTTTCACCCCAGAGAGGAGATATACTTCTGAGGTATTCAACCACCTCTCTGATGTTTTTTATCATATATTCGATGTCCTCGTCTGTTATGCTTTCGTCAATTGATAATCTGAGTGAGCCGTGTGCGATCTCGTGTATTCTTCCAATTGCGAGAAGGACGTGGCTCGGATCAAGGGATCCTGACGTACAAGCTGAGCCCGAGGACGCCTCAATTCCTCTGTCATCGAGAAGAAGAAGGAGAGATTCGCCCTCAATTCCCTCAAAGCACATACTCACGTTTCCCGGGAGTCTCTTTTCTAGGTCACCGTTCAGCGATGAGTGCGGAATCTCAGACAGGCCTTCGATTAGTCGGTCTCGTTTCGGGAGAAGAACATCTCTGTGTTCGTCAATCTTCTCAGCCGAATCCTTCATCGCCTGCAGCATTCCAACGATTCCCGCAAGATTTTCAGTCCCTGCTCTCTTTCCCCTCTCCTGTGCTCCACCGTGGATAATATTCTGAAGGGGAATACCTCGTTTTGCATAGAGGAGACCGACACCCTTCGGACCGTGGAATTTATGTGCGGAGAGAGAGAGCATATCAATATTATCTCGTTTCACGTCGATCTCAATGTGTCCGAACGCCTGAACTGCGTCGGTATGGAAAATAACCTTTTTTTCTCGGCAGATCTGTCCGATTTCTTTGATGGGCTGAACTGTACCTATCTCGTTATTTGCATACATAACGCTGACGAGAGCCGTGTCTTCTCTGATTGCATCCTCTATCGCTTTCGGATCAACTATTCCACTCTCTCCGACATCGACGAGTGTTATCTCAAATCCCTCTTTTTTCAGTTGATCGAGAGTGTGCAGAACAGCGTGATGCTCAAATGCAGTTGACACAATGTGTCGCTTCCCTTTTTTCTCGCCAAATTTTGCAGCGGAGATTATCGCCTGATTATCCGACTCACTTCCGCCTGACGTGAACGTGATCTCGCGTGCTTCTGCACCAATAAGTGCTGCGGCTTCTTCCCTTGCTTTTTCAAGTATCTCCGCGGCTTCCTGGCCAACAGTGTGAAGGCTCGACGGATTCCCGTAAAACTCACGCATATTTGCCAGCATAACGCTTATTACATTCGCACTCGGTTTTGTTGTTGCAGCATTGTCTGCATATATTTTTCTCATTTTATATCAAAATCCTTTCAAGTCTATGTAAAGTCATTTCTATTTAACTACTATGTTAATAGGATTATATCATATATTACCTACTTTGTCAATAGGTTTATGGAAGAATTTTGATTTTTATATGCACTCTCCACTCAAAAGCTGACCGAGAGAAATACCGTCGAGATACTCATTGATAATCGTGTTGAGCTTTTCCCACATCGGAAGTGAATTGCAGCAACCTGCCCTTGTACATTTGTTGCTCTCCGATTCGAGACAAGCTACGGGAGCAATCGGACCCTCAACAAGTCTGAGGATCTCACCTACCGAGTATTCCTCCGGCTTTCTTGTAAGTCTGTAGCCTCCGCCTTTTCCTCTGAGCCCGTCGAGGATTCCCGCCTTTGAAAGCACAGAAATTATGCTTTCAAGGTATTTTTCAGATATCTCCTGTCTTGACGCTATATCCTTGAGGGTAATGTATTCTCCGTTATCGTGTTCGCATATATCTATCATTACACGAAGTGCGTATCTTCCTTTTGTTGAAATCATCATAATTTATTTACCTCCGTTCTTACAACATATTATACCACAGGATTTGTATGTTTTCAATATTTTTCTAATAAATAACTTTTATCCTATATGGTTGACACACAATAAAGTAATTGGTATAATAAAAGTAGTTTTTCAAATAAAATGTCGAAATATCGAGGTTATTGATGGTATTTTCAAGTTTACCCTTTTTATTATATTTTCTGCCGTGTCTGCTCGTTTTATACTACATTACTCCGCAGAAATTCAGATCGGTCAGAAATCTGATACTTCTTGCGTTCAGTCTCTACTTTTACAGATGGGGCGGCGAAAAATTCCTCATGCTTATGCTGGTTAGCATATGTATCAACTATATCGGCGGACTCCTTTGCGCTTCAGGTAAAGCTTTTGTTCGAAAAGCAGGTCTGATCTTTGCACTTGCTGCAGGCCTCGGACTTCTCGGGTACTTCAAGTATGCGGGATTTTTCACAGAGATCGCAAATTCCCTCTTTCCGTCGGTTGAAATCATTTCAGTCGTCCTCCCGATCGGCATTTCTTTCTACACATTTCAGGGACTCAGTTATGTCATTGACGTTTACCACAACCCCTCTCTTGTGCAGAAAAATCCTTTGAAGATCGCTTTATACGTTTCCCTGTTCCCACAGCTTGTTGCAGGGCCTATTGTCAGATATTCAGATGTTGCTGACGAAATTTCTGACAGACACGAATCATTTGAGCTTTTATCAGACGGATGTGTAAGATTTATGCTCGGACTTGGCGAGAAAATGATCCTTGCAAATACTGCAGGAAAGATCGCTGACTTTGTGTTTGACACCGTCCCTCAGGATCACCTCAGCGTCACACTCGCCTGGGTAGGTGCACTTGGTTATACAGCACAGATATATTTTGACTTCTCCGCATATTCCGATATGGCGATAGGCCTCGGAAAAATGTTCGGATTCCATTTCCTAGAAAACTTCAACTATCCTTACATTGCAAAGTCTGTAACTGAATTCTGGAGAAGATGGCATATGTCCCTCTCAAGCTGGTTCAGAGATTACCTGTACATACCGCTTGGCGGAAACAGATGCTCACCCGTGCGTCACATTTTCAACATTCTCATCGTATGGCTCGCGACGGGATTCTGGCACGGTGCATCGTGGAATTTCATTGTCTGGGGACTCTACTTTGCGATCCTGCTCCTTTGCGAAAAGTATCTCACAGGTAAGCTGATAGAAAAGCTTCCGTCCTTCTTCGGTCATTTTCTGACTATGATCTCTGTTATCATAAGCTGGGTTATTTTCCGCGCGGCCGACCTTCACACAGCGCTGAATCATCTCGGAGCAATGTTCTTCATCAATGCTGACGGTTTTATCAGCGGAGAAACAATATATCTCCTGAGGCAGTATTTCCCCGAATGGATCCTCTTTGTTGTCGCATCTCTCCCGATCACTGTGTTTGTTCGCAAAAAACTTGAAGCATCCGAATCTAAAGCTTCGAGAATCGTTCTCGATTGGGGTTCCAAGCTCTTTGCACTTGCCGTTTTTGCATTCAGCTATATTATGATGGTATCCGATTCATTCAATCCGTTTATTTATTTCCGATTCTGAAGCGAGGTGATATTTACTGTGAAAAAATCTTCTGTATTTTGTGTTTCAGCATTTCTATTATTTATCGTCGCCGCAGCTGTCATCACGTTTGTTCGCCCAAAGGATACATATTCTTACTACGAAAACCGCAATCTCTCTGCTTTCCCCGAGCGCACAGCTGAAGCTGTATCAGACGGAAGCTATTTCTCCGCTATTGAAACCTACTGCATAGATCACGCCGCAGGGAGAAACACGATCTTAAAGTTAAAAACTGCATTTGACACACTCGTAGGACGTCTGGTTATAAGTGACGTTGTAGTGACCGATGATGTTTTACTTGACTTCAAAGATTACGATTACGAATCTGACGCTGAAGTTGATACGCGATCAGAATGGTATGCGCGAAAGCTCAGTGAACTCACCGATATAATCGAAGGATACGGTGGATATTACTGCTACGTCGGCGTCCCCTGTCAGACGAATTATTACGCGGACAAATATCCTTCTTATCTTGAAAACCACGAAAAGAGAACTGACATTATTCTCTCGACCTTTACGAAATATATGAATGAATACGGTGTCAATTTTCTTGATATGGGAGCTGTTGCTGAAGAAAACGGCAACCCCGTATGGTTCAGCTCAACAACTGACAATCACTACAGTCTTATGGGAGCTTATCTCACTTACACCTCAATAATTGACAAGATCAACAGAGATACAGGAATGAGCCTCACATATCCGCTCGAAGAAGACGGCGGGATTGTCTTTGAGAAACTCCCTAACAGATACCTCGGCTCGAGAGAAAGAAAGCTGTTCGGTCTTTCAAGAATAAGAGACAGCCTGTATATCGCTTCTTTTGCCGATGATATTCCGTTCACTCGCTATGATTCGGGCAACTTGATGGATTCCTATGTTTATGCATTACCGCCTGACGAGTGGACACAGGTGCTCTACTCACTTTATATGGGCGGTGACTGCCCCGAAACCGTCATTGAAACAAGCCGTCCGGATCTTCCCGATATTCTGATCTACGGCGACAGCTTCACCAACGCAGTCGAATGTCTCGCGTACTACAGCTTTGACACTATGTACTCGATTGACCTTCGTCACTACAAGGATATGACTCTTGCCGAATTTATTGAGCTGAAGAAGCCCGATATAGTAATCGGTATCCGCGACTATGAAGACCTTATCACGCCTTATCTCAACGGTGACGTATTCGGGCTTCTTCCTGTGAATTGAAACAAAAATACCGCTTGTTTTTTTACGACAGGCGGTACTGTTTTTTATTTCTTTCCGTTTTTTTATTTCTTTCCGTTCCAGCAGTATGTGCAAAGCTTGCACGGTGAGATTCCCGTTGCGGCGATCATATCGTCGAGACGGTGATATTTGAGTGAGGTGAATTTCAGCTCTTTTCTGATCATCTCAACCATTTTCGCGTGCTGGGGTGTGTCGGGATCTGCATATACTTCAAGCATTTCGTCAGCCTTGTCCCCTTCAAGCTCTCTGATAACACGGCGTGCAATAAGGTCAAGCTCGGATTTGGAGCGTGAGAAGTTGAGATACTTACAGCCAAACATGATCGGCGGACAGGCGACTCTGATATGAACCTCTTTTGCTCCGCTGTTATAGAGGAATTCCGCTGTCTCACCAAGCTGTGTTCCGCGAACGATTGAGTCGTCGATAAGAATGAGGCTCTTGTCACGGATCAGCTGATCTACAGGGATAAGCTTCATATGTGCGATAAGATTACGCTGTGTCTGCTTCTGAGGCATAAATGATCTGGGCCATGTGGGAGTGTATTTGATAAACGGACGAGAGAACGGAATATCGGATTTTGAAGAATAACCGATCGCGTGTGCAGTACCTGAATCCGGAATTCCCGCAACGCTGTCCGCTTCGATATCATCTCTTCCCGCAAGCATATTTCCGCAGCGGTAACGCATTTCTTCAACGTTAACCCCCTCGTATGTTGAGGTAGGATATCCATAGTAAACCCAAAGGAACGTACAGAACTTCATTTCCTCCTGCGCTTCAGAGATCACCTCAACTGAATCAGGCGTGATAAAATCTATCTCAGCAGGACCAAGCTCCTTGCAGTTTTCGTAACCAAGGTTAAGGTATGCAAATGACTCAAATGATACGCAGTGCGCACCATCCTTTTTACCGACAACAACCGGAGTTCTGCCAAACTTATCTCGTACAGCGTAAATTCCGTTTGAGGTAAGGATAAGCATAGACATCGATCCGTCAATGAGATCCTGTGCATACTTTATTCCCTCGGGAATAGAATCCTTCTGGTTAATAAGAGCAGCCATAAGTTCTGTAGGATTAATCGTGCCGCCACTCATTTCCAGAAAATGTGTGGTCCCCTCTTCAAACGCGAGCTTTACAAGCTCATCCATATTATTAATACGTCCTACCGTTGTAATCGAAAAATTACCAAGGTGAGAACGAACTATGAGAGGCTGAGGCTCATTATCAGATATACATCCTATTCCGAAATTACCGGTCATCTCATCTATATCGTGTTCAAACTTCGTCCTAAATGGCGAATTCTCGATATTGTGTATCGCGCGCTGAAAGCCTTTATCCTTGTCATAGACAGTCATACCTCCTCTTTTTGTACCGAGGTGTGAATGATAGTCTGTTCCGAAAAACAAATCAAATACACAATCACTTTTCGAGGCAACTCCGAAATATCCGCCCATAAAAATCTCCTTTATCCAGGTTCACAATTACAAATGACTTAATAACAGATATAGTATATCAGATTTTTTATAATTTTTCAAGAGGTATATATTTATATAACAAAAACACTTTTCGCTTTCTTTATTGTATTAATTCACAATTGATTTTCAAAGAGCTATGTGATATAATTACAATGTAATTTTATAATTTGCAAAGAGGTTTTATTTTATGAAAGCTGTTGTAACAGTTGTAGGCCGTGATACTGTTGGTATTCTTGCTAAAGTAAGCTCGGTTTGTGCAGAAAACAATGCAAATGTTCTTGACGTAACTCAGTCGGTTATGCAAGATCTTTTCACAATGGTTATGCTTCTCGATATTTCCGATATTACTTCAGATTTCTCCGGACTTCAGACTGCCCTCTACGCTCTTGGGGATACGATCGGCATGAAGATCCACGTTATGCACGAGGATATTTTTAACTCTATGCATCACATCTGATAGAGGAGATCAATATGCTTAATACAAAAGATATTCTTGAAACCATACGCATGATCGAAGACGAAAATCTTGATATCCGTACGATCACAATGGGTATTTCCCTTCTTGATTGTGCTGACAGCGATATTCACAGATCATGTGACAAAGTGTACGACAAGATCTGCCGTCTTGCAGAACGTCTTGTCCCTGTAGGATGCGAGATCGAAAATATGTACGGTATTCCGATCATCAACAAAAGAATTTCCGTAACTCCTATTTCACTCCTCACAGCAGTATCCGGCGGTAATCCCGTTGAATATGCCAAAACTCTCGAGAGATGTGTGAACACAGTTGGTGTCAACTTCATCGGCGGATACTCCGCGCTCGTTCACAAGGGATTCTCCGCAGGGGACCGTGAGCTTATTGAATCTATCCCCGAAGCTCTTTCGGTTACAGATCACGTTTGTTCATCTGTCAACATCGGATCAACAAAAGCGGGTATCAATATGGACGCTGTCGGAATGATGGGAAAAGTAATTCTCGAATCCGCACGTCTTACCAAAGATAAGAATTGCATGGGAGCTGCAAAGATCGTTGTATTCTGCAATGCCCCTGAGGACAATCCGTTTATGGCGGGTGCATTCCACGGAATCGGAGAGCCTGACTGCGAAATAAACGTAGGCGTATCAGGCCCCGGTGTTGTCAGAAGTGCACTTACAAAGTGTCCTGACGGAGATCTTTCCGAGGTTGCTGATATTATCAAGAAAACAGCGTTCAAGATCACCCGTATGGGTCAGCTCGTAGGTACTGAAGCGTCAAGTCGCCTTGGTGTTCCGTTCGGAATCGTTGACCTTTCCCTTGCCCCGACTCCCGCGATCGGTGACTCGGTAGCTCACATTATTGAAGAAATGGGTATCGAAGTCTGCGGGGCACACGGCACTACAGCAGCTCTTGCGCTTCTCAACGACGCCGTAAAGAAGGGAGGAGTTATGGCATCCTCTCACGTTGGCGGCCTCTCAGGCGCGTTTATACCTGTCTCTGAAGATGCGGGAATGATCGACGCGGCTCGCTCAGGTGATCTTTCAATAGAAAAGCTCGAAGCTATGACAGCAGTATGCTCTGTAGGTCTTGATATGATCGTTATTCCCGGCGACACACCTCCGTCAACTATCTCCGCGATAATTGCTGACGAAGCAGCAATCGGTATGGTCAACTCCAAAACTACCGCAGTTCGTGTAGTTCCTGCAATCGGCAAGAAAGACGGCGAGGAGCTTGAATTTGGTGGTCTGTTCGGTTCAGGCCCTATTATGAAGCTTCACAATGACAGAAGCTCAGAGAAATTCATCAACCGCGGCGGACGAATTCCCGCACCAATGCAGTCTCTTAAAAATTGATATTCAAAGTTGTTTACAAACACAAAAGTTTGAGATATAATCTATATCACAAGATAATAACGGTGAGTTCGTAACCATCCTCACCAAAAACAAAACTACGGAAAAAGCGCGGCTGCGGACTTATTCGTATGCCGCTTTTTGTTTCCGATTGAAAGGAATCAAAATGAAAAACTCAACAACAAAGTTTATATCCCGTTCTGCAATGATAGCAGCGCTATACGTCGCATTAACCATGATCTCAGCCGCGTTTGGTCTGTCGTCCGGTATAATACAGGTGAGAATATCTGAGGCTCTATGTGTTCTCCCAATATACACCTTTGCTGCCGTTCCCGGTGTGACTGTGGGATGTCTTGTATCAAATATTATCTACGGCGGAACCGTTTTTGATATCGCACTCGGTACTCTCGCGACTCTTCTCGGCTCTCTCGCCGCATATTTTCTCCGAAAAATCCCGTACATCTCATCAATTCCAACGATAATATCGAACACGCTCATAATTCCCTGCGTTCTGATACTTTCGGGACTGGGCGGCTGGGAGATGTTTCCGTATTTTGCCCTCACGGTAGGTATCGGAGAGGTAATATCGTGCGGAGTTTTCGGAACCCTTATTATTATATATTTAGAAAAGCACCGTTCAACAAAAACGATGCTCTTCAAGTAATCGAATATTCATTTTACATCGGATGAATTCAGGAGCTTTTTCACATAAAGAGTTCCATCGTCTCGCTTAATAACGAGTGCGAAATATTCATCCGATTCTATTTGCTCTGATTTGACCTTAAAATTGATCCGGTAGGTCTTCTCAGTCTCCGCAAGATATGTTATTTCGGCATAGAATCCGCTGTCCCCGGGAGCAACAGATGAAATATATGCGCCAATCGCGGGCAGATACTTGAATTTTTCTCCGTCAGAGTGAGTTATCATCACATCTCCGCCGAAATATCGGTACATTGTTGCTTCAAACTCATTTTTCGGAATGATCTGCGTGATATTATATTCCGGATATTCCTTTGAAGCTTTTTCAATCAGCTCAGTATTTCCCGAATACTTTGAATATCCCGCGTCAAGCATATAGCTCAGCACAGCATCACGGTATGACTTTATAGCGTCTCCCATTTTCTCAAAAGTAGGAAGATTTGGGGAATCTGTGACAAGTATATCGAGAAGATCTTCAAGCTCTTCTGCTTTTTCACTTTCAACCTCGTGGACAGCAGAAATTTCTTCCCGCATATAGTCGTAAGTATCAAATCCAAGTTTGTCAAGTAATCCGCAGGATGTCATCATCAGAGATGTCAAAATTATGCATACAGTTAATTTAGTTTTCATATTTTCTCCTGCAGTACGGCTGAATGATTTAATACTGCTCTCTTCACGTCGGCGTACATATAGAGTGAGCCGAGGCACACCAGCGGACGTCTTTCCCTTTCGGCGTAATCCATTGCAGCATCCACCCCGCAGTC
>SVUC01000071.1 GCA_015063455.1 Oscillospiraceae bacterium
CTCCTCAGGTGTCATTGGCTTGAGCGGGAAGGACTTCGTTCTGATATCGAATACACCTTCCTCTTCAACAGGGCTCTCTCCCTGCAAAACAACTTCAGCTGCCGCGAACGATGCCTTCATTCGCTTCTCGAGTCTGGTCTTGTTCTTGCGGATCTGACCTTCGATCTTGTCTATTCCGCGGGTAAGGGATGTTCTGAAATCCTGTGTGCTCTCCTCTGCTCTGAAGAGAGTTCCTCCAACTGAGATGGTGATCTCCACGCATTCATTGTCACGAATTCGTCTGAATGTGACGTTAGCGTCAGCGCCCTTGGGGAAGTATCTGTCAAACTTTGCCAGCTTCTTCTCAACAAGTTCCTTCATATCATCGCGTACGTTTACCTGTCTTCCGATAATATTGATGTTCATGATCGTACCACCTTTTTCTTTGATTCCAAAGAGTTCTTCGCCTGAAGTTCTTCCTCTTTGGTATTTTCATTATACCACACACCGAGCAAAAATATATAGATATTTTGTGAATTTTTACCGCAAAACGAAGTTTTTTTCTTCACAATATAGGCAACTGTACTATATTGACATTTGTGAATATAATTATTTATTCATACTATTAACACCGCATCGCGTTATTGTTCGTTATAAATGTGATTTTTTGCACTGCATTCACTCATATTCACATATTTTTTCGTTTTTTAGTTAAAACACACCAAAACTTTCTGTTAATTTATTGAAACATTTTGTGCAGATATTGATTGACACTTTTTTCGCATCGTGATATAATGATAGATACAGGATCTACGGTATATATGTAATGTAATATTCGTCCCCCTCGAATATACCGTACGCCTGCGGTCAAGAATAAATATGCAGAAAAAAACAAAATTTCAACATACAGACAGATTATCGGAGGAAAAAATGAGAGAAAACTTAAAGTTCAACTGCGTCGTGGTCGGCGCGACAGGTATGGTAGGACAGCGTTTCCTTACTCTTCTTGAAAATCATCCCTATTTCAACGTAACAGGCGTTGCTGCAAGTAAGCGTTCTGCAGGTCAGACTTACGAAAAAGCAGTTGAAGGCAGATGGAAAATGGCAAAGCCCATTCCCGAGGCAGTCAAAAATATGGTAATGATCGACGCGGCTGATATCGAAGCGGTCGGCAAGATCTGCGATTTCATCTTCTGTGCGGTAGATATGCCCAAGGATGAGATCAAGGCTCTCGAAGAAGCTTATGCCAAGGCTGAGATCCCGGTAATTTCAAACAACTCCGCACACCGCTGGACAAGTGACGTTCCGATGGTAATTCCGGAGGTTAACCCCGAGCACCTCGAGGTTATTGAGTCACAGAGAAAGAGACTCGGCACAAAGCGCGGATTCATCGCCGTAAAGCCCAACTGCTCTATCCAGAGCTACGTTCCCGCACTCACCCCTCTCCGCAAGTACGGAATCAAGCAGATCCTCGTTACAACTTATCAGGCGATCTCCGGCGCGGGCAAAAACTTTGAAACATGGCCTGAGATGGTCGACAACGTTATTCCCTACATCGGCGGTGAAGAAGAAAAGAGCGAAAAAGAACCTCTCAGAATCTGGGGTTCTGTTCAGGGCGGCACGATCGTTGCAGCTGAAGAGCCTGTTATCACATCCCAGTGTATCAGAGTTCCCGTATCCGACGGTCACACAGCGGCTGTGTTCGTATCATTTGAGAACACTCCGCCGAAGGAAACGATCCTTGAAGAGTGGAAGAACTTCCGCGGTGTTCCGCAGCTTCTCGACCTTCCCTCTGCTCCCGAGCAGTTCATCACTTACTTCGAAGAGGACAACAGACCTCAGGCTAAGCTTGACCGCGACATCTACGGCGGTATGGGCGTAACAGTCGGCAGACTCCGCGAGGATACACTTTTCGACTACAAGTTCGTAGGCCTCTCACACAACACACTCAGAGGTGCGGCAGGCGGTGCTGTTCTCATTGCAGAGCTTCTCGCACGCGAAGGTTATCTCGACTGATTTGGCCAAAAATCAAATATTGCAGCTAAAAAGGCTGCCGCACAGGAAAATTTCCTCAAATGCGGCAGCCTGTTATTTTTTGTTTGATCCGTGCGGAGTCGCAAGAGTTCTCACTCACCGAAGTTTATGTCTCCCCTTTTCTTGAAATCGGTAGGTGTGACTCCGTACATCTGCTTGAATCTTCTTGTAAAGTATGCCTGAGACGAGAATCCGAGAGACTCACTCACCTCAGCACAGCTCGATCCTTCAAGAAGCATACGCTTTGCGTTGACCATTTTCATTTCCCCGAAATATTCGATACACCCTTTATTTGTGTAGCTTGAGAAAACATTTTTGAGAGTCGTCTGACACACCTTGCACGCCTTGGCGATATCCGAAATGGTGAGAGATTCGGTGAGATGCTGGCCCATAAAGCGCACAGCATTACTGTATATCACCGACTTTTCATCGGGAATATTCTGAATGTTGTTTTTGATATTTGATATGTAATCGAGGTACACCTCAAAAAGCTTTATCGCAGTTCGGCTGATCTCAACACATCTTCCGTTCTCGATGTGGGCATTCCTCTCCATATCGCTGCAGAACAGCTTCAGAAGATCATAGGAATCCGCATCCATACTTCCCATATGCTGTTTTTTGAAATAATCATCATCGGTTCCCGTAAAATTCACCACGATAAGCTGCGCGGTCGTCTCACCGAGGACACAGTTTTTGTGGAACGAATGTGCGGGCTGGAGCAAAAAATCCCCTTTTTTCATGTGATAGATCTTGTCGTCACAGATCATCTGCATCTCTCCCGAGAGAAGTGCGTTGAACTCGTGCGTCAGATGACGGTGTCCCGTGAAAAAGTGATCGAGCCCAAGAAAATGATGATAGTAAAACGATATCCCGACATCACTGATATTATTGACGGGTCCGTCACATTCCTGCTCGTATTCCTGTCCGATTATCATTCTGTACAATGAACAACACCTCACATCTTACTGATATTTTAGCAGATAATTTCTTAATTAGTCTTAATTAGATTATAGCACATAAGAAGGGTCATTTTATCAACAGAATGTTAAAAAATGTCCAATACTGTAAATATCACGCCCAAATTTGCATTTACAAGTATTTTTTTCTAACTTATAATTTATATCAGAAGTATTATTTTATTAAACAATTATACAAGGAGTTATGCTATGAAATACGTATTCAAAATGTATGACGGAGAATTCTGGTGGGGCGGTACCGCAGACTACGGCGTGATCTCTCCTTTTGATGCAAATACCGAGATCTCAGGCGACTTCCGCGTTGAATGTAAGAATCAGACTATGCCGATGTTTCTCTCCAGCAAGGGAAGATGCATCTGGTCAGAGGAACCCTTTAAGGTAGATATCAAGGACGGTGTATTCACCCTCGAAGGAAACGATATCACAATGGAGACCTTCGGCTCCACTCTCAAGGATGCCTTCAACGGTGCGCTCAACGCACATTTCCCCATTGACGGAGACGAGCTCCCCGAGGCATTTTTCAGAATCCCGCAGTACAACACCTGGATGCAGTTTACATACAATCCCACACAGGAAACCGTTCTCAAGTATGCCCACGACATCATTGACAACGGACTTCAGCCCGGTATTTTCATCATTGACGAAGGCTGGCAGAAGGAATACGGAACCTGGGAATTCGATCAGTTCAAGTTCCCCGAGCCCAAGAAGATGATCGACGAGCTTCACGAGATGGGATTCATCGTTATGCTGTGGGTAGTTCCCTCTGTTCGTGCTGACGGTTACGAATTCGTCAAAAAATGTGACTACTCCTTCAACAAAGACGGTTGGGCGAACGCTTTTCTCAGAAACGAAGACGGAAACATCGCTATCTCTCACTGGTGGAACGGATACAGCGCCACCTTCGATATGACTAAGGAATACGACCGCAACGCGCTCGACAAGCAGCTTCAGGTTCTCACAAACGAATACGAGATCGACGGCTTCAAGTTCGACGGCGGACGTCTCGGTCACTACACTGACAACGAAGCGCTCAATGGTCCCGTTGATAAGTCTTACACTCCCGCTGAGAGAAACATCGCGTGGAACGATTTCGGCAGACGTTATCCTTATCACGAATACAAGGATACCTTCAAGGGCGGCGGAAAGCGTACCATTCAGAGAATCAGAGACAAGTATCACGAATGGGGAGTAAGAGGTATCGCCTCTCTCATCCCGAACGCTATCCTCGAGGGTATTATCGGTCACCCGTTCATCTGTCCCGATATGATCGGCGGCGGCTCGTGGCTCCACAGAGGTCTCAACCTTCCGATCGATGAGGAGCTCTTTGTCCGTATGGCTCAGTGCTCCGCGCTCTTCCCGATGATGCAGTTCTCCTGGGCTCCGTGGGAAGCGCTCAGCAAAGAAAACCTCACGTACATCAAGGAAGCACACGATCTCCACATCAAATTTGCAGACGAAATGATCGCTCTTGTAAATCAGGCTTACAGAACAGGCGAGCCTATCGTCCGTTCCCTCGCGTACAATTATCCCGACTGCGGATACGAAAAGGTTCTCGACCAGTTTATGCTCGGCGAAAAATTCCTCGTAGCTCCCGTAATCGTAAAGGGTGCGACCTCAAAGCTCGTTCATCTCCCCGAAGGAGAATGGGAAGGCTTTGACGGCAAGACCTACACAGGCGGATCTGACATCGAGATCCCCGTAACTATCGCAACACTTCCTTATTTCAGACTCAAGAAATGAAATCAAAACCACCAGTGAAATCGGTAGAATGCACAAGCAATAGAAGGGCATATGACTAGCTGCGCCTTAAGACGCACTGAAATAGTCCGCCAATCGCACATGGAGCACTACAAGCGAAAATTCGGTTAATATAGCCTTCCTCCGGGAGGAAGGGGGACCGCTTGCGGTGGAAGGAGCCTGCGGAACGTAAAATATTGCAAAATTGTACCGTTAACGCACTCTCCCTCAGTCACCTGCGGTGACAGCTCCCTCCCGGAGGGAGCCTTAAAGCTAAAAAATTTCGCCTCCACCAGTATACCCGGTGGTTGTATACAAACAATACACAAGGCTGCCGCAACAGAGGGGTTATCCCGATGCGACAGCCTTTTTTTATGGTTTTATCACGTCACCTTCTGCTTCTGCTCGCAGTAACGCACATCAGCGCAGCTGGAATACCTATCATTCCGCCAATCCCGCAAAGCTTCAGACCGACATACATTCCGAGAAGCACAACGAACGGATGCACTCCCGTCATCCTTCCGATCAGCCTCGGCTCGAGGAACTGACGCACAACGTAGATCACCGCAAAAACGATAAGAAGCCCGACACCGACTCCAACGTTCCCTCTCACGAAGCTCCACGCCGCCCACGGTACGAGAACCGTCCCGCATCCGAGGACAGGGAGTACGTCGATAACCGTGATCACAAGTGCCGCAACAAGCGCACCGGACACCCCTACCGCAGAAAGCCCCACAAGAAGCTCAAAGAAGGTTATTGTCATCAGAATAAAGTACGCTCTGATGTACGAAAAAACCGCTCCTGAGGCATCACGGAACATTCTGGACGCTCTCACGCCGTATTTCTCGGGCAGAATCGAGCAAAGACTTTTCCCGGCTCCCTCCATATCTGCCATCAGATAAACGAATGCCGCGATCGTCATAAAAACTCCCCAAACACCGTCCGTCACCCCGCCGACAAAGGATGTGAGAAATCCACCGATCATACCGCCGATGTATGATGCAGCCTCAGACAATGCTGTACTTATTATCTTCTGCATCTCGCCCTCGTTCTCCGATGAAAACGGAAGAAGCTCATAAAGTCCCGCCACAAAATCGGACACGTCATCCGCAAAAGACGGCAGCTTTTCGCTGAGCGCCCAAAGCTCAGAAATAAGTCTTGATGAAAGTCCTATCGCCGCATATATTATCCCGATGCACAGAAGGCAGGCATACACGCCGCAGCCGACTTTTTCGTTCACGCGGCACATTTTGCTGAGTAATACCCCGCCGGGCCGAAAGATCCGCGCGGCAATATATGCAATGACAAACGGCAGTATCACCCCAAGACCCACTCCCGAAAGGAGTGACGCCGCCGTAACGCCGAGTATCACCGCAAATACTGTTTTCCAAAATCCCATCGTGCTCTCCCCAAACAGTCAATCACCTATCTGTACTATATTATTTCCATAGCCGCTCAAAATACACCGTATTCTCAAACATTAATAAGATTTTCACCCATCACTATTGACTCGACATGAGTATTATGTTATACTTTTTACACATTCAAACTCTATACACCCGAGAGGATGATAATTAATATGAACGAATACATCAATCAAAATACACTGTGTTATTACGCACAAACCAATGAGAAATTCATCAAATCCAATCCAAAGGGAATTATACTCGAGTTTCCCGGACTCGGTGGAGGTTCATGCCTCGGCGGAGTAGACAATGTAGAAGATTATTCAAGCGACTTTGCAAAAAAATGCGCCGAGAACGGAATAATACTCGCGTATGTTTTCACAGGCCCGTGGAGCTGGATGAACGAGGGTGGGGTCAGAATTGCTGATGCCGTTGTCGATGCACTGTGCGAAAAATATTCTTTTAACAATCCCACTATCGTCGCGAGGGGCGGCAGCATGGGAGGACTCGGAGCACTGATATATTCCCTTCATTCTTCCCACAAAATTACAGCCTGTTCTGCAGCCTGTCCGTGTATTGATGTAATTGAAGCTATTTATGCGCACCCTAATTTCCCGCGGACTTTCATATCAGCCGTTGCAGGTTACAAAGACAGCTCGCTTACAGAGTCTCTCATGACACTCTCACCTATGCACAACATTGACAAAATGCCGCATATCCCATATTTCATCGCGTGCTGCTGTGATGATGAATTGTTCTCCGAAGAAGAGCTCGACCGTTATGTTGAAAAAATGCGTGCATCGGGATACGATATCGAATGTGTGAAAATGATCGGGAAAAAGCACGGATATTTCTCGAGTGAAGGGCTGGAACGTATGCGCGAGTTTGAATTGAGTTTTTTTGAATAATCTCACAGATATTATTAGACCCACGATAATAATCAGCAGTCCTGAGGAAATATTTACTGATTATAATCTTGACTCACGGCAAAAATAATGATATACTCTTTGTATCAAAGATCAATTTGAAAATTTAACGAAAGGTTCTTTGTAATGAAAAAGGCAAAATTTCCGATCGTAAAGATAATTATTGCTGTCGTTGTTTTAGGTATCGTTCTCTTTGCGTGCAATGCGGGAAAGTTCATTTGTCTGAACAATTACGAAGAATTTGGTGATCCGATTATGGTACAGATCGAAATGGAAAACGGCGGCATCATAAAGCTTGAGCTTTATCCCGAAGCTGCCCCCATCACAGTTGAAAATTTCCTCAAGCTTGCAAAAGAGGGATTTTACGACGGACTTATCTTCCACCGTGTTATCGCGGGATTTATGATCCAGGGCGGTGACCCCGAAGGAACAGGAATGGGTGGTGCACCGAACAAGATCAAGGGTGAATTCTCCGCAAACGGTGTTCCGAATCCCATCAGACACGAGAGAGGTGTTATCTCCATGGCTCGCAGCCGTGCGAACGACTCTGCATCCTCGCAGTTCTTCATCTGCCACGCGAACGCTCCCCATCTCAACGGTCAGTATGCGGCGTTCGGCAGAGTTATCGAGGGCATTGAAGTAGTTGACGAGATCGCAAATGTCAAAACAAACTTCAACGACAGGCCTCTCCGTGATGTTGTGATCAAAAAAATCACAGTATTGGAATAATACACAAGAATCAAACGGCAGTTTTTACTGCCGTTTTTCTTTTCCACTTTAGAAAGTGCATCAAATTAAGAATCGCTGAAAGCGATAGATTCTATGTCCTGTGCGGACGGCACACAAGGACTCTCGTGCCGAGTCCTTGTGAATCCAGGCACTTAAAGAGGGGGCACTCCCTTCGGGATGCCACATCCCCTCTTTAAGAATTCTCCCCTATTGGCGCAAACTTATAGTTCAACCTCATCGACGCGGCAGTTGTTGGCCGCGTCTCGACGGACGTGCCATCCGTAGTTTTAGGGGGATACTTAAGGGGGGATTCATAAGGACCTTGCCGATGTTATCCGAAGGATAACGAGTCCTTATGCGCCCTCCGCGTAGGAGAATACAAATCTTATCGGAATTTGATACGCCGCATGCCCGTGCAGGAAAACAAAATCGGCGGAGAATCTTTGATGATTCCCCGTCGCAAAATGCATAGCAGATATTAATACATACCGCCCATGCCACCCATGCCGCCTGCAGGAGCAGCCGGTTCGGGCTCAGGCTGATTTACTACGAGTGCTTCTGTTGTAAGAACAGTTGCAGCTACGGATGCTGCGTTCTGAAGAGCAGATCTTGTTACCTTTGTCGGGTCAACAATACCTGTCTCGATCATGTCAACATATTCTTCTGTGTATGCGTTGAAGCCGTAACCCTTCTTACCGGAGGAACGGATCTTGTCAACGATAACAGAGCCTTCAAAGCCTGCGTTTTCAGCGATCTGACGGATAGGAGCCTCAAGAGCCTTGAGAACGATCTGTACACCTGTCTTTTCGTCGCCGTCTACTGTAGAGAGAAGAGCGGCTACATCGTCGATAGCGTTGATGTAAGCTGTACCACCGCCAGCTACGATACCTTCTTCAACTGCAGCGCGTGTTGCGTTGAGAGCATCTTCGATGCGGAGCTTCTTTTCCTTCATTTCTGTTTCAGTAGCAGCACCTACCTTGATTACAGCTACACCGCCGGAGAGCTTTGCAAGTCTTTCCTGAAGCTTTTCACGGTCGAAATCAGATGTTGTTGTTTCGATTGCAGACTTGATCTGTGTAATACGAGCCTTGATGTCATCGGATGTACCTGCGCCGCCTACGATGATTGTGTTGTCCTTGTTGATCTTAACCTGACGTGCCTGACCGAGCTGTGCGATCTCTGTTTCCTTGAGGTCGAGGCCGAGCTCGTCGCAGATAACTTCGCCGCCTGTGAGGATCGCGATGTCACGGAGCATTTCCTTACGTCTGTCGCCGAATCCGGGAGCCTTTACAGCTACTACGGTGAATGTGCCGCGGAGCTTGTTGAGCACGAGTGTTGTGAGAGCTTCACCTTCAACATCTTCAGCGATGATGAGAAGCTTCTTGCCGCTCTGTACGATCTGTTCGAGAAGGGGAAGGATATCCTGAACGTTGGAGATCTTTTTGTCTGTGATGAGGATGAGAGCGTCGTCAAGAACTGCCTCCATCTTATCTGTGTCTGTTGCCATGTAGGGTGAGAGGTAACCGCGGTCGAACTGCATACCTTCAACAACTTCGCTGTATGTTTCAGCGGACTTTGATTCTTCAACAGTGATAACGCCGTCAGATGTTACCTTTTCCATTGCATCTGCAATGAGTGTACCGATAACTTCGTCGCCTGCGGAGATTGTACCAACGCGAGCGATATCTTCCTTACCGCTTACGGGCTTAGAGGAAGCCACGAGAGAAGCGATCGCCTTGTCAACAGCCTTCTGGATACCCTTGCGGATAACGATCGGGTTAGCGCCTGCTGTGACGTTCTTCATGCCTTCGTGTACGAATGCCTGAGCAAGAAGTGTAGCGGTTGTTGTACCGTCACCTGCTGCGTCGTTTGTCTTTGTTGCAACTTCTCTCACGAGCTGTGCGCCCATATTTTCTGCTGCGCTCTCAAGCTCGATTTCCTTCGCGATCGTTACACCGTCATTGGTGATAAGGGGTGTGCCGTACTTCTTGTCAAGTACAACGTTTCTTCCCTTCGGGCCGAGTGTGATCTTAACTGTGTTTGCAAGCTTATCTACGCCTGCGATAAGAGCATTTCTTGCTTCTGCTCCGTAAAGAATATCTTTAGCCATAATTCTATTCTCCTTAATTCAATTATTTCTTATGGGACGCTGTCCCATACCCTGTGACCTTTTTGAAAAAGGTCAATCAAAACTTTTCGACCTGATCATACATTGGTTTAGTGCGCCGCCATATTCTTCAGCCAAATCTTATAATTCAGCTCACACAATGTTCAGCTAAACTCTGTGTGCATTTAAGTTTTGACTACAGCTTACAAAATAACGGTGCACGATTCCAATTATTCTATTCCCCAAAAGGTTTTGGGGGTCTCAGACCCTTTTCTCAAAAGGGTCTGAGCAGAGTTCGGGACAGAGTCCCGAGTATTCACTCACTCAACGATTGCGAGGATATCGGACTGACGAACGATATTGTATTCAACGCCGTCGCACTTAACTTCAGTACCTGCGTACTTGCTTGTGATTATCTTATCGCCAACCTTAACGGTCATAATAACTTCCTTACCGTCAACAACTCCGCCGGGGCCTACAGCGATAACTTCGGCAACCTGGGGCTTTTCCTTAGCTGCGCCGGGAAGAACGATACCTGTCTTTGTTGTTTCTTCAGCTTCAACGAGCTTAACTACTACTCTGTCAGCAAGAGGTTTGATTGTCATTTTTCTCTCTCCTTTTTTATTTAAGGTTTATATTGTTTATTTTAATCAGGTTTTAGCACTCTGTTTGTTTGAGTGCCAACCGTATGGACGTATTATAATCCAATTTTGGTAAAAAATCAATAGTTTTTGGCAGAGTTTACATTTTATTAACATATAAAACAAGGCACGAGTGCTAAAAACTAAGATTTCGACAAAAATATAAAAGCCGTCATTGTAGTGACGGCTTTTCGGTGTAATTATCCGGGCGGGATGAATTATTTGAATATACTTAGTTTTGCTGATCAAATCAGCGGCTGTAATTCTTTCTTTGAATTATTCAGCCTTTGCTTCTTCGCTTACAAGCTTGATGAGTGCCATTTCAGCAGCGTCACCACGGCGCGGGCCGAGCTTGTAGATCTGTGTATAACCACCGTTTCTGTTTGCGTAAGCGGGAGCTACCTCATCGAAGAGCTTCTTTACTACATCTTCCTTGGTTATATAAGCAAGTGCCTGTCTGCGGCTTGCAAGAGTATTCTTTTTGCCAAGGGTGATCATCTTTTCGGCAATAGAGCGTACTTCCTTAGCGCGTGTGAGTGTTGTCTCGATCGAACCGTTTTCGAGGAGATAAGTCACCATACCGCGAAGCATAGAATTTCTGTGCGCTGTAGTTCTGCCGAGCTTTCTGGTACCGGGCATTTTCCATGTCCTCCTTTTGCAAAAGTGACGGTTACTGCATGGGAGTAACCCTTTATCAATATTTTGTTAGTTTTTAATTTAGGTTTAACTCAGTCCAGCTGAGTTCTCTATCCTGCTTCTCTCTTATTCGTCGTCTTTCTTAAGATCGAGTCCGAGGGAGTGAAGCTTCTGGATAACTTCTTCGAGCGACTTCTTACCGAGGTTACGAACCTTCATCATTTCGTCCTCAGTACGGTTGATGAGATCTTCTACCGTATCGATGCCGGCACGCTTCAGGCAGTTGAAGCTGCGCACTGACATGTCAAGCTCCTCAATGGTCATCTCAAGGACTTTTTCCTTAATAGTCTCTTCGCGTTCAACCATGATCTCTGCATTCTTTGCCTCGTCGGAAAGATCGACGAACAAATTGAGATGTTCGTTGAGTATCTTGGCTCCAAGAGAAATCGCTTCTTTTGCTAATATTACGCCGTTTGTGAGTACTTCAAGCGTTAACTTGTCGTAATCGGTGCTGCTTCCAACACGAGTATTCTCAACTGTGTAGTTCACATTATAAACAGGAGTGTAGATTGAGTCTGTAAATATTGTGCCTACAGGCGCACTCATACCCTGACCATTCTGCTGATAAAGCTGCTTATTCTTTTCCTGAGATACATATCCTCTGCCGTGGTCGAATGTGAGCTCCATGTAGAAGCGTACATTGTTTTCAACGGTTGCGATATGGAAATCGGGGTTAAGAATCTCAAGGTCAGCATCCTGCTTGATGTCGCCGGCTGTGATGTCGCAAGCACCTGTTGTGTCGATTACGACTGTCTTGGGTCCGTCGCAGTGAAGCTTAGCTGTGATGCCTTTGATGTTGAGAACGATCTCGGGAACGTCTTCCTTGACACCGGGAATGGTTGTCATTTCGTGGAGTACGCCGTCGATCTTAATGCTGGTTACAGCAACTCCGGGCAGAGAGCTGAGCAGTACTCTGCGGAGTGAATTTCCGAGGGTAATTCCGTAGCCTCTTTCAAGGGGCTCGATTATAAACTTTCCGTTTGTTCCGTCTTCGCTTAAATTTATGGTCGCAATATTCGGCTTTTCAATTTCAATCATTAATAATAACCCTCCGTTTAATATCTTTGCCAAATCCACATTTTGGTATTCTTCTTGGGAATATTGTTGATTTCTGCAAAATTGTTGTGAGACTTGCTGCTCGGAATCCGATAACTGCCCAGTGAAATTCCTTCAACCGATCCATTACGCAGCTCCGGCGTAATTTCTTCTCGGTTTGCTTATCCCACTGTGAGTTATTATTTTGAGTAAAGTTCGATGATGAGCTGTTCTTCGAACGGGAAATCTACGTCTTCTCTCTTAGGAAGTACTGCTACTTTTGCGGAGAGGTTCTGTACGTCTGCTTCGATCCACTTCGGGATAACTGCAGTTTCCATCTGTTCTGCGAGAGCCTTGAACTTTTCGGAAGCCTTGCTCTTGTCCTTAACTGCGATTACATCACCGGGCTTGCATATGATAGACGGAATGTCAACCTTCTTACCGTTGAGTGTAAAGTGTGCATGACGAACGAGCTGACGAGCTTCTTTACGGCTGGATGCGAGACCCATTCTGTAAACGATGTTATCAAGACGGCATTCAAGGATTGTGAGGAGGTTTTCACCTGCTACGCCTTCCTTCTTGTCGGCCATAACATAGTAATTTGCGAACTGCTTTTCCTGAACACCGTAGTAGCGGCGTGCAGTCTGCTTTTCTCTGAGCTGCATACCATATTCCTTAGTTACCTTGCGGCCTGCACCGTGCTGACCCGGAACTGTGGAACGGCGGTCTACTGCACACTTATCTGTGAGGCAGCGGTCGCCCTTAAGAAACAGCTTCTTGCCTTCTCTGCGGCAGAGCTTGCAGGAAGGACCTGTATATCTTGCCATATCTTTTCTCCTCCTAAATTATACTCTTCTGCGCTTGGGCGGACGGCATCCGTTGTGAGGAATCGGAGTAACGTCTTTGATGAGAGTAATGTTGAGACCGGTTGTCTGAAGAGCACGAATTGCTGCTTCACGTCCGTTACCGGGACCCTTTACATATACTTCGACAGTCTTCA
>SVUC01000072.1 GCA_015063455.1 Oscillospiraceae bacterium
ACACGGTCGCCTTTTTTCTTCTGCCAGGTCGTGATGATACAGGATTCAACGCTCTGACCCTGACGAGGCATGATGACAATGTTAGCCATATATGTTTTTTCCTTTCTTGGTATGTTATTTTTTATTTTGTTATGGAAATACAATTATCTGAGTGATAATCAGATTTCCTGCGATACATCAATGATCTGAATTCCCTTGCTTTCAACAAGCTCTTTGAGATCTCCTGTGATGGGAGCATCTGTGATAATTACGTTTACGTTATCAAGAGTTGCGAATGTGTAGGGAAGAGCTTTGTTAAGCTTTGATGAATCCATAAGGATTACAACAAACTGAGCTTTGTCAGCAACGATGCGCTTGAGCTCACATTCGCTGAAGTTGCCGATTGTGAAACCGCTTCTTGCAGAAAGTCCCGACGGAGAGAGGAATGCGATGTCAATGTTGATATCGGCGAGGAAGCGTGTAGCCTGAAGACCTGTGATAGTCTGATTGTCACGGTCGAGTCTGCCGCCTACCATATTAACAACGGAGAGACCGAGCTTTGAAAGCTCAATAGCTACAGCAGGGTCTGTTGTTGTGAAGGTGTATCTGTCATTGGGAACAAACTGAACGAGCTTCTGGAGAGTAGAGCCTGAGTCGATGAAGATCGAACGGCCTGTTTCAAGAAATTCAGCAGCTTTCTTTGCGATTGAATTCTTAGATCCAACATTTACGTTGAGACGGGATGCGATAGATCCGTCTGTCTGGGTTGTGATGAACTTCATGCTCTTTGCGCCGCCGCGTACTTTGATCGCTTCATGTTCGTTTTCAAAGTATTCGATGTCACGTCTGAGAGTCATTCCTGAGACATTGGGGAACATTTTCTCAAGTTCCTTGAGGGATATAAAGGGCTGAGTTTGCAGAAGAGCGCGTATCTGTTCACGTCTTTCGTTGTACAAGGTCCTAATCCTCCTAAATTATTATTTTTATTATATGTGATACGTGTTATTTGAACGAAAAAATGTTAATTCACATAATTCTATTATATTTTAACATAAATCATGTGAAAAAGTCAATTATATAATGTGATAATAATTGAAAAAATTTCCCGAATATTTTGACGTATTCGGGAAATTTTTCACAAAGAGTATTTTCGCTTGATAATTTCGACGACAGAAATGACATCTCCGGCTCCCATTACTATGATCATATCATCGGGAGAGGAGGTAGAAACGACGTATTCAGCAGCCTCTTCGAATGATGCTGCTGTGTGAGATTTTTTGCCGAGGGTGGATATTTTATCGGAGAGCATAGATGAGCTGATTCCGTAAATATTTGTTTCACGAGCGGGATAAATATCGACAAAAGTTACCTCGTCAGCGCCCGACTCAGCAAAAGAGGACACAAAATCGTCAAATAACTCATGGGTTCGTGAGAATGTATGAGGCTGGAATACGATATGAAGCTTTCCTCGGCAGATCTTCTCAGCGCCGGAAAGAGTGGTTGTGATCTCTGTGGGATGATGTGCATAGTCGGTATAAACATCTGATCCGTTTTTTGTTTTGCAGACTTTTTCCATTCTTCGTCCGACACCGGTATATTCCGCGATTCCTTCGGCAATCTTATCGCATGGGATCCCACAAACTTCACAGGCTGCAAAAGCGGCGAGTGCATTACTGATATTGTGCTCACCCGGCACAGACAGCTTGATATGAGTAACTGTTTTTTTGTAAGATACAATATCAAATTCGGGATATCCGTTTGAATATTCAATGTTAGCCGCTGTGTGATCTGCTTTCTTATCAGAAATTGCAAAAGTAACGATCTTGCCGGAGAAATGGTCCGCAAGATGCTTACAGTTTTCGTCATCAAAGTTCAAAACAGCGATTCCGTTTTCGCCTGCAATATTGATAAACCTTGAGAACGAATCGCATATTTCTCCGAGTGAATGGAAATAATCTATGTGGTCGAGCTCAACATTAAGGACAACTGCGATGCTTGGGTTGAAATCAAGGAAAGAATCCATATACTCACAAGCTTCAAATGCAAAATATTCGTGTCCGCCGATAATGTCAGCGCTTCCTGTTTCCTTGAGAGGCGCACCGCACATAACTGTGGGATCAACGTCAGCGTGATATAAAACGTGAGCGATCATACCTGTTGTTGTGCTTTTTCCGTGAGTGCCCGAAATACCGATCCTGTGATGGTAATCTGTCATAATGTATCCAAGGTAATCGGCACGGGAGATCAGAGGAATTCCGATTTCTTTTGCGTATGAATATTCAGGGTTGTCGGCAGGCATAGCTACAGTGTATATGAGAGCGTCGATCCCGTTCATATGAGAAGCGTCTGCTTCATAATAAACAGTAACGCCCATATCCTCAAGTTTTTTTGTGACGTCAGATGGAGTACGGTCGTAGCCCGAAACATTAAATCCTCGCAGATGGCTGATGTGAGCAAGAGAATTCATACTGACGCCGCCGATGCCTGCGAAAAATAAACTTCTTTTTCCTTCAAGAATTTTTTTGATTCCGTCATAACCGAAATGTGTATTAGGTAGAGCCATTTTTGCCATCCCTTTCAGTTGAAATGTATTATAATCTGCCCATACAGTAGAAGGGAGATGGGAATTTGCGAAAAAAATATCTGTACAAACATATTATAGCATATTTCCGAAAAAAAGATACATTCATTTTAAAAATTATTTATGAATCTACTGAATCATTTTCACAACTGTGGAGTATACTTATACTCAACCTTCAAAATCACACAGAGGAGAAAACAATGGTAATAACAGATATTAAGGTTAGAAAGCTTTTTGATGAAGGTCCGATGAAGGCGATCGTTTCCGTAACCTTTGACGGTCAGCTTGCACTGCATGACATTAAAGTCATCAGCGTGCGCGATAAGAATTTTATCGTAATGCCCAGCCGCAAAAATCCCGACGGAACGTATCGTGATATCGTTCATCCCATTAACGCAGAGTTCAGAGGTAAGCTTGAAGAAGATGTAATCAAGGCTTACGAAGAAGAACTCGCGCGTGTCGCAGCCGAAACAGAAGTTGAAGCTATTGAGGCAAGAGAAGCAGAGCTTGCCGGACAGATCTGACGCAGATCGTACAAGAAACATTTTTTGACTTTTTTATGATGACAAAACAGATATTTGACATAATATAAATCCGTCTGGTACGCAGAGGTCGTATTTCTCAGACGGGTTTTTTGTTTTCCTTTGAGTAAAAAATTAACAAAAAAGCGGACTGGCTTTTGTTTATTTATATAAACCTCAATAAAGTGAAGGAATTTGTAAAATAGCTATTTATTTTTATTAGCTTTTGTGGTATAATTATACACAAATTAAAATGACAATATGAGGTATCTTTATGCCGAAAAATAAATCTATCAAAAAAGTTTTGCTTATTGGTTCCGGGCCGATCGTGATAGGTCAGGCTGCGGAGTTTGACTATGCTGGAACTCAGGCTGCAAAAACGCTCAAGGAAGAAGGGGTTGAGGTTATTCTCGTAAACTCCAATCCTGCTACGATCATGACCGACTGCGCAATGGCTGATAAAATCTATCTTGAGCCGCTTTGCGAGGAGACGATCAAACGAATAATTATTGAAGAAAAACCCGACAGCCTTCTCGGTACTCTCGGTGGTCAGACCGGTCTCAATCTTGCAATGAAGCTTGAGAGAGAGGGATTTCTCAGAGAACATAACGTACATCTGCTCGGAGTTGAGACGGATACGATAGACAGAGCTGAGGACAGACAGCTTTTCAAGGAAGCTATGGAAAAGATAGATCAGCCTGTTATTCCGTCAGACATCACAACAACTGTTCAGGGGGCGATGGAGCTTGGCGAGAAGCTCGGTTATCCGATCATTGTACGTCCTGCATTTACTCTCGGCGGAACGGGCGGCGGCATTGCTGAAACAGAAGAAGAGCTCAAAGAGATCGCTGAGGGCGGTATCGCTGCATCTCCGATCGGACAGATCCTTGTTGAAAAATGCGTCGCAGGATGGAAAGAGATCGAATTAGAGGTAATGCGCGACTGCAAGGATAACGTGATCATCGTCTGCTCTATGGAAAACTTCGACCCTGTCGGAATACATACAGGCGATTCGATAGTTGCCGCGCCTGCACTTACGATCACAGACGACGAGTTTGATATGCTGAAGTCAGCATCTCTCGCAATCATCAGTGAGCTTAAGATCACAGGCGGATGCAATATCCAGTTTGCACTTCACCCGACCTCAAAGGAGTACGCAGTAATCGAAGTTAATCCGCGAGTTTCGCGTTCGTCAGCACTTGCATCAAAGGCAACAGGATACCCGATTGCAAAGGTTACAACAAAGCTAGCACTTGGGTATACTCTTGATGAAATAATCAATAAAGATACAAAAGAAGAGGCCGTATCGTTTGAGCCGTCCGTTGACTATATTGTGGTAAAATTCCCGAGATGGCCATTTGATAAATTCGTATACGCATCCCGAAAGCTCGGTACTCAGATGAAGGCGACCGGTGAGGTAATGTCGATCGGCGAGACTTTTGAGAATGCACTGATGAAAGCAGTTCGCGGTGCGTGTATCGGTATGGATTCTCTCGGTCACGAAAAGTACCGCGAGATAGAATCAGATAAGCTTCCTGCGCTGATATCAGAAGGGACTGATGAGAGACTGTTCTTCGTTTACGAAGCAATGCGCCGCGGTGTGCTCTCGATCGACGACGTACACCGTATTACAAAAATTGACAAGTGGTTCCTTGACAAAGTAAAGATCATAGTTGACACAGAGAACGAGCTTGAAGAAGCAGGTGAGGCGTTGACGGAAGAGCTTTACCACAAAGCGAAGATAGTAGGTTACCCCGACAGCGCGGTATCTCGCCTTACGGGAGTAAAAAATATTCAGTATGAGATGCCAGTAACCTTCAAAACAGTTGACACCTGCTCAAGAGAGTTTTCTGTCGACACACCGTATTTCTACTCATCGTACATTGAAGGTGATGAAGCGGCAGAATTTATTGAAGGACATAAAAAGAGTCCTCTTGGAACGGTTATGGTAATTGGCTCGGGTCCTATCAGAATCGGACAGGGAATTGAATTTGACTACGCATCTGTTCATTGTGTCTGGGCGCTGAAAAAGGCGGGATACGATGTAGTAATCGTAAACAACAATCCGGAGACCGTTTCAACCGACTTTGATACAGCCGACAGACTGTATTTTGAACCACTTACTCCGGAGGATGTTGCAAATATCATCAAAGTTGAGAAGCCGATCGGGGCAGTTGTTGCGTTCGGCGGACAGACTGCTATCAAGCTTACAAGATATATCGCGGCGTGCGGCGTGAAAATTCTCGGAACATCCCCCGATATGATCGACTGTGCAGAGGATAGAGAGAGATTCGACGAGCTCCTTGAAAGATTCAAGATCAAGCGTCCCGAAGGATTTACTGTGATGACTGCCGATGAGGCACTTGAAGTGGCGGAGAAGATCGGATATCCGGTACTTCTCAGACCGTCATACGTTCTCGGCGGACAGAATATGATAATCGCATTCACCGAATCTGATATTCGCGAATATATGGCAATAATTCTTGCACAGGGAATTGAAAATCCCGTTCTTGTTGACAAGTATCTTATGGGTACGGAGCTTGAAGTTGACGCGATCTGTGACGGTGAGGATATACTTATCCCCGGAATTATGGAGCACGTTGAGAGGACAGGTGTTCACTCAGGTGACTCGATCGCTATATATCCCTCACAGAACGTTGATGACGAAATGCGTGATTACATCGTTGAACAGACAAAAAATCTTGCAATTGCACTTGAAACAAAGGGACTTATCAATATTCAGTACCTTATCTACAACGGTGAACTTTATGTAATTGAAGTTAATCCTCGTTCGTCGAGAACTGTTCCGTACATCAGTAAAGTGACGGGAATCCCAATGGTAGATCTTGCGACACGCTGTATGCTCGGTGAAAAGCTCAGTGATATGGGATACGGCGTCGGACTTTACAGGAATTCCCCTTATGTTGCTGTGAAAGTTCCTGTGTTCTCATTTGAAAAGCTCAGCGGACTTGACACATCACTCGGTCCTGAGATGAAATCTACAGGTGAAGTCCTCGGACTTGCGGGTACATTCGGTGAAGCTCTTTATAAAGGACTCAGCGCGGCAGGATACAAGCTTAACAAAAACGGCGGTGTATTTATGTCCGTGCGTGATACCGATAAATGTGAGATCGGAAGCGTGGCAAAGAAGTTCTCCGATCTCGGATTTAAGGTGTACGCAACCGACCATACTGCAGAAGTAATCCGTAAGCACGGAGTTCACGTTACCGAAGTTGCGCATCTTGATGAGGAAGGAATCACTCCGCGCGAGCTTATAAAGGAAGGTAAGATCAACTATATCATATCGACATCTGCACGCGGAAGAGATCCGAAGAGAGCAAGCGTAAGACTCCGCAGACTTGCGGTAGAACACGCGATCCCGTGTCTGACATCGCTTGATACTGCAAACGCTGTAGCTGACAGTATCGAGAGCCGCTGGAATGTTGACTGCACAGAGCTTGTTGATATCAATAATCTCCGTGAGAGCAAAATAAAGCTTGATTTTGTGAAAATGCACACCTGCGGAAACGACTATATTTACTTCGATTGTATGGACAGCTCTATCGGAAATCCGGAAGGACTTTCAATAGCGTTTGCAGACCGCCACAAAGGAATCGGCGGAGATGGAACGATAATAATTCAAAGATCATCTGCCGCAGATGCAGGTATGAGAATGTTCAACCGAGACGGAAGTGAATCGAGGATCTGTGCAAACGGTATAGGATGCGTCGCAAAATACCTCTATGAAAGCGGAATCATTGCGAAGAAGGAAATGACGATCGAGACACTATCTGGAATCAAGACGCTCTCCCTTACCGTCTGTGACGGCAAAGTTACAAAGGCGAAGGTAGACATTGGAAAGATCGACTTTACCCCCGATAAAGTACCTGTAAAACTTGATTCTTCAAGCGGAATAGGAGTTGAAGCAGAGATCGCGGGAGAAAAATATAAGGTCACCTGCGCGTCTGTGGGTAATCCGCACTGTGTAATATTCGCAAGTGATATGAAGGACAACGACATATTTGCATTAGATCTCTCGGATGGAGGCGCAGCTATAGAGCGAGACCCCATCTTCCCCGAAAGAACAAACGTTGAATTTGTTCACGTCATTGATGATCATACAATAGTAGCGCGTATATGGGAACGCGGTTCCGGTGAGACAAACGCCTGCGGAACGGGTGCCTGTGCCGCAGCTGCTGCCGCAGTTGAGAATGGATTCTGCAAAGCGGGAGACATCACAGTTCATCTCAAGGGCGGAACTCTCGTTGTAAGCTACATTGATGGAACTCTTCATCTGACAGGCGAGACACACGAAGTGTACTGCGGTCGGGTTGAGATCTGATAAAATAACAAAAAACCTCTCACATTATAAAGTGAGAGGTTTTGCTATTTATTAAAGTCCCCAGCTTCTGATAAGCTCACGGCTTTCAGCGAGATCAACAAGTGGATCTCTGAGGTGTGTATCCTGTTCAACGTGGATCCAGCCGTCAAAACCACGCTTGACACATTCTTCTACAACATATTTGTTGTCGTCAGCGAACAAGCCTTTTCCGAGAGCGCAGAAATGACCTTTTCCGAGTCCTGCCGCAGCAGCACCGATCCAAACGGGGTTCTCTTCATCGTTCACCCAGTCTTTGAGGTGGATAGCTTTGATTCTATCATAATACTTGTTGAATACTTCTTTTACGTTTCCGCCAGCCGCATTGAGATGACCTATATCAAGGATCATTCCTACACCGGGGCAGCGATCGAGAAATTCTTCAAGCTGTTCCTGTGTTTCGACGTATGAGGCGAGGTGATTATGTATCGCACAGCATATGCCGTATCTTTCACAGGTTTCTTCAAGATAGTTTGCACGGATGATGAGATCGTTCAGATTGTGAACTTCCATAAGTCCTGAGCACCAAATATATTTTCCACCGAGAGCAGCAGTCCATTTAATAGATTTTTCGATAGTCGGAGCGTTACAGGTAGCAAAGCTCATTCCGTGACCTTTCAGATAAGATGCTTTCTGAAGAGCATCAGCGGCATCGGTTGGAGAGAGTCTTTCACAACCTTCGTATCCGATTTTCTTGATGTCGTCCATTCTTTCTTCGTAATCGTAGAACTGACCGTAACGGGCATTCATACCGTAATCGGCAATACCAATATGAATCATATTTTATTCCTCAACCGTACCTGCAAGAGCATCTGCGGGAGCATCTTCCGGATGCCATCCGGTATATCCTGTAATGGGCATAGAATCGAGCTTCTTAAGATCGTCAGCTGTAAGCTCGAAATCGAAAACGTTCATATTGTCAGCCATTCTTGAGGGATTCATAGACTTGGTGAGGGGATTGATACCGTTCTGGAGAGCATACTTGATGCAAACGTGAGCAGCGCTCTTTCCGTGAGCCTGAGCAATTTCGTTTACTGTGGGATCGGAGAGAACAGCACCGCTTCCGAGAGGGCTCCATGCCTGAACAAGCATACCTGACTTCTTGGAATATTCAACAACTTCCATCTGAGTAAAGCCGGGGTGGAATTCGATCTGGTTTACCATAGGCTTGATTTCAGCAAATTCGTTGAGTGCGTCAATGTGGAGCTGGTGGAAGTTGCTCAGACCAATCGCGCGGATCTTTCCGTCCTTGTAAAGCTTTTCAAAACCTCTCCAGGTGGATGCATTGATCTCCTTCCATTCGGGAGAGAACTTTGCAACTGCAGGCCAGTGAATGAGGTAGAGATCGAGATAATCTACGCCGAGTGCCTTGAGGGATGCTTCAGCGGCAGCAACAGTTTTTTCATAACCGCGCTCTGTAACCCAGTGTTTTGTTGTGATGAAGATTTCTTCTCTTGCAACACCGGATTCTTTGATTGCATCTCCAACGCTTGCTTCATTACCGTAAGCGGATGCTGTATCAATGTGGCGGTATCCACATTCGATAGCGCTCTTTACTGCATTTTTTGTTTCTTCTCCGTCGGGAGACTGCCATGTACCGTAACCGATACAGGGAACTTCTACGCCGTTTGAGAGAACGAAAGTGTCTGTGAATTTTTTCATAGTTACATACCTTTCAATAAATATTTGTTTAATTCAACATAAGAATATTATATACTACATCTATGAATTTTTCAAGTAAAAAAATACAAGTCAGTAAAAAAATAACTGACTTGCTTTGATATATTGACGTTTATTAGTCGAGAAGCTTGAGAACATCCTTTTTGGGTCTGAATCCCGACTGTCTCTGTACGATCTCACCATTCTTTACGACGAGAAGTGTGGGAATACTTGAGATTGCGAACTTTGCTGCAAGCTCTGACGCCTCGTCGGTGTTGACTTTGCAAACCTTGATGTCGTTTCGTTCTTCAGCGATCTCTTCAATAACAGGGGCGAGCATACGGCACGGACCGCACCACGGTGCCCAGAAGTCTACAAGTACGGGCTTGTCTGACTGCATTACTTCGGTGTCGAAATTTTCAACTGTAAGATTGATTTCTTTCATAATTTTTATCTCCTTTGTTTTATTTATTATTTGCTGTGATACGGAGCATTATCCGCACAAATCATTTTCTTTTGAATATAAATTTCTTTTGGATAAAATAATTGCAGATATAGAATATTACTTCAGCAAAGAGCTTTGCGATCTCCAGATTAATGTGCACTACACGCGTGAGAAGCTCAAGGATTACAAATGTTTTCAGAATGAATACTATTCCCGCAAGTCCGTAATATTCCGCAAAAGCCTTGGGAAGAGGAGTTGAGGAACGGAAAACAAAATTTCGGTTCAAGAAAAAGTTGGTGAGAGATGAAACGCACCACGCAATTACCGCGCTGATCTCAAGCGATGCGATAGACACAACACTCAGAGAAGAATTGAGTATGATAAGAAGTGTGTAATCAATTAAAAAAGCGACGAGCGAGGAAAAAAGGTATTTCATAGAATGAGATGCCATGAAGACATTGAAATACTCGCGTACGACTCCGCTTACTGTTCTGGAATGAGCCGTATCTGCTTTGAGGTGCTTTACGGTCATTTTTTGATAGACCGATTCAATGAAGATCTCAGAGCAGTTTGTTTTTGTTTTCTTTATTAAAAGAGGAAGCTTGTCATTCGAAAAACCTATGATCCGCGGAGATGATGCACCCTCACCGCACGCGATTTTATAGTATAGACTGTCGATTCCCGATGATGCACACTCTATCGCAACAACATCACAACCATCGTCAAGTGCAGCCTTTATACTTGAAATATGGTTTTTTGTCACCTCATCGGGATCTTCTGCGTAGATGTAATATTCAGCAGATGGAACAGCTACAGTTTTGTCTGAAACACAGTAGACCTGAAATCCCGAGCAAGAGCTTCCTCCGGCTTTGCCTGTCAATATAACGATATCTGTCATTTTATCTCTTCTTTTTCTTGATCTTGAGAATATTATATAACATATTATTTACAAAATCAAGTGATATTCGGATTGTTTTTATATATATGCTATGTTATAATAAAAATGTAAATTCGGTAAAAAGTGGGGGAAATATGAAAACTCTTCGCTTTATTATTTATGCCGCCTTGTGCGGAGTTTTTTGCGGTCTTGCGACCTGTGCATCGTTTAGCCTGATGGGCGCGCTGATAACACCGTATGAGAGTATCGGTTACGGGAAAATATTTGTACTTGCCGTTTTAACTCTCGCTGCTATTGTGATTACTGTATTTATCCTTATATCGAATTTCAGGCTTCTTTTTGATGACAGCGGTGTAAAAAAGATTCTTATAATCGAAGCCGCAGTATTTCTTCTTACTGTATTTCCTTCGTGGATGTTGTGGGAATATCTCCGTAATATGTTTTTGGTGTAAGCAGATAAAAAACGATGTTTTTTCTGTTGTCCTTAGCAGAGAATTTGCAAATACAGAAATTTTGGCAGAGGATTCTTTCCTCTGCCGAACTACAATAAGCTATTTGTATACAAAGGTGAGACCGTCGATAAAAACGAAAGACAAATAAGAGTTTTGGGAGAAAATACTATGGTGGGCAAATTAAGAAATATGACAGCCATTTACTTAATTAGGGGGGAGAATGTATTACTTTTATTTAGGCAAGGCGGTCAGGTTGTGACTGATGTATGGACAGGTTCGGCCGGTGGTCATTTTGAAGATTTTGAATTAAATAACGCAACAGCGTGTGTATTGAGAGAATTAAATGAAGAACTAAATCTCTGCGAAGATGATTTAGATAATCTTTCCCTTAGATATGTAACCTTGCTGCGAACAAAAGGAGAGATAAGACAAAACTATTACTTTTTTGCCAATCTTAAAGAACATATAGGTGATGATCTACATTCGAATGAAGGAACGGTTAGATGGTTTTCTATTAATGATTTAAGTGATTTAGAGATGCCTTACACCGCAAAATATGTTATGGAGCATTATTGTAAAATCGGTCGTTTTTCAGATAAACTATATACTGGTGTATCGAACGGTTACGGCGTAGAATTTATTGAACTACCGGAATATTGATATAAGAAACCCCGACAGACTATGAAAATCTGTCGGGGTGAATTATTTTTCCTGAGAGTAAATTTCCTTATGAGAAATAACCCATTGCTTATCGTTTGTTTTTTATTTATGCTCGTTCACCGAATATTTTCAGCTCATCCTGTCCCATTACAGCACATCCTGCATAACCGGAGGATTCAAGCTGAGAGAAGAGCTTGCCGAGCTTTTTCGGTGCGATATACATTGTGACATCATATTCGCTTCTGAGCTCTTCCGCACGCACAAGCGCATCCTTGAAGTTTTCTTCTGTATAGATCACAGCAAGACGTGGCTTTCTTGTGGGAATCTGATAATTCTTGTCGAGAAGGATTCCTGCAATTCTTTCAAATCCGATTGAGAATCCGACAGCAGGTATGCTTTCACCGAGGAATTTTCCGATAAGATTGTCATATCTTCCGCCGCCTCCGATCGCACCGCGGAAATCGGGACTTGAGATCTCGAATACAGTACCTGTGTAATATCCCTGACCTCTTACAAGGGTCATATCATATTCAACAGCGTAACGGCCACGGGAAGTTTCGTTTGCGATCGTCATGATCTTTTCGAGATTTGAGATGCAGTCGAGCTCGCCGCAAACTTCCTTTGCATCAGCGAGGGTAAAGGGATTACGGTCAAGAACCGTCATAAGCTTTTCAACTGCCTCAGGCGCAAATTCTTTTGAAAGAAGCTCGTCACGAACACCTGCAGCGGCGATCTTGTCAAGCTTGTCAAGAGAAATACATACGGAGTCGCAGTCACTTTCTTCAAATCCTGCGCCCATAATGATTGCTTTGAGAAGACGGCGATCGTTCACTCTGATCTTGAAGTTGTCAAATCCGATATTGAGAAGAGCCTTTGCTGTGGTAGAAATAAGCTCAACCTCAGCGGTGTAAGAATCTGATCCGATGATGTCGATATCACACTGAACAAACTCTCTCATTCTGCCTTTCTGCGGACGCTCAGCACGGTAAACCTTGTCGATCTGGATAACCTTGAAAGGTGTGGGGAGCTTTGCACGGTTGTTTGCGTAGTAACGTGTGAGGGGAAGTGTGAGGTCATAACGCAGACCCATATCGGCAATCTCTTTTTCGTCTCCCGATCCGATAGCTTCAGCGAGTTTCTCGCCGCGCTTCATAATCTTGAAAATGAGATTGAGGTTTCGGTCTGCAATTCTGCCGCGCGCCATCTCTTCTAAAGAGGCGAGCAGGGCAGAGAGATCGAAGGGACGATAGTCCAGCTCAATGACATTCTCGCTGAGCTTGTTAAGGTCCAAAATATCGTTTACAAGAGAAAGCAGGTAGTTTGCTGTGGTGGTGGACTTTTGCAGATACTCGCTTACCTTATGTTTGTTATTGATATTTTGCTGCATCAGCCGATTGAGACCGAGCAAGCCATTTAGCGGGGTGCGAATCTCATGGCTCATGTTGGACAGGAAGGTGCTCTTGGCTGCTGCTTCTGCCTTAACTCTTGCGGAGTTCACAAAGAAGTAGACGCACAGCACCACCAGTAACGAGGCGGCTGCGATACAGACACCAATTGTGATGCCTGTGAGATGAAACAGATCTTTACTCTGGTTACGGAAAACGG
>SVUC01000073.1 GCA_015063455.1 Oscillospiraceae bacterium
GTCCCTTAAAACCTGTATGATGGTAAAAGGTCAGCGGCTGAAGGCTGCCTGTCTCGGATTTGCAGAATGTACGATCTGGGGACTTGTGATATCGACGATTATTGGGACTCTCGGCGACAATCCGTTCCTTTTGCTGTTCTACTGTCTCGGCTATGCGACGGGACTTTTCCTCGGCTCAACCATTGAGAATAAGATCGCGCTCGGAACATCGAGCCTTGAGCTTATCGCAAGTGACAGCAGTACCGAAAAGATCATCGAATATCTGAAGGAAAACAACAAAGGATATACAATTTTTGAAGGACGAGGATCTACCGACAAAATGAATATGATCTTCATAGTTCTTCCGCGAAAAGATACAAAAACTGTTCTGAGAGATATTCGTCAAATCTGTGACAACAAGGTTTTTGTGGTCGCGTCAGAAGTCAGCAAGTATGCAGGCGGATACGGAATGGTAAAATAATAAAACAGGCGCAAGAAATGTATCAGATATTCTTGTGCCTGCTTTTTTTATTCTGTTAAACGTCAAACAGCTGTCGAGCTGTTTTATTGAGTACAAACTTATGTGTCATCCTGAAGACGACTAGCTGATCTCTTCTTCTCGAAACCGTCGGGATACCTCATCTTCAGCTTAGTAATATTCGCCTCAAAAACCTCTTCGAGCGAAACATCAAGTGCGGTAGCAGCTTCTGCAAGATACCACGCGATGTCCCCCAGCTCCTTTATCAAATGATCGCGGTCAAGCTCGTGACCCTGCGCCAGCCATTTCTTTACAATGTCGATCGCTTCTCCCGACTCGCCGCACAACCCCATTACGCTGTTGATGAGGACGTCCTTCTTGTCAAGTTCCGGATTCAAGGTCGTCATTGCCAATTCCTGATATTCGTTAACTTTCATTTATCCTCCACCGTATACTTCAGAAGATTGTTATTTATCTGACGTATAATCTTTAATGCCCAATATTCCCAAAACGATAAGCGCAATTGCAAGTATGAGCGTGACGATCCATTTTGTCATATTATCACCACTCAGAGCAAGTACAATAAAAGCGGCAGTCGCAAGAATTCCAACCGTCAGCTGAAAAATTGATGCGACAAAGCTCCATTTACTTTTCATTTGTTCGCCTCCGAAAAAAATGAATTGATCAGCTCTTGTATATTCTTCTGAACAAATATGAAGCTGCTATCAAGATCAAAACACTCAGAACTACACCAAACACTTTCCCGATTACCATTGGGCTCACGAGTGTACAGTTAATCCCCAGGTAAAGAATAAACAAACTCACGACCGAAACAAGAGCATACCGAATCACTTTCGGAATTTTGGGATTATTTATCAAATCTGCCAAAAATGGTTCCATTAAAAAGAGCTCCTCCTGCGGTATCATTCACCGGCAATCTTTTTCCGACTCAAAAGTACTACCGTCTCGACGTGACTTGTTCCCGGGAACATATCGACAGGCTGGATCTTCTTTACCTTATACGCCTGCTTCATATATGCGAGGTCTCGCGCGAGTGTTTCGGGATTACACGAAATATACACAAACTTTTCGGGAGACTTATCGAGAACAAAATTCAAAAACTTCTTCTCACACCCAGCACGTGGCGGATCGGCAAAGATCACATCAAATTTTCTCGCGTCCTTCAGCTTGAACGATGAATCATCCGCGCACACAAACTCTGCATTATTTACTCCGTTGAGCTCAGCATTGATCACAGCATCGGAGATCGCATTCTTATTCACATCAAATCCGATAAGCTTCGCGCCGGATTTTTTTGCAGCAATGATCCCTACAGTACCTATACCGCAGTATGCGTCCAAAATATTTGAGTTTCCTGTCAGCTCAGCAAATTCCACAGCCTTACTGTAAAGTGCCTCGGTCTGCACAGGATTGATCTGATAGAAGGATTTTGCGGAAATTCTGAACTTGCATCCGCACAGCTCGTCAGTGATGTATCCATCTCCATAAAGTACACTCTCTTCCCCGCCCATCCATAAAGGTGTTTGAGTTGTGTTAATGATACGAGACACCGAACGAACCGTTTTGCATCTTTCGGCAAGCTCTCGTGCGAACTCCTGTGCACAATCGAACTTTTCGGCAGAGGTTACAATAGCACAAATGATCTCATTTGTCGCAAATGCACGCCGAGCCATTACGTGACGAATGAGTCCGCGCCGTCCGTCGTATACTGATAGCTTATATTTATCAATCATACGTCGGACAGTACGGCAAACCGATGCGGCATCCTTGTCTTCCATCATACAGTTGTCAACGTGAACGATTTTTCCGTCACTTGAACGGTATAGTCCGAAGTTTACGCGTCCGCCGTTGTAATTCATAAGATACTGCACTTTATTTCGATAGTACAGAGGCTTCTCCATACAGATGATCTCGTCTATATGACCGAATCTGCCGAGGAGAGTAATCTCTTTTTTCATTTTCATCGAAAGCTCAGCGTCATAAGTGAGGTTCAGCGTCTGACACGCGCCGCACTTTCCCGCATATTTACATTCTCGTTTTTCTGTCATATAGTCTGTCTGCATTTTTACCTCTGTTACTGTTGTCATTTTTTATATTATACTTTATTTTGCTCAAAAAGTCTATACGGTTTTTGATGAATCAAGTCTCAATTCCCGCAAACTGATTCTGATACAATCCGTAGTATACTCCCTGCTTTTCAATAAGCTCATCGTGATTACCACATTCCATAACGGTGCCGTTTTTCATAACTATTATCGCGTCAGCGTCACGAATCGTGGAGAGTCTGTGAGCAATGATGAGGCTTGTTCTGTTCTTCATCAGCGCAACCATTGCCTGCTGAATGTGCATCTCGGTTCGTGTGTCGACTGACGATGTTGCCTCGTCAAGAATAAGGATCTTAGGATCGGCAAGAACTGCACGGGCAATTGCAAGAAGCTGTCTCTGTCCCTGACTGAGATTACTTCCGCCTTCCGTAAGAACTGTATCGTATTTATCGGGAAGTCTCTCGATAAATTCTTTTGCACGCGCCATCTCAGCTGCCTTTTCTATCTCCTCGTCGGTAGCGTCGAGACGTCCGTACTTTATGTTATTTCTGATCGTATCGTGGAACAACACAGTATCTTGAAGAACGATCGCAATCGCACTTCTGAGTGTGTTTTTCGGAATATCGTTAATATTCACACCGTCGATGGAAATTGAACCCGAATCGACGTCATAGAAACGTGTAAGAAGGTTTACAACGGTGGTTTTGCCCGATCCTGTCGCCCCGACAAGTGCGATCTTCTGACCTTTTTCAACATTGAGGTTAAAGTCGAACAGAACCTGCTTTTCAGGATTATATGAGAAGTCGATATGGTCAAAATCAATATTTCCTTCGATCTTTTCAATATCAATCTTCTCTTTTCCTTCGTCGATCTCGTTTGGGGTTTCAAGAATTGCGAATACTCTCTCCGCACCTGCTATTGCCGTAAGGATACTTGCATACTGATTCGAGATCTGGTTGATCGGGAACGAAAGCTGTCTTGAATACTGAAGTATAGCTTGAATTGAACCTACAGAGATCGCTCCTGTAATCGAAAAATATGCGCTGAAGCAGGCAACAATGAGATAATTTATATTATTGATTATGTTGTTTGCAGGTCCCATCAGACCACCCCAAACATTCGCTCTGATACTGCATTTGCGGAATCTTTCGCTGATATCGGCAAACTCACGGCAAGCATCGTCTTCCTTACCGTATGCGATAACGGTTTTGAAGCCTGTCACCATTTCCTCTACCTGAGTGTTCATCTGACCGAGAAGGATCTGTTTTTCAACAAAATACTTTCTCATAAATTTTGAGAGATTCATTGAAACAATGATCGTAAACGGTATTGTGATAAGTGAAATGAGTGCCATACGCCAATCGTAATAGATCAACATAAAGAGTGCGCCAAACAATGTGAGAACAGCTGACACAAGTGATGTTACTGACGATGATATTGTCATTGAAATGTTATCAACGTCGTTCGTCATACGGCTCATTATATCGCCGTGAGCGTGTGTATCTGTATATCCTATCGGAAGATAGGTTATTTTATCGAAAAGATCCTTACGGAGATTATATACCGTTGTCTGTGAGATCTTTGCTGATGCGATTCCCTGCACAAGCTGGATCATACTGCTGCAAATATAGACGATCCCCATAAGCACGAGTGTGCGGACAAGTGCATCAAAGTCAACATACGGTCTCTCTGCAGTAAATGTGATCGAGTCGATCGCCATGCCCTGAAGTGTAGGGCCAAGAAGGCTGAGGAATGTTGTAAAAAGTGTTGTTATGACTATCAAGAGGACAAGATATTTGCTCTTGCCGATATATTTCAGAAGCTTTCCGACAGTAGCTTTTGTGTTCTTCGGCTTTTCTCTGATCATCGGTCCACCGGGGCCTCTGCGTCCACCTTGCTGTGTCCCGTTCTTTTTCATCATATCGCGGAGTTCATCGGCTGTAAGCTCTTTTTTGACATTATTTTTGTCTGCGGGAGACTGATCCTTCATTACGCCTGAGGGCGGAATTTCTCTTTTTCCCTGATTGATTTTATTATCAGCCATTGATCTCACCTCCGCTCATTTTCATCTGGGACGAATAAATATCTCTGTATGTTTCACTTGTTTTCATAAGATTATCGTGATTATCGAACGCCGTGATCTTACCGTTTTCGATTACAGCGATTCTGTCTGCGTGCATTACACTCGCAATTCTCTGAGCGATCATAATTACCGTTGTGTCTGAGAATTCCTTATTCAATGCCGCTCTGAGCTTTGCTTCGGTACTGAGGTCGAGTGCTGACGTACTGTCATCAAAAATGATGATCTCGGGATGACGAAGTACAGCTCTGGAAATTGCCACTCTCTGCTTCTGCCCGCCTGAGAGTGACGCGCCTTTTTCCGCAACATATGAGGAATAACCGTTGTCCATAGCGGAAATAAACTCATCTGCTTGAGCGATCTCAGCCGCGTGCTTAACTTCATCATAATCTGCGTCAGTCTTGCCCCACTTGATGTTCTCTTCAACGCTTCCGGAGAAAAGCTCACTCTTCTGAAGAACAAATCCGATCTTCTCTCTCAGCGCTTCAAGATCCCATTCTCTTACGTCAACGCCATCGACATAAACCTTTCCCTCAACCGTATCATAGAATCGCGGAATAAGATTAACAAGTGAGGATTTACCAGATCCTGTTGCACCGATTATTGCAACTGTCTCACCGCGTTTTACATCAAATGAGATGCCGTCGAGTATATTATTACCCGCCGCGTTCGGATATTTGAAGGATACGTTTTCAAAACGTACTGTGCCGATCTCCTTCCCTTCTTTCACGTCGCCTGAGACGATGATCTGATCAGCCTCAAGGACCTCGCGTACACGTGCAGCACATGCTGTACCTCTTGCGATCTGCTGGAACGTCATAGACATCATCATAATTGAGTTGAGAACCTGTGTGATATACTGTACTGCTGCCATAATATCCCCGACATTAATTCTTGCCGCCTCTACCTGAAGTCCGCCTATGTAAATGATCGCGATTACCGCAAGGTTCATAACAATTCCGAGAAAAGGCATAATTGATGCCATAAGTACAGACACCTTGAAGTTAACACCCGAGAACTCAAGGTTTGCAGTATTGAATCTGTCGATCTCGTGCTCTTCTCTTGTGTACGCCTTGATCACTCTCGCGCCTGTAACGTTCTCCTGAACAACAGAATTCACTCTGTCAAGCTTTTTCTGGACGATCGAGAACATAGGAAATGCTTTGACAAGCATAATAGCTACAAGAATAAGAATGATCGGCATTGCAACAAGAACCACATAACCGAATGAAATGTCAAGTGAGAGACACATAACTATTCCGCCGATGAAGAAGATCGGTGCTCTGACAAGCATTCTCAAAATCATCTGTACAAGATCCTGAAGTGTTGTTATATCGTTTGTAAGTCTTGTAACAAGAGAACCTGTTGTGAATTTATCGGTCTGTTCGAGTGAAAGAGACATTACTTTATTGAATGCATCTACTCTGATATCATTTCCGAACCCCTGCGAAGCTCTGCTTGACGTATAGCAGCACATAAGTCCCATAAATCCGCCGAACGCCACAAGGATTATCATTTGTATACTCGTTGAAAGAATAGAATTCATTACAACGTCAACTTCTCCGCTCTCAACTACTGTGTTGACGATCGTTGACATAAGTTTCGGCTGCATAAGATCGATGAGAACCTCACCAATCATAAACAGCGGTGAGATAAGCGCGAAGAACCAATATTTTTTCAGATATGATCTGAGCTTTACCTTTTTCAAATGAGTTCACCGTCTTTCATAGAATTACTGATAATATTGACCTTGATCTTTTCGAGAAGTCGGCAAAGAGTATCTTTTTCACTCTCAGTCAAACTGCTCATTGCAAGATCTTCCTCTGCTCTGATACGTTTCCTGATCTTGTTATCAAGGTCACGTCCTTTTTCGGTAAGAAATACACGAGTTGCTCTCATATCATACTCGTCTGTTTTGCGTGTAACAAATCCTTCCTTCTCAAGCCTCTGAAGAGACACACTCACTGTAGGAGCTTTCAGATGTGTTGCCTTTACAAGATCAAGCTGTGTTCTTCCGTCACGTCTCGCAAGGTGAAACATTATATCCCTGCCCGATTTTTGTGAAATGGGATTTTCTTCACCCTTCTCACGCATTTTCTCACCCATAAGTCTTGATATCTCACCAATCAAGCGCATTGGTGATTTTTTTACATCCTCAAAATCCTGAGTTCTGTTTACATTCAAATTCATTTCTTCCTCCAAATATAATACACAAGAATTAATTTATTAACTAACTAATTATACTTTGGAATGTCTGTTTTGTCAAGATAATTTTTCATATTTTCAAATAAAAACCACACAGTAAAACAAAAAGATCCCCGCGTTATCTAACACAGGGATCTCCGATCAATAGCGTTTTTTAAGTCGGAACAGAAGACGAGCCATCGCGTGTCCGTTCCACGGTATAAGTGGGTAAAGGTAACTTCGTTTTCCGTTTACAGTTTTATTTATTGCCGTGAGGGTTATCGTGATAATCACACCTGTCGCAAACCCGATCCAATCGAACAGTGCTGTAAGAATAAGTGTTATGACGCGCATATACTTAAACGCGTATCCAAGCTCATAATTCGATTGAGTGAAATTGGCGATCGCAACGAATGACATATAAAGGATAACATCCGGAGAGAGCCATCCTACCGTCACGGCAAAATCTCCAAGGAGGAGTCCACCGACTACTGACAAAGAATTTGAGAGAACACTCGGGGTATTGAGAGAGGCAAGCTTGAGTCCGTCGAGTGCAAATTCTGTGATGATGAGCTGTGCGAATATCGGAAGCATACCCGGGTCTGCCGGAACAACAAACTGAAGCCACTGTGGAAGAATATCTTCATGCATAAGCGCAAGATACCAAAGAGGAACTGCAAAAATCGTCATCCAGAAAATAATATGTCTCAGTATCCTAAGATAAGTCCCTGTAAGTGGTGGAAAATAGTAGTCATCCGTCTCTTGAAGAAAATCGAAAAGAGATGTCGGAAAAATCATTGCCTCGGGGCTGTTATCGCAAATTACAACGATTCCACCTTCAAGAATCGTTGCTGCCGCGGCATCAGGTCTCTCTGTTGTACGTATTTTAGGATAAGGGTTGTACCAACCAGTTTTCATAAGAGATTCAGCCATACTCCTGTGTCCGAAAACAAGCGAATCCGTGTCAAGATTTTCGATCTTCTTACAAAGCTCATTTACATAAGCTTGGTCTGCTCTCCCTTTCATATAACATACAGCGATATCGGTCCTTGAGCTTCTGCCTGCATTGAGATATTTTACTGTTAATTCGGGACTTCGGATCCTGCGTCTGATCATAGATGTATTGAAGATCATCGTCTCAACAAATCCGTCACGGCTTCCGCGCATTACCTTGTCGTTCTCGGGCTCCTCCGTTCCGCGAGACTCGTATGTTCTCAGGTCAATGATAAGCGCCTTTGATCCGAACTTATCACAGAAGAATACTGTGCATCCGCTCATCACCATGAGAATAATGTTATCTATCGAATCGGTAACATCGACCTCTGCGGAAGGTATATGCATATCCGCAAAATTCTGCGCGGCGTTTTCCTCTCCGTTTCCGAAATCTTTGACAGAAATAACATATGTCAGAAGCTTCTGCAAAGATTCCGCCTTGATAAATCCGTCAATATAATACATCATAATATTTGCGTCTGCAATTTTCATTGGCTTTCGGATAATATCAAAATTGTCATTCGGATGAAGAATTCCCTCAATCAGATTGATGTTATCTTCAAAATTTTCCGTCAGTTTTCCTTTATAAATTTCCATAAAAAAACTCCGTCAATCTTAGTTTGGGTACATTATTGACGGGGTTTTGTTCGTTTATTCGGTTACTTTTTATCTCTGTTCTTGAAATATTGATAGTAATAGCAAGGTATCATTCCGTTATACAGCTTGCGGATCTTATCTGCACGCCGACCGTACAACTGAGGGAAGATCTCACTTTGTGTTATTACATAGATCTGCCATTTTTCGAGACGAGCGAATGACTGTCCCATTGCGCGATACAAGGATTCCGCTTCCTCGACTGTGAGAAGTCTTTCGCCGTACGGCGGATTTGTGACGATAGTTCCGCGGCGTCCGAGCGTGTCTATGTCAAGCGCATCCATTATAAAGATATTGAGTCGATCAGCAACCCCCGCGCGCATTGCGGCAGCCTGTGCTATCTCAACACATTTTGGATTTATATCGGTCGCATAAGCTTCAAACGATGTGTCGTGAATGATTCTCGACTCAGCCTCTTCTCTTGCATCCTTCCACGATTTTTTCGGGAATACGGAGTATTCTTCTGATACAAAAGTTCTCTTCAGACCTGGAGCGATATTCTTCATCATCATTGCGGCTTCGATCGCAATAGTTCCCGATCCGCAGAAGGGATCCCACAAGAGAACGTCTTCGCGCGGACGTGAGATCTTCACCATTGCCGCAGCGAGTGTCTCTCTGATAGGGGCATCAACTGTCTCAGGACGGTAACCTCTCTTATGAAGCGGAACACCCGAGAGATCGATCATAAGTGACGCTCTGTCCTTCAGTATGAAAAACTCTATCTTATATCTCGTTCCTGTCTCAGGAAGTATCTTCAGGGAATATTTCTCCCCCAGTCGTACCGAGATCGCTTTTTTTACGATCTTCTGGCAGTCAGGGACTGAAAAAAGCTTACTTTTGATAGCGTGACCGCTTACGGGAAATTCGTCATCACGTCCGATAAACTCCTCCCAGGGGAGTTCTTTTGTTCCGTCAAACAGCTCTGTAAAAGTATTCGCGTCAAATGATCCGAGGTTGAGGTAAAGTCTTTCTGCATATCTGAGGTTTGTATTGCATACTGCACAGGCATTTTCGTCTGCTTCAAATGTGATACGACCGTCGATATTTTCTATTCTTTTGTATCCGAGGCTGTCGATCTCCTCTCCGAGAAATCCTTCAAGTCCGAAGAGGCACGTTGCCGTATATCTGAGTGTCATTTCTGATTATCTCCGTTTGCGGTATTCTTAGGCGGATTTGCTTTTGTCATTGTAAATGTGAACCTGCACCACTTCCCGTATTCACTTTCCACCTTTATCTTTTCATTATGAGCTTCAATTATTGTTCGTGAAATGTAAAGTCCGAGTCCGACACCTGTTTTATCAAGTCCTCTGCTCTTATCACTCTTATAGAATCTGTCGAACACATAAGGCAGATCTGCTTCGGTAATACCGTCACCCTCATTATAAACGCTGATCTCAACCTTTTGTCCGATCTCCTTGATTGAGATAACGTAATTTCCCTCTTCTTTTGAGAATTTTATTGCGTTGTCGCAGAGATTATAGAGAACCTGGTGGATAGCATCGTGGTCGGCGCTGACATACATATTGTCTCGATCCGCATCGAACTCGACGTTGAGGCGTTTTTCCTCAAGTCTTTGCTCTGATGAAATAATGATCTCTCTCGCCATTTCACAAATATCAAACGGTGCTTTATTGAACTTTCTCTCACCTGCCTGGATCTTTGTAATATCGAGAAGACTTGATACAAGCCGTGAAAGACGTCTTACCTCAGATGCGATAACACCGAGATAGTGTGGCACCTTATCCTGAGGGATCGCACCGTCAAGTATGCTGTCAATAAATCCAGAGATCGTTGTCATAGGTGTTCTGAGATCGTGAGACACATTTGCGAGGAACAAGCGTCTTGTTTCTTCACTGTGCTGAAGTGAGTTTGCCATATTGTTGAACGCGTCCGCAAGCTCTGCAACCTCATCGTTTCCGCTTACCTGTACACGAACATCAAACTGTCCGCCCGCAAATGCCTTTGCTGCTCTGCTCATTGCGCGAAGAGGAGATACAAGTCGTTCTGTGATGAAATAAACTGCGATAAGAGCCGCAAGCATAAGCCACAGCGTCGACATAACGATCGTTTTGATCATAGCCTCAAGAAGATCGTCAATATTGGAGCTCATCGAGCAGGTCATTACAGAGCCGACGACCTTTCCCTCGTTCGTTGCAATAGGACGCATATACACCAGATGCTTTTCTCCGAAAAATCCGTCAAGTGTATCATGGCGCGTGATCTCAGCAGATGAATGAAGCTCACTCACAACAGATTCGGGATATACCAAGCTTTCACCGTCAGAGATAATTCCGTCATCTCCCGCAAATTGCTTTGAATAATCAGACCCGCCGACAAGCTTGATGTTCCCCTCACCGTCTGAAACAAACACAACAAACGTATCAGAGTTGATCGCCATTGCGTCAAGGATAGGAAGTATTCTTGACACTGAGTTATTGAGGTAATCGTTAAAGCTTGTCTCGCTGCTGTGAGTATAGTCTTCCACCATAAATCTTGCTGATTCGTATGTGATATTTCTCAGCGCACGATCCTTGTCGTTACTGTCATACACGGTAACGAGAGATGTAATAATTGATGTTGAAAGAAATATACTCAAAATATTGACCAGCATAAACGCTGATATATATTTCACAAATATACTTTTGAACATAGTAGTCTCCGTTTTATTTTGGAATTATCAAAAACAAACAGGGGTTGACGAATCACATCAACCCCGACTATGATCTTTTACTGGATCAGTTCAAACTTGTAACCGACACCCCATACTGTCTTAAGAGTCCACTTGTCAGATACGCCTTCGAGCTTTTCACGAAGTCTCTTTACGTGAACGTCAACTGTTCTGGAGTCACCGAGATAATCAAATCCCCATACCTTATCGAGAAGCTGATCTCTTGTGAATACTCTGTTGAAATTCAGCGCGAGGAAGTAAAGAAGCTCGAGTTCCTTCGGAGGAATATCTACTGCCTTACCGTTGAGCTTGAGTTCGTACTTCTGCTTGCTGATCTCGATATTCTCGAACTTGATAACCTCGTCGTCACTCTGATTGTCGTGAGCAGAATAACGTCTGAGTACAGCCTTGATTCTTGCGGAAAGCTCCTTCATATCAAACGGCTTAACAACAAAGTCGTCAGCTCCGAGCTCAAGACCTACAACCTTGTCAAGAACTTCGTCTTTAGCTGTGATCATAATAACAGGCTTTGAAGAGATAGCTCTGATCTCACGGCATACCTGGTTACCGTCCTTATTCTTAGGAAGCATAAGGTCGAGAAGAACGAGGTCAGGCTCGTACATCTTGAAGTAGCTGATACCTTCAATACCGTCATTAGCTGTTTTTACTTCGTAGCCTTCATTTTCAAAATAGAATCTTAACAAATCGCAGATATTGGGATCGTCGTCAATTACCAATAATTTTGTTCCCATAATTGTCCTCACTTTTCATTGAATTCTTGTATCGTTATATGTGGATATATGTACTGTCGCATAGATATATTTATACACTATGTATTGTACTCTATCAATATGAAAATTATGTGAACACGGAGTGATATAAATTTAAAATAATCGGTATTTTTTTATGATAAACAAAAATATTAAAAATAATTCACTATATACTTGAATATCGGACAAAAAAAGTGTATAATTAAATGAATAATTTAATTATCATTCTCGAAAGGAATTGCCGTTTTTAATACGGCAGGACATTAATAATGAAGCTCGGCATTATCGGTCTCCCAAATGTTGGAAAAAGCACACTCTTTAACGCACTCACAGGTGCAGGCGCACCAAGTGCTAACTACCCCTTTTGCACGATCGATCCCAATGTAGGTATCGTTCAGGTTCCCGACTACCGTCTCGACAAGCTCGCTGAAATGTATGATCCTCAGCTTTATACCCCCGCTACAGTTGAGTTCGTTGATATTGCAGGACTTGTACGCGGCGCGTCTAAGGGTGAAGGTCTGGGTAACAAATTCCTCTCTCACATCCGCGACGTTGACGCTGTTGTTCACGTTCTAAGATGCTTTGAACGTGAACAA
>SVUC01000074.1 GCA_015063455.1 Oscillospiraceae bacterium
ACTGGGCAGACGGATCAACTCCCGTTGAATTTGATTTGGGAAACCGTATTGTATACCCTAAATACGTTGCTTGGAGCGGTGCAAGAATAGATAAGCATTTTACAGCATTTTGTTGTTTCTACAATGTACCGGAAGAACTCGACAGTGAAGGAGAATGGTACCTTGACCGTCAAACAGGAAATATCTATTTCTGGGCATTTGAGGATGCTGAAGACGCTGAATTCTATTACAAGGACAAGCTTCTCGTTTCCTGCAATGGAACAACCAATATGGAATTCAGAGGATTTACTCTCCGTGGAACAGCAGGTGATGCTTTAAGTTCTACAGGTAACAATATGTGCTTCGATAAGCTTGTTATCAAAAATATCGAAGGACGTGGTATTAATGTAGATGGATCTGATATTCTGATCTCAAACTGTGATATAAGCCACACAGGTAAAGGTGGTATTTTGGTTCGTGGTGGTGACCGTAATACTCTCACGCAATCGAACAACCGTGTCACAAACAACTATATTCATAATTTTGCAGAAGTATTTAAGACATATCAGCAAGGTGTCAATGTTTATGGCGTAGGTAATAAGATCGACCATAATGAAATTTGTTATGCTCCGCATGCGGCACTCAGTATGTCCGGAGATGAGAACATTGCGGAATACAACTATATCCACCACGCAGTAATGCTGTCCAAGGACGCGGGTACCGTTTATCAAGGTGGAGACTGGACGTCTCGTGGTGCAATAGTGCGTTATAATTTGATAGAAGATATTGGTGCAGAGGGCTGGTATCCGTGCGGAATCTATTTCGATGACGGTATGTCAGGACAGACGGCTTACGGAAACATCCTTATTGGCGTGAGAGGACTCGGATTCCTTGCGGGCGGTGGACGTGAAAACGTTATTGAACACAACTTGATCGTTGACTGCGGAACAGGTATCGTATACGACAGCCGTATGCACGACGGATTTGTCGGCGGAAACAGTTTCTGGGCAAGAGCAGTAAAGCACGACGGTCCCGGTTCCATGTGGTCAACTCTTAAATATGTACCTTTCAAGGATGAATTCCTTGCATCACGTTATCCCCTCCGTGCGAAGATGCTGACATCTCTTGAGGATGATCCGTATTCTCCTGACTTCCCGTGTAACCCTGCATATTCGAGAGTTGTCGGAAATGCGATCATCAAGGTGAACTATACTCACGAATACAAGCCCGGACTTCCTACAAAAATTGATGATGCGGTATATAAGTATTCAACAGTAGAGAATAACGAATATTACGAAACATTTGAAGACGGCGGCTGGGATGAGGTGAAGAGAGTGCTTCGCGACGACAGCCCTGTATATAAAGATATTCCCGGATTTGAAAGAATTCCTGTTGAAGAGATAGGCAGACGATAAATTTTCCTATAGTCTAATGGTGTAATAATAATGAACACAAAATCCATGATCAAAATTGAGTACAGCAACAAAGTTGCAGAATTTGATAATATGGGACTTGCAAGAGCCGAAGTACGCAAAATTCTTGCGTCCGAAAAAAAGCCTGAGAAGATAGTTGTAACGGTTCCAGCAGGTGTATATTCACCAAATGATTTTGTATTCGGAGCAGAAGACTGTTCGGAGGATACAAGGGTGATATACCGTGCAGACGGAGAAGCGGTAATTACAGCGGGTATCTCTGTGAAAAAATCAGAATGGAAAGAGCCTGACGAAAAAATTGCGGCACGTTTTTCAAAGAAAGCGCTTCCGCATATTAAGATGATCTCTCTTTCCGATTGCGGTCTTACACAGGACGATTGGGGTGCGAAGGAATCTCCAATCGGCGGCGCTCATTCCGGTGCAAGATACGATGACGCAGTTGTCGGATGCTCCAACAGCTTCTTCACGGGTGACAAGAGAATGATAAAGGCTCGTTTTCCCAATAAGGAATATGATCTTCTTGAAGAAATCGTAGATCAGGGTGACACAGACCCCAACACCAGAAATCCCAATGGCGGAGCTTACCGTATTTCCCGCCGTACAGCAGAAAGAATCAAAAAATGGGCAGAGCCGAACAAGGCGTGGATCTACGGTTACTTCGCACACGACTGGGCTGACTCATCTTCTCCTATTGATGTTAATATAAAGGAACGCCTTATTTATCCCGAATATGTCGAATCAATGGGCGCAAGAATTGACAAATATTTCACTGCATTCTTCCATTTTTACAATGTTCCGGAAGAACTCGATATGGAAGGCGAATGGTACCTCGACCGTGAGACAGGAAACATTTACTTCTGGGCTTATGAGGGTGCTGAATCTGCTGACTATTCATACAAAAATGACGTTCTGATCAGCTGTACAAATACTTGCAATTTGGTATTTGAAGGCTTTACATTGCTCGGTACCGAGACCAATGCGATTGAATTAAAGAATTGTGATGACATGGTACTGAATGATCTACTTATCAAAAACATAGGCGGATGGGCTGTTAGGGCAAACGGTAACCGAATCCTTGTATCAAACAATGAAGTGATGCATACCGGTATGGGCGGAATCTATACAAGTGGCGGAGACAGAAATACTCTTGTCCATTCCGATAACCGTGTAACCAACAACTACATCCATCATTTTGCAGAAGTATTCACAACATATCAGCAAGCGATTTTCATCAGCGGCTGCGGAAATACCGCTGACCACAATGAGATCTGCTATGCTCCTCACGCAGGACTCAGCGTATGCGGAGACGAAAACCTTGTTGAATATAACCTTCTCCACCACGTTGTAATGCAGTCAAATGACGCAGGAAACATCTACCAGGGCGGAGACTGGATGTCCCGCGGAACTATTATCCGCTACAATATGATCCGTGACAGCGGAAGTGACGAATGGAAGTCTACAGGTCTTTATTTCGATGACGGTATGTCAGGTCAGACAGCATATGGTAATATTATCATCAACGTAACTGGCTGCGGTATAACTGCAGGCGGTGGACGCGAGCACACAATTATGCACAACCTTATCGTAAACTGCGGTGTGGGTATTGGATACGATTCACGTTTCCACGACGGATTTGTCGGAAGAAACAAATTCTGGGCAAGAGTGGTATCACACACCGGTCCCGGTTCTGCTTGGTCTAATTTTAACCATGTCAAAGGCTTCAGAGAAGGAATGCTCGCTGAAAAGTATCCTCTCAGAGCAAAGATGCTCGACTTCGGCTGCGATCCTTATTCCCGTGACTGTCCTTGCTCACCTGCTTATTCTAAGGTTATCGGTAACGCAGTGATCCGCGCAACAGGAATTGCACCGCACGTTGCTCCAGACAAGGATATAATCGCAGATCACGCTGTATATGTTTATTCTGACGTTAAAGATAACGAGTATTACAAGACATTCGAAGAGGCAGGCTGGGATCCCGAAAAGATGATCCTCAGCGACGACAGCCCCGTATACAAGGATATCCCAGGATTTGAGAGAATTCCGATAGAAGAAATTGGCATACTGAATAAAAAAAACATCAAAAAACAAGGAGATAAACAATTATGTGTTCAGCAGAAAATAAATCTATGATCAGTGTAAAATACAACAAAATGACATTCGAGTATTCCGATATGAAGACCGTGAGAGCAGAAATCCGCAAGCTGCTTGCGTCTGACAATAAACCGAGCGAGATAATCGTGAACGTACCTGCAGGTACATATTCTTCAGCTGATTTTGTTTTCACCGCTGAGGACTGCTCAGAGGACACAAAGATCATTTATCAGGCTGAAGGCGAAGTTATCGTTACAGCAGGCATCCAGGTGTCGAAGGATCAGTGGAAAGATCCCGACGAAAAAATGTCAGCACGTTTCTCACCAGAGGCTCTCCCTCACATCAAAATGATCTCTCTTTCAGATTTTGGAATGACACAAGATGATTGGGGTAAGTACGAAGTAGCTATCGGGACTTCAAATACGTCAAAAAGATACGATGATGGTGTGCAGGGATGCAATAACGGTTTCTTTACCGGTGGTAAGAGAATGACGAAAGCGAGATATCCTAACGGAGAATACGATTTCCTTGAGGATGTTCTTGAACAAGGTGAACTTGATAAAAACGTGAGAAATCCTTACGGCGGTTCATACCGTATTTCGCGCCGTACAGCAGAAAGAATCAAAAAATGGGCAGATCCTAACAAAGCATGGATGTACGGATATTTCGCACACGACTGGGCAGACGGATCAACCCCTGTTGAGATCGACATTTATAACCGTATAGTATATCCTAAGTATGTAGCTTGGGGTGGCGCGAATATCGACAAGCATTTCACACCTTTTTTCTGCTTCTACAATGTTCCTGAAGAACTTGACAGTGAGGGTGAATGGTACCTTGATCGTGAAACGGGTAACATTTATTTCTGGGCGTTTGACGGTTCAGAAAATGCAGAGTTCTACTATAAAGCAGATTCTCTCTTAGATTGCAAAAATGTTGTCAATATGGAATTCAGAGGATTTACCCTTATCGGAACAGCGGGCGCTGCCATTACCGCTACAGGTAAAAATTTGATTCTGGATAAGCTGGTAATAAAAAACATTGAAGAATGGGCAATCATTGCTCAGGGTACTGATATCACTATTTCAAACTGTGACATCAGTCATACCGGTAAAGGCGGTATCAATGTCAAAGGTGGTGATAGGGCTACTCTTACACATTCAAATAACCGTATTACAAATAACTATATTCATAATTTTGCGGAAGTATTTAAAACATACCAAGGTGGTATTGTTGCTAACGGTTGTGGACACAAAATTGACCACAACGAAGTATGTTATGCTCCTCATGCAGCAATGAGTATGGGCGGTGACGAAAATATTGCTGAGTACAACTATATACACCATGCTGTAATGCTTTCCAAAGATGCAGGTACTATATATTGCGGTGGTCAATGGACTTCAAGAGGATCGGTATGGAGATACAATCTCATCAGTGATATCGGAGATGAAGGATGGTTTCCTAGCGGAATATACTTTGATGACGGTATGTCAGGTCAGACAGCGTACGGAAATATTGTCCTTAACGTAAGAGGCCTTGGATTCCTCTGTGGCGGTGGACGTGAACATACAATTATTAATAATCTCATTGTAAACTGCGGATCAGGTTTTGTATATGACAGCCGTATGTACGACGGATTTAACGGGCAAAATTCATTTTGGGAAAGAGCAGTTAGTCATGACGGTCCCGGTTCTATGTGGTCAACGCTCAGAGATGTTCCATACAAGGATGAATTCCTTGCATCCAAGTATCCTCTCCGTGCAAAGATGACTTCTTTCGCAGAATCTGATCCCAAGTCTCCCGATTGTCCGTGTACTCCCGCATATTCAAGAGTTGCAGGAAACGTAGTCATCAAAGTAAACTATACACACGAGTATGATCCCGGTCTTGCTTATAAGATTGATGATCCGGTATATGAGTACTCGACTGTTGAAAATAACGTTTTCTATGAAACACTTGAAGAGGGTGGCTGGGACGAAGTAAACAGAGTTCTTCGTGATGACAGCCCTGTATATAAAGATATTCCCGGATTCGAGAGAATTCCGATTGAGGAGATCGGACGAAAATAACCTTACACAAAGGGGGATACATTATGAGCAGCAAGCACGTAAAAGTACAGTATTTTGATACTACAGTAGAATGTCCTGATATCGCGTCGGCAAAAGCGGCGGTACGTGAAGTTTTTGCTCTTGAGAAAAAGCCTGTTAGAGTTGTTGTAACAGTTCCGGAAGGCGTATATTCAAATAAGGATTTTGTTTTTACAGAAGACGATTGTTCGCTTTTGACAAAAGTAATCTGGAAAGCCGAAGGAAACGTTACGGTTACCGCAGGTCTCAGCGTTCCGCGAGAAGATTGGAAAGAACCTGATGCGGATATGGCCTCCCGTTTCTCACCCGAAGTTCTGGCGAACATCAAAATGATATCCCTTACAGACTATGGTCTTACAAAATCCGATTGGGGTGAAGAGATAGCCGTCGGAACGTCAAAGATGGATCATCTCTATGACGATGCTACACACGGCACAGATCTCGGATTCTTCACGGGAGACCGCCGAATGAAAAAATCACGTTATCCCAACGAAGGATTTAACTATTTCAGTGTTATTGATCCGGGGGAAATCGGAAAGCAAAGAAATCCGTACGGAGGCGAATACAGTATGGATAAAGAAACTGCCGACCGTATCAAAACATGGAAAGACCGTGATAATGCGTGGATCTTTGCTTATTATGTATTCGACTGGGCAGACGGTTCATCGCCTGTGAAGTTTGATACGGAAAAGCTCAGTATTTATCCGAAATATATTGCGTGTGGTGCCGGTCAAATTTCAGAGGGATTTGGATTTACTCCCAAATATTATCTCTATAATATTCCCGAAGAGCTTGATATGACAGGTGAGTGGTATCTCGACCGTCAGACAGGAAACCTCTATTTTTGGGCATACGACGGAGCTGAAACCGCTGACCTTTATTATAAGGATGAGCTTCTCATCACACTTAATAATACAAAAAATATGGAATTCTCGGGATTCATTCTTACGGGAACTGCAGGAAACGCAATCAGTGCAACCTGTGACGATATGACGTTTGACAGACTGTATATAAAGAATATCGGCGGCAGTGCTATATACTTGAACGGCTGGAGAAATATAGTATCCAATTCCGAAATTGCGCATATCGGTAGAAAAGGTATAGTTATTGAGGGAGGCGACGAAGCGACTCTCACACACAGCGGATGCCGTGTAACGAATAACTATATCCACCATTTCGGTGAAGTATATATTACATATATGCAGGGTATTATGGCAATCGGCTGCGGACATTTAATTGATCATAATGAAGTTTGCTATACACCTCACACAGCGGTTGGTCTTGCAGGCTCAGAGCATCTTTTCGAGTACAATTACGTTCACCACGCTGTTCAGGATTCCGCAGATGCGGGTGCCATCTACCAAGGTGGTAACTGGACTGCAAGAGGAACAGTAATGCGTTACAACATTGTTGCGGACATTGGTAAATCCAATAGTCCATATTATCCGAAAGCATTCTATTTCGATGATATAATGAGTGGACAGACAGTTTACGCTAACATTGTAACAAGATGTCAGGGATTCTGTTTCAATGTAGGCGGGGGGCGTGAAGTTGTTATCAAAAATAATATTGTTGTAAATTCAAACAAAGGTATGAAGTATGATGACCGTGCCAGAGACGGTATTTTGAACGGTGGATGGTTTGCACCTAATGTAGTAAGCCGAGGATACGGAAGTGCGTGGTACACACTGGACTATATACCTTATCGTGAGGAGCCGTGGAAATCTAAGTATCCTCTTCTTGCAAAGATTAATTTGTCAGAGGATCCTGCAGATTATGATGATATAGATTTCCCGTGTAATCCGTCATACTCTGTTATAACAGGAAACGCCTTCATTAATGTAAACGTTAAGCGTGAGGGACTTCTCAGAAGTGTAGATGAATCGGTTTACAGATATTCAACCGTAGAAAACAATCTTGAATTCAAGAACGAGACATATGAACTCGCATGCTGGGATGATGAAGCATTTAATATCAGAGATGATAGTGCTATATATAAACTTGTTCCAGATTTTGAAAAAATTCCAGTTGAAGAAATAGGCAGAAAGAATATCTAACAAACCTAAACGGATCATAAAGGAGAAAAATTATGAATAACAAACCTGTAAAAGTGCAGTATTTTGATACAACAGTAGAATGTCCCGATATCGCGTCAGCAAAAGCTGCAGTACGAGAGGTGTTCAAGCTTGAGAGAAAGCCTGTACGAGTTGTTGTAACAGTTCCCGAAGGAATTTACTCAAACAGAGATTTTGTTTTTACAGAAGAAGATTGTTCGGTTTTGACAAAGGTTATCTGGAAAGCTGAGGGAAACGTAACAATTACCGCAGGTGTTACCGTTCCGAAAGAAGATTGGAAAGAGCCGGATGCAGAAATGGCGTCACGTTTCTCACCCGAAGTTCTTCCTAACATTAAAATGATCTCACTTGCCGATTATGGCATGTCAAAAGACATTTGGGGAGATGAGATCGCTGTCGGTACTGCAAAAACGGATCATCTTTACGATAATGTACCAAAAGGAATTGATATAGGTTTCTTCACAGGGGACAAGCGTATGATAAAGGCACGTTATCCCAACGAAGGATTTAACTATTTCAGTGTAATCAACCCGGGAGATACGACGTTTGCAAGAAACGCTTACGGCGGCGAATATCGTATAGATCAGGAGACCGCTGATCGAGTAAAAAAATGGAAAGATCAGAACTGCGCATGGATATTCGCTTACTATGTATTCGACTGGGAAGATGCGTCATCTCCCGTTACATTTAACACAGAAACTCCCAGCCTTTTCCCGAAATATATTGCTTCAGCCGCAGGACAGGTCTCTGAGGGATTCGGGTTTACTCCCAAATATTATATTTACAATGTACCGGAAGAACTTGATATGATGGGTGAGTGGTACTTTGACCGCGAGCGAGGAAATCTTTACTTCTGGGCTAATGACGGAGCTGAGACCGCAGACCTTTATTACAAAAACGAACTTCTCATTACACTTAATAATACAAAAAACATGGAGTTCTCGGGATTCACACTTACGGGAACCAGTGGAGACGCTATCAATGCCAAATGTGACGACATGACATTTGACAGACTCTATATCAAGAATATCGGTGGAAATGCAATCGTTATAGACGGTTGGAGAAACACAATTTCCAATTCCGAAATAGCTCATGTAGGTAAAAAAGGTGTGGCGATCAACGGCGGTAATGAAGCAACTCTCACACACAGCGGATGCCGCGTAACAAACAACTATATCCATCATTTCGGTGAAGTATATATTACATATATGCAGGGTATTTTCGCATATGGCTGCGGTCATGTTATTGACCATAATGAAGTTTGTTATACGCCGCATACTGCAGTAGGTCTTGCAGGATCTGAACAGCTTTTCGAATATAACTATGTTCATCACGCAGTTATGAATACTGCTGACGCAGGCGCCATCTACCAAGGCGGTAACTGGACTGCACGCGGTACTGTAATGAGATACAATATTGTTGCAGATATCGGAATGTCAGCCGAGAACAAATATTATCCGAAAGCATTCTATTTTGATGACGGTATGTGCGGTCAGACTGTTTATGGAAATATCGTAACAAGATGTAAAGGTTTCTGCTTCAACGTAGGCGGCGGACGTGAGATAGTAATCAAAAACAATATTGTTGTAAATTCCAACAAGGGTATGAAGTATGACGACCGTTACAGAGAGGGACTGTTGCACGACGGCTGGGCAAAAGGAGCCGTTGCAGGAAGAGGTCCGAGAAGTGCATGGTCAACTCTTAACTATGTTCCTTATCTTGAAGAACCGTGGAAGTCAAAATATCCTCTTCTTGCAAAATACAGTCTCTCCGAAGATCCGGCAGATTTTGACGATATTGATTTCCCGATCAATCCCGCATACTCTGTAATTGCGGATAATGTATTTATTAATGTAAACGTACACCGTGACAATTTGCTCGGAGCCGTATCTGATTCTGTTTATGTTTACTCGACTGTTGAAAACAATCTTGAATTCAAGAATGAAACATACGATCTCGCATGTTGGGACGAAGAAGCGTTTAACATCAGAGACGACAGCGAGATCTACAAGATGATCCCGACATTCCAGAAGATTCCCGTAGATCAGATCGGAAGAAAAAAGGTTTGACAAAACTGAAGCCTGTAAAGGAGAACCGTAATGAAAAACAATAGTCAAATAAAAGTTGAATTTTTAGGAAATACGACTATGTACGCAGATATTGCATCTGCAAAATCTGCGGTAAGGGAACTTATCAAAGATGTGAAAAAGCCGTCCAAACTCACAGTAACAGTTCCAGAGGGGACATATTCAAATAAAGATTTTGTGTTTACTGAAGAGGATTGTTCTGATATCGTAAAGGTAATCTGGAAAGCAGACGGGGACGTTACAATTACAGCAGGTCTCAGTGTGCCGAAGGCTGAATGGAAAGAACCGGACAGTGAGATGGCTGACAGATTTGATGCAGATGTACTTCCGAACATCAAAATGATCTCACTCACCGATTACGGTCTTACAAAAGACGATTGGGGAGAAGAAGTAGCTATCGGTACATACAAGATGGACCGTCTTTATGATGATGCATCTCGTGGATCCGACATTGGATTTTTTATCGGTGAGCACCGCATGATAAAAGCACGTTATCCTAATGAAGGCTTTAATTTCTTTAATGTTGTTGATCCCGGAGACACAAAAACTCAAAGAAACCCATACGGTGGTGAGTATCGCATAGATCAGGAAACCGCTGACCGCATAAAAACATGGAAAGACCAAACCGGTGCCTGGATTTTTGCGTATTATGTGTTTGACTGGGCAGACGGTTCATCTCCTGTAAAATTCAACACGGATACTCTCAGTCTATTCCCGAAATATATAGCATGCGGCGCAGGAGAAGTATCTGAAGGGTTTGGATTCAAGCCTAAGTATTACCTCTATAATATTCCGGAAGAACTCGATGTGGTTGGGGAATGGTATCTTGATCGTGAGAGCGGAAATCTCTATTTCTGGCCGTATGACGATGCTGATAGTGCTGATTTTTATTTTAAGAATGAGCTTATCATCAGTCTTACAAATACAAAAAATATGGTGTTCCGAGGGTTTACACTCACCGGAACTGCAGGAAACGTCATTGATACAACTTGTGATAATATGACGTTTGACAGACTCCATGTCAAGAAAATAGGCGGTAGGGCAATGACTCTCAGAGGATGGAAAAATACCGTTTCAAACAGTGAGTTTGAACATCTCGGAAGAGGCGGTATTGATCTGACCGGAGGAGTTGAAGCAACGCTTACTCACGGTGAAAACAGAATTACAAACAACTATATCCATCATTTCAGTGAGGTTTATTCAACTTATCAAGGTGGTATTGTGATTAACGGATGCGGTAATATCGCTGATCACAATGAAGTATGTTATACACCTCATTCAGCGGTTTCTTTAGGCGGTTCTGAACATCTTTTCGAATATAATTATATTCATCACGCAGTTTCAAACAGCTCCGATGCCGGTGCTATTTATCAGGGCGGCAACTGGTCGTCAAGAGGTACTGTAATGAGATATAACATTATATCCGATATAGGCGGATATCCCGGTTATTATCCTAACGGAATCTATTTCGATGATGGAATGAGCGGACAGACAGCATACGGCAATATTATCACAAAATGTCAGGGATTCGCATTCCTGATCGGCGGCGGACGTGAAAATATTGTAAAACACAATATTATTGTTCATTCCAACAGAGGTATAAATTACGACGATCGTTACAGAGACGGATTTGTCGGAGACGGTTGGGCTCAGGGAATCAAAAAAAGAGGCAGTGGTATGTGGAATACCCTCAACTATGTTCCTTATCTTGAAGAACCGTGGAAATCTAAGTATCCTCTTCTTGCTAAAACCAACTTGTCCGAAGATCCTGCAGTCTGTGATGATCCCGACTTTCCAATAAATCCTGCGTATTCACGGATTGATGAAAATGTGTTTATTGATGTCAATGTTATGCGTGAGAATCTTCTAAGAATGTCAGATTCCGTTTATGTATACTCAAGTGTTGAAGGGAACATAGACTTCCAGTTCAGAGACGAATCTGACGAAAAAGCAGGATGGGATCCGGAAGTGTTCAACCTCAGAGACGACAGCCCTGTATATTCTATGATTCCCGATTTTGAAAAGATTCCTGTTGACAAGATCGGAAGAATCGGAATTGGAATCGGAGAATGACTGTCCCCGATCCTAAAAAACTAACTAAATCAAAAAACGTCAAGGTTAAACTTGACGTTTTTCTTGTATAGTAAAACCACGCGTTAGACGCGTGGTTCGGTAAGAATTATATAGTTGATAATGACATAAAAACTCCTTTGTTGTATAATAAGTGTGCGGCTACCAACTGCACAAATAAAAACAACAAAGGAGGTCATTTACAATGAGTATAAATGACGTAAATAGTTTATCACATACGAAGTGGAATTGCAAGTACCATATTGTGTTTGCTCCCAAATATCGAAGGAAAGTGTTTTTTGGGGAAAAGAGAGCGGAGATCGGGAAAATACTGCGACAACTGTGCGAGTGGAAAGGAGTCCGGATAATAGAGGCAGAAGTGTGCCCAGACCACATACATATGCTCGTAGAGATACCTCCCAAAATTTCCGTATCAAGTTTCATGGGCTACTTAAAGGGTAAGAGTAGCAC
>SVUC01000075.1 GCA_015063455.1 Oscillospiraceae bacterium
CAGTATCGGCTGTGGATGAACCGCCATACAGAAGTATCGAGAGAATGATAGAAGGCGCCCGCGCCGTTTCAAAAGCTGCTCCGACGACATCGGTTATTGTATCGGGAATCAGCTATCTCGGTGCTTTGGCTCCAAATGTATGTGCATACGGAATCTCGAGAGGTGACTATGCTTTCGCAGGATTCGGCAGACAGAGTTTTTCCTACCCTGATCTTGCAAGGGACATTCTGAGAAACGGAAAAATGGACACAAAAAAACTTTGCTTAACTTGTGGAAAATGCACACAGCTTATGAGAGGCGGAAAAACTCCGGGGTGTGTCGTGTTTGATAAAGAAGTATATCTTGATTTATACAAGCAATTAGAGAAATAAGGAGAGGATAGGAATGAAAACTGCAATCGTTACAGGAGTACTCGGCGGAATCGGAAAAGAGAGTGCACTTCATCTTTGCCGCGCGGGTTATATTGTTGTGGGAATGGACGTGATTGATGGGGATGATCTTTCATTCTTTGAAGGATATGATTTTACATACATAAAGGGAGACCTATCTTCTTCGGAATCAAGAGATGCACTTGTTGATCTTGCATCTAAAAAGGGGAAGATTGCCGCGCTTGTAAACGTAGCGGGAGTTGCACCAAAGGTTAGACGTGACATTCTCGAGATGACAGAAGAAAGCTATGATTTCGTTATGGGGATCAACACCAAGGGAACACTCTTTCTCACACAGGCGGTTGCAAATGAGATGCTGAAGCGGAAGTCAGGCGGAAGTATTGTAAACATTTCGTCATGCTCAGCGTATACAAGCTCGACAAGTCGTGGAGAATACTGTATCTCTAAGGCAGGCGTGAGTATGATTACAAAGCTTTTTGCGGACAGACTTGCGAGCGAGGGAATAACAGTAAACGAGATATGCCCGGGAATTATTGCAACCGGAATGACCGCGCCCGTAAAAGAGAAATACGATAAGCTCATTGCAGACGGTCTTGTTCCTCTCGGCAGATGGGGTAATCCCGAGGATATCGCCAAAGCAGTAGTCGCACTTTGTGACGGTACATTTGGTTATACAACGGGACAGTCGTTCATTCTTGACGGAGGAATGCACATCAGAAAGTTATGAAAAACAAATACAATACACTAATAATCGGTACAGGATGTGCGGGATACTGTGCAGCTGACAGACTCTACAGCTTCGGTGTGCGTGATATTGCAGTAGTCACCGAAGGCAGATATATGGGAACATCAAGAAATACGGGAAGTGACAAACAGACTTACTATAAGCTCTCCCTCTGTGGATCGGACGGTGACAGTGTTCGTGAAATGGCTGACACCCTTTACTCAGGCGGCGGAGTTATGGGTGAGCACGCGCTTTGCGAGGCGGCATATTCAACCCGATGCTTTATGTACCTTGTCGAGCTTGGTGTTCCGTTCCCGACAAATGAGTTTGGAGAATATGCAGGATATAAAACAGACCACGACCCGCGAACACGTGCAACATCGTGCGGTCCTCTAACCTCAAAATATATGACAGAGGCTCTTGAAAGATCTGTTACCGAGAAAGGTATCGAGATAATTGATTTTCAGAGGGTTGTGAAGATAATTACCAATAGCGGCAAGGTCACAGGGGCGGTACTCGTGTCAACCGTTACAGGAGAATGTACGTGTATAGCGTGCAATAATATCATTCTCTGCACAGGCGGACCTGCGGGGATCTATAAAAATACAGTTTATCCCGAAAGTCAGCACGGGGCGACAGGACTTGCGATAGATGCAGGGGCTTCACTCTCAAATATGGAGGAGTGGCAGTACGGAATCGCGAGTACGTCATTCCGCTGGAATCTTTCAGGAACATATCAGCAGGTACTTCCGAGATACATTTCTGTTGATGAGAACGGGAATGAAAAAGAGTTTCTTTATGAAAAGCTCGGAGTAGAATCTCTGGGACTGATATTCCTCAAAGGATATCAGTGGCCATTTGATACAAGAAAAACAGACGGCTCGTCTAAAGTGGATCTTCTGGTTGCGGATGAGATCAAAAGCGGACGCCGTGTGTACCTTGATTTCAAACGGAATCCGCGTGGACTTGAAGATGGATTTGAGGTACTTCCCACCGAGGCGTACGAGTATCTGAGAAAATCAGACGCGCTGTTCGGCAGACCTATAGAACGTCTTGAGAAGATGAACAAAGGCGCGATAGAGCTCTACGCATCACACGGGATAGATTTGTATAAAGATTACCTTGAGATCGCGGTATGCGCCCAGCATTGCAACGGCGGTATAACTGTTGACGAGAATTGGCAGACTGAGATCGAAGGACTTTACGCAGCGGGAGAGGCGGCAGGAACATTTGGAGTATACCGTCCCGGTGGAAGTGCTCTCAATTCAACACAGGTGGGAGCCTTGCGCGCTGCTCTTCATATTTCCGAAAAGGGTAATGAAGATAATACTCTGCCGAAGTATGAAATGCCACAGATCAAATACGGAAAATCGAATATTAAAGAGATCAGAGAAGAGCTTCAGTGTGAGATGAGCTCGTCAGCAGATTTTGACAGAAATACTGAAGCTATGAAGTTACTGCTCAAGAAGACGTGTTATCTGTGTGACAATTTCTTCGACAATGTGGAAATTTCAGATGTGTCTGAAACTGCGGAGCTTTATAAGCTGTACGATATGGTGCTGACACAGCGATCGGTACTTTCAGCTATGATTTGTTCTGCAGAAAATATCGGAACACACGGTTCAGCATTTGTCGACCGAAAACCCATAAAACAAGAAAATTTGCACCGTACAACGAGAACAGTAACATTTGGTGAAAGATCGGAGATAAAAGATGTGTCGCCGATGCCCGATCCGGAATTGTGGTTTGAGACACTTCTTGCAAGAGAAAAACAGAAGCGGGAGAAGAAAAATGAAGAAAGCTATTTTGCTCAGTGATTGGGAACGTATCAAATATGTCTACAGCCCAGAGGTACTTGAGATCCTCAGCAGAGAATCAGAGCTTGATCGAGGCTATTATACACACGAAGACTTGAAAAACGATCCTGAAAAATTCAAAAATACAGAAATTATTTTTTCAACCTGGGGGATGCCTGCTCTCACAGAAGATGAGATCTCAGAATTCTTCCCGAAGCTTGAATGTCTGTTTTATGCAGCGGGAAGTGTACAGCGATTTGCGCGTCCGTTTTTGAATAAGGGAGTTAAAGTGTTCAGTGCTTGGGCTGCAAACGGTATTCCTGTTGCAGAATATACCGTATCTCAGATCTTGCTCGCAAACAAAGGTTTTTTCAGACATTCGTATCTTCTGAAAAATCAGCGTCACGGGGAGTACGAGCCTCTGAAAAAAATATATCCCGGAAACTATAACGCCAATGTCGGACTTATCGGATGCGGCATGATAGGCTCACTTGTTTCCGAGATGCTGAAAAATTACAAATTAAATGTGTATGTATACGATCCGTACCTGTCAGACGAAAAGGCTGAGAAGCTGAATGTTATAAAGTGCACGCTTGAAGAGATTTTCTCTGAATGTGATGTGGTATCGAACCATCTTCCCGATATTGCGAGCACGAAAAAGTTGATAAAATACGATCACTTTAAGAGTATGAAGCCGTACGCGACATTCATTAACACAGGCAGAGGAGCACAGCTTGATGAATCTGAGCTTGCCGCCGCTCTCAGCGAGCGTCCCGATCTCACAGCAATTCTTGATGTAACAGTGAATGAGCCGCCGCTGTCTGACAGTCCGTTCTATACACTTCCTAACTGCATACTTACTCCACACATTGCGGGAAGTCTCTCAAAGGAAGTTGTTCGTATGTCAGAGTATATGGCTGACGAATTCATACGCTATAAAAACGGCGAAAAGTGCCTCTACGAAGTAGATATGAAAATGCTTGAAACTATGGCATAATATAATTGAAATCCATTCTTATGATGATTTTTTATCAAACTAAAGGAGAAAAATATGAAAGAACGTTACATTGATTTAATGGAGAAAGCACTTAACGCATACAGTGATGAGAGAATAGTAGATTTTTTTGCAAGAGTAAAAGAAAAGGGACTTACAGAACACGGATTTCCTCGCCTTACATCGAATATGGGAATACTGATATCTCGCGGCAGACGTGTAGATCTTCTTCCGTTGTTTCTTGAGATGATGGATTTCTGTTGCTATTGGATACCTAAAGTCAAAGCAGCGAATGATTTTTCTGTGCGTGAGATTGTTTTCTGCATACTTGAAGTTGAAAAAAGTGGTATTGTTGATAAAGAACGCATTGAGCTCTGGAAATCTAATCTGAAAGAAATAGATCCCGAAACATGTTATAATTCTGTAGCAAAGACCAGATTTGATGTTAAATTTAACTGGACTGCATTTGTTGCGGTAAGTGAATTTGCAAGACAGAAAGAGGGACTTACATTAGTTGATAACAGTGAATTTATAGAAACTCAGCTTGCAACACAATTAAACTGGCTCGATGAGAACGGAATGTACCGCGACAGCGGTACTATTTGGGACGGTGCTGTATATCCGCCGATTGTATATGACTTTGTTCCGAGAGGACTGTTTTCAATTCTTCTTCATCTGGGTTACAGGGGGAAGTATTACGCAGAGATCGATGCAGCGCTGAGGAAAGCGGGATTAATTACTCTTGAGATGCTGTCTTCTGCAGGAGAGGCGCCTTACGGTGGACGCAGTAATCAGTTTATCCATAATGAAACTTGGATGGCAATCATTTTTGAGTTTGAAGCAAAACGATATATGAAAGAGGGAAATGTTGCTCTTGCCCAGAGATTTAAAGAAGCGGCTAACAGAGCTGTATCGAGTGTTGAATTATGGCTGAGTAAAGAACCGGTCAGACATATCAAAAACCGCTATCCTACAGAAACACAGTACGGTTGTCAGGGATACGCATATTTTGACAAATATATGATCACCACAGCATCGTTTCTGTATTTGGCATATCTTATCTGTGATGACTCAATAGAAGCAGCAGATTTTGATACATCTCCCACAGCAATAAAAACAAGCTCTGACTTCCACAAAGTGTTTATGAGATGTGGAGAATATTCTGTTGAGTTTGACACATGTGCCGATCCTCATTATGAATCAAACGGTCTCGGTCGAGTTCACAGACGCGGAGCACCTGCGACAATATGTATGTCAATGCCTTGTACAAATACTCCTATATATAAGGTTGACATTGATGACTCTGCACTTTTGTCGATTTGTCCCGGTATTATGACTGATAAAGGGTGGGAGTTTGCTACAAACACAAGACACGATTTGAGAAAACTTTCTACAAGTGACTCAGTATCATATGCAAAGTTTGTATGTATTTTGGATGAAGTGTTGCATGAAACCAAAAACTTTGTTGAGGATGGAACGTTTGTAGAGGCAGAATACTCGGTCAGCGACTCTGGAGTAGATATTACAGTAAACAGCAAAGGTACTGTTGCTCTGATGCTTCCCGCATTTGATTTTGACGGGGAAAAACACACTGAGATCACCTTAGATGACAATACACTCAGCATTTCGTATGAGGGTTGGGTGTGCAGATACACAACTGATGGCAAGATCACAGCCACAGACGAAATAGCAGCTAACTGTAACGGACATTACAAGAAATTTATTGCACATTCTAAAGAAAGCCTTAATGTGAAGATTACTATCTCAAAAGCTGAGTAAAGGAGTGATTCTATGAACTACAATGTCAGAGAAGATTTTGACTGTCAGATGCTTTATTTTACCTCATCAAGCTGTCTGAGAAACAACAAGGGAATAGTATTTATCGGTGAAAAGAACGAAAATCCAAATGTTTATTGGAAGGAATTTTCTACCGGTAAGGTAACAAAGATCTCGCAGAACAACGACGGCATTATGAAGTCATATGTGTACTTCAACGGTGAGATAAACAAAGGGCTGGCAAAGGCAAGCGTGTGTCTTGATAATCTCAATGAACAGGTCTATTATCTGCAGGGACGAGATATCTGTAAAGCGGATCTTGACGGTAATATTACTGTACTCGCGCAGATACCCGAGGATCAGGTCACGGCATTTATGCACGTCAGCGGAGACGGAACACGGCTTTGTGTACCGACAACCGATATGAGAGCACTTGAATCGCCGAGAATCGAGGGAAGAGCAACTCGTTTTAATATGAATAACCGCAAGGAGATTGACGAGAGAGTACAGAAGGAGTTTCTGAATTCTTATCTCAGAGTATACGATACGAAAACAGGCGAGGAGATCCTTTGCGAGCGCGTGCCGAGAGCGTGGATCACACACGTCCAGTTCCATCCAAAAGATAATAATATTATCATGTACAACCACGAGTGGCCGGCAAATTGCGGTATACGCAGAATGTGGCTGTGGAACGGTGAGTATCACAAAGCACTGAGAACGATCGACGAAGGTCGTGGTATCAACGACTGGGTTTGCCACGAAATGTGGAGTGATGACGGAGAATCCCTCATCTATCACGGAAGTCACGATAAGAGCGGCGATTACTTCGTTGGTCGAATAGATATGGTGACGGGTAAGAGCACAGAGATCGAGTTGCCGAAGGAATACAGAAAGTACGGTCATTTTACGATTTCGTGCGACGGACTCCTCGTGAGTGACGGTTATTATCAGACTGAAAAGGAAATTTCAGATTCATCCGCAGGGAATCAAGCTAAGTGGATATCCGTTCAGAAAGTAAATTGGGACGCGGGTACGATCGATTGGTATCCGATTGAAGAACACAATTCAAGTTGGGGAAATCAGGACTATCATCCTCATCCGATTTTTTCTCCCGATGGAAAACGTGTATATTATACGTCGGACAAAAACAGAAAAACAGAGGAACACAACGGAAAACTTGAGATTTATTCGTGTGAAGTTCCCGCAGAAGCATTAAGATAAAAAACGAGATCGGACAATCAAACGTCCGATCTCTGTTTTTTATGTAGTATTCAATTATCTTTTGATAACATCAGATGCGTCGCAGTCGAAAACACCGCACTTGTTGTCGGAGATCGTGAAGATCACCTTGTCAGAAGCGGATTCGCACTTGACATCAAGAAGCTGATCGTTGTCAATATCAGAAGGATGAACAAGAACGAGCCATGTACGAGACTCGGGTTTGCCCTCGTAGTCTCCAACTCTCTCACCAATGCGGATCGTAACCTTCTCAGTTGTTTCGTGAACGGTGATCTTTGTGTGACAGCTTGTCTTTGTGAGATAATCGAGGCTCTCACCATCATCTTCGCGGAGTATATATTCGCTGTCGCCGTAAGGATAAATATCAAGAGTGATTTTGGAATCATCGTACTGCTTGATAAAGTCACGGTCACGCCATCCGGGAATGATAGCGCCGCCCTTAATGAAGAGTCCGCCGCCTCTGTTCTTCGGAGGTGTATAAGGATCAAGATCACACGGACCGTAATACTCTTTACCTGTCCAAGCGTCGATCCACTTACCTTCGGGGAGGTGAACCTTATCTGCGTAAGAGGAGAGGAGAATATAATCTCCGAGCATATACTGACGCTCAAGACGGATAGATGCCTTGTCGTTCGGGAATGCGATAGGCATAGGTCTGATCATCGGAACAGATTCCTCGTGACCTTCGATTGCCGCGGAATAAATATAGGGAATAATGCGGTAACGGAGACGGGCATATTCAACGAAGATCTGATGCATTTCATCTCCCGCATACCACGGCTGTTCAACACCTGACCAAGCGTTGAGATGCGCCCACGGTACGAACATACCAAAGTGGATGCTTTCCTTGTGGTGAAGGTTCATATCAATTGTGGTGTTCATATGACCTGAGAGAGCGAGTGTTTCGAGCCAGATCATTGCACCGAGCTCACCGCCGTTGTCACCTGTTGTAGATGCGCTCCAACGCTGGATTCCGGAGTAACCGCCGGAGTAGTGATGCATTGAACGTTTTCCTGTCTGCTGTGTGAATCCGTCAAATACCTGCTTTGTGCAGAGGATCTGATTGTAGTTGTGCATCTGCATAGATGTCAAACCGTTAAAGAGACGGGGACGGTCCATACCGTCGAAGCAGCAGAGCATATCAGCGGGGTCAAGCTTGAATCCGTCGATACCTGCGTTAACGAATCTCTTGAGATGATCGTACCAGGGTTCGCCGTATTCTTCAACAGAACCGCCTGCGATCACGCGTTCAGCTTCAGCTGTGTAGTCGTAACGGAGACAGCGCCACAGAGAAAGCTTGCATCCGAATCTCTTGAGAACCTGCGGGAAGATCTTTTCGTGAGGCTTGGGAGCATTCATATGCCAAGAGCAGATGTGGAATCTTTCGATGTTCCAGTCGGGACGGAGCGAATAGTCGTAGAATTCTTTCATCCAGCCGGGTTCGAGAGAAACGTGGTCAAGCGGAATATGCTCACGGCGGAATCTTTCGATATCAGCGAGAACTTCCATCTGATCGGAGAATATAGGTGCAATATATGTAAGACCGTATGCATACTTGGGGAGGAGCATCGGCTGACCTGTAAGCATATGATAATGCTTCAGAATTTCAACGTAGTTTTCGCCTGTGAAAATGAAAAGGTCGATTTCGTCATCTTCAAAGAGGCAGAGAAGAGTATTGTCCTCACGACCTGCGATATCAAAGAATGTACGAGCACGTGCATTGAGGAAAACACCCCAATTTTCGCTTGATACAACCATAGGAATCGGGATCTCATTGTACTGATATCTCGCCCAGTTCTGATAAGCACGTCCTCTGAGCTCGATTCTGTCATTTGCACCTTCACCTGCACCGTAGAAAAGCTCATTGTCGTCAATGGTGAACTTGATAGCTCCGCAGCTTTCTGGGGGAAGCTGTTCTGCGGGAATGGGAGAGGGCTTTTCCGCATCCTCGGGAGTACCGATTATCGCCTGGAAGTCGGTATATTTATCTGAAAACTCTTCAGCAAGGCTGTCGCGGAGAGAATTATATTCATCAGAGAATCCCTCAACGAATGAAAACGCGATCTTACGTCCGTTTGGAAGGATAACCGAATTTCCGTCAACAGTGATGCCTGAATCGCTGAGCTCAGCCGGAATTGTGAGGATTGAGTAACGCTCTGCAAGGGTTGTTCCGTGAGTCTCGGAGAGACGCAGACGAAGAACACCCGGGGCAATATGAGTGAATTTTAATGTTTGCATAGCATATTCCTTTCATTGTTATTCTTTGTTATCAGTATATCACGTCAGTTCCCAAAAGTCAAGCGATAAAGGTAAATCGCGTTTTTTTAATAATTGAATAAAATTTAATAATTGAAAAAATACATATTGAACTTGTAAAAAAAAAGAGAGTATGTTATAATTAAGGCATTAACAGACAGGATAGTTTGTAATTGTTTTTTAGGAGGAAATGTATGAAGAAAAGATTTGTTATTGCCGGTACCTCGAACAGAGGTATGAATTCCTACGGTGAACCTTTGGTTGAAATGACAAAGACACAGGAACTGGGGGACAATTTCGGATACGGCGGAGATTCTGCAAATAAGAACGAGATCAGCGAGGCAAGTGAGCTTGTCGGCGTGTACGACAGCAACATCGGAAGAGCAAAATATGTTGCAGAACAGCTTGGCGTTACAGCTTACGAAGATTTCGATGAAATGATAAAAGAGGCTAAACCCGACTGTGTTATCGTTACCACAGCAGACTATGCTCACGCTGAATATGTAGTCCGTGCACTTGATGCAGGCTGTGATGTATGGTGCGAAAAGCCGATGTGTATCAATGAAGAACAGTGCAGAGCTATTCTCGAAGCAGAACGCCGCAACAACAGAAAGATCGGTGTGTGCTTCAACATGAGATATATGGGACCTTTCATTATGCTTAAAAAGCTTATCGATTCGGGTGAAATCGGTGAAATATACAATGTGCATTTTGAATGGCTTCTTACACAGGACTATACAGGAAAACACGGCGGCCACGGTGCAAGTTATTTCCGCCGATGGAACGCTTATATGGAAAAGAGCGGCGGACTTCTTATTACAAAGTCGACTCATCACTTTGATGTTGTAAACTGGCTTATCAACGGAAGACCGAAGAGAGTTTCTGCGTTTGGTAAGCTTCGTAATTATGGTAAAAGCGGTGAATTCAGAGGTGTACGCTGTTCAACTTGTGAACATACAGATAAATGCCCTTATTACGTAAAGATCACTCCTTTCATGCAGGAAATGTATGTTGATCACGAAAAGTACGACAACTATATGATCGACCGTTGTGCATTTGATGAGGAAATTGATATATACGACACAATGTCTCTCACAGTTGAATACGATAATGATGTTGTTATGGCGTACAGCGAAACATCTGCGGCAATGTATGAGGGATTTAAGCTTTACATAAACGGGTCAAAAGGACGTATTGAAGCACAGAAATTTAATGATGGCGGAACAAAAGAGGGCGAAGTTCCCGAATTCATCCGCGTCATCAAAAAAGGTGACTTCCAGGTTGAGAGTTATCCTCTCCCGCCTGAAGGATCCGGTGGACACGGAGGAAGCGATGATGCTTTCAGAAGAGTTCTCTTCCTCGGTGAAGAACCTGAGATGGAGTCCCAGAGAGCAGGATCTATTGACGGTGCATACTCTATTCTGATCGGAGCCGCTGCTAATGAATCTATCAAGACAGGCAAGATCATCGATATTGACGAATTTATCGGAGACTCAACTCTTCTCGACAGATAAAAAATAATGTGATGATTCGTTGTTTTCTCCTGCTACACGAAAATATATTCGGTATATTGGAATTTGACAGATGAATGTTGTGTGATGAAAAACAAGATACTTCTATTAATAATATATTTGGCATTACTGCTAACATCATGTGTTAATAATTTTCACACGAACCCCAAAAGATCATATGTAAGTGTGGATGTTACATACTCTGAATCAACTGCACAATACGGTTTTCGGCTTAATATGGACTTTTCTGAAACCGAATTTGCGAAATATTATTTTGAACCGTGCATAGAGAACGATGAACGGGAAGCGTGTATAGAAACAACGGACAAGTTGCTGTTAGGTCAAAACATTGACGGTGTTGTCCCCGAGATCTATATTTTTTCACAAGAACGATATGACTATAAGTATATAAGTGACCATAAGTTGTATTCTTCTGTTCGGGACTGGAGATCGGTTGAATATATAACCGACGTTTTGCTTGTCGCCTATGGTGAATCGGCACATTACGGAACGGCTTTCGGTTACGCTGATTATTTGGCTGAAAAACAAAACCGTGATTCTTATAACGGGAGCTTCTCCGATGTTTCAGTTAAGGATATACTCGACTTAAGCTATCTGTGCTTTGATGAAGCTTTTGCATCATCTGACGATGTAGGTGCTGCAAAAGGAATCGCGTGCGAATTTGTTGAAACTTACATTAACGAACACGGAGAACAGGAATTTAAGCAGCTTTTGACTTCCCATTCCAGATCAATAGACGCTCTTGCGGCGTACTATGAGGAAAACGGCGTGTTTTATATCCCGTCGGCAATCCGGTACGGATATGGCGGAAAGTCTTATGATTATATCGTTTACTCTGATTTTGGTACATTCTACATTGCAAAAGATTGGGTTGATATCAATGCGGAACTTAATCCACTTATAACAGACGGATTTTTACACTCTGATTATTCTGATACCAAAGCCTTTTTCGAAACCAATCTTAATCAGATGAAGCAATATCAGGACTTGTTCAAGCTGGGGGATTATCATAATGATTTGGATATTATTTTCTCGAAACCATTAAATATATCCCAAAGTTCATTTTACCAAAGTGTGATTCACCGCATTTACCTGTATAATGTCGATTCATTGATGCACGAATACATTCACTCGCTGACAACGACGAATACCTCAATGGCAATGTGGAAGGTTGAGGGCTTCGCAAGATATTTTTCGTACTATTACGAT
>SVUC01000076.1 GCA_015063455.1 Oscillospiraceae bacterium
TAGGAACGAGCTTTTCGGCTTCAAAAGCGTCGCCGTACATCACGAGCGTTTTCATGACTTTAGCTAAGGTCTCACCCTTTTCGCCGTCAAGAATCGCCTGCTGTTCTTTTGTAAGTATCATAGTGTTTTCTCCTATTAAATCGATATATTAAAGCTTCATAGCGACATCCCACGCGCCCCAGATAACAGTGCGGAGATTGCCGACTGCAGCAGCGTCACCGATAACGTGAATGTTCTTGCCCTTAGATACGATGGGCGCAGGATTATATCCGACAGACATAATTACGGAGTCGCAATCAATCTTGAATGATTTTCCGTCCTTGTCTTTTACAGTAACACCGTCGTCGAGGATCTCAGAGAGAGAGGTTTCGAGATGAACGGGAACCTTGTTAGTTTTGAAGAAATCTCTGAGGAAGCTTGTGTTTGCAAGACAAATACCCTTTGTTGTGATGAGGTCATCCTGCATTTCAACGATAGTAGGCTTCTTGCCCTTGAGATAGAGGTCATACGCGATCTCGCAGCCTGTGAGTCCGCCTCCGATTACTACAACTCTTTCTCCGACGGATTTTGTCTCAAGGAGATAGTCAATAGCTTCTACAGCCTTGTCAGCACCGCTTACGGGGATTCTCTTAGCCTTTGCACCTGTTGCAACGATTATCTCATCTGCATTGAGGGAAGCGACATCCGTTACTTCTGTGTTAAGCTTAACTTCAATAGGATACTTTGTGATCTCACGTCTGTACCACGCGATGAGAGCGCGGTCTTTTTCCTTGAAAGAGGGAGCTGCAGCAGCAATGAACACACCGCCGAGCTTATCGGTTTTTTCGTAAATGGTGACAGAGTGACCTCTCTTAGCACAGACGATCGCCGCTTCCATACCGCCGATACCACCGCCGATTACAGCAATCTTTTTCGCCTTTTTTGCAGGCTGAATGTTGTACTTTTTCGACTGCATAGTTTCGGGATTGAGCGCACAGCGTGCGAGTCCCATAGTATCGGTGAGGTCCTGAGTATTTGCGTGTCCCTTGGAGGACGAGAAATTGAAGCATCCGGCGTGACAGCAAATACAGGGCTTGATGTCCTCAATTCTGTTTTCAATGAGCTTGGTGATCCACTCGGGGTCGGTCAGGAACTGACGTGCAATACCAACAGCATCAATTCTTCCGTCGGCAATTGCCTGCGATCCTACCGCGGGATCCATTCTTCCTGCGCATACCACAGGAATATTTACAAATTCCTTGATGTGTGCTACATCGTCAAGATTGCAGTTTTCAGGCATGTACATCGGCGGATGAGCCCAATACCAGGAGTCATATGTACCGTTATCGGCGTTAAGCATATCATATCCTGCTTCTTCAAGATACTTTGCCGCACGCTCAGATTCTTCCATATTTCTTCCGACCTCGGTGTATTCCTCACCCGGCATTGCGCCTTCGCAGAATCCTTTCATTTTGGATTCAACAGAATAACGGAGAGATACGGGATAATCTTCTCCGCAAGAGGCTTTGATCGCACGAACAACTTCAGCGGCAAAACGGTAACGATTTTCAAAGCTTCCGCCGTAATCGTCAGTTCTCTTGTTGAAGAATTCGATTGAGAACTGGTCAAGCAGATATCCCTCGTGAACTGCGTGTACTTCAACACCGTCAACTCCAGCTTCTTTACAGAGCTTAGCGGTTTTTGCAAAAGCTTCAATGATCTCGTGGATCTGTTCAACAGTCATCTCGGGGCAGATGATGTCGTGTGCCCATCTTGACGGCTGAGGGCTTGGGCTTGCAAGCTCGTGCGATGTGTCAAGAATAGGCTTCAGAATTGCACGTGTGAACTTATTCTTGTGAAGCGGTGCAACAAGCTCGGTGATAGCCCAGGAGCGTCCCATACCTGCTGTGAGCTGAATGAAAAGCTTTGCGCCTGTCTTGTGGATCTCGTCCATAAATTCCTTGAGGTCCTCGAACATTTTCGGATTCTGCCAAAGCCACTTACCCCAGAATGTATCGCGTAGAGGTGCAATACCGGGGATGATCAAACCTACGTTGTTGTTTGCTCTTTCGAGGAAAAGCTTTGCGGCTTCTTTGTCAAAATGACATCCCGTAAGCTCAAACCAACCGAAGAGAGATGTGCCGCCCATCGGACACATAACGATACGGTTTTTGATCTCTACATTGCCGATTTTCCAAGGGGTGAACAGTGCCTCGTAATTCTTGTCAATGCTGTTCATAGAATATACGATCCTTTCGTAAATAAAAAATATAATATTTCTTGTATTATTTTATCACATTTCTCAGTTTTCTTCAAGATTATTGTACTTTTTTACCCTATTGTTTTTGAAGAAATTACTTATTCAAAACGTAAAAATGTTAAAAACTTCAGAGATAATTCCGTAATAATACGTAGTTTTGGTAAATTTAGAAAGAATTTGGCGATTATTCGGAACAAATCAGATCTTAAAAACGTCCAAATAAATAAGCTGAAATAAGGAGATATACTATGAAAAAAATTCTTTATGTATTCTTGATAATTTCTTTATTTGCATCTTTTGTATCCTGTTCTTCGAATGAACAAAATGAAACGGAACCGAATGAAGAACAAAACGAAATTCAAAATGACGCAAATAACGATCAGAACGAACAGCCTGTTGAGTCATCAGATGATTCTGAATCAGAAAACAAAGATATAGATCCTCATTCCGAAATACCCGAGCAGGATAGCTTAAATACTGTACAGATCTCCCGCCCCGATATTATGATATACAGCGGTCCCGGATATGATCACTCAAACCTCGGTAAGCTTATAGATATAGGAGAATATTCTATCACAGAAGAATCGGTAGATGACGAGGGGTTCAGATGGGGTAAGCTCGAGTCGGGAGAGGGCTGGATAGATCTCAGCAAAGCAGCAGAAGAAGCTCCGCATATTCCTGTTACACTTGAGATCACCAATAAGGAAACCGTGACAAACAGCGGTATGGATTGTCATTTGCACATCGTGGACGAAGCAGACTATATGCACTGGCTTCTTATTCAGCCATATGAACAGATCACTGATATAAGTTTTTGCTTTATGACTTTGGGTGAAAGCAGATTTGTACCCGGGAAAGAGCTATTCACACTCGCGGAAGCAAATTCAGAGAAGCCCCTTGTGTTTGGTGTAATCTTTTACGGAGACTTTACAACGTTCGGACTCTCGTTTACTGATGCAGCAGGAGACGAGCACCAATATATTATCTATACCAGTGGAAGAAACGGCTCAATAATCATGCAGCAATATGATCCTTATGTTGAGCCGATTGATTAAACGTAAATTCCTCCAAATTATTTAATAGTAAAAAGTCGGGGTTCTTAGAACCTCGGCTTTTTGCATTTTTTTGCAAATATTAAACTTTAACGAGAAAAAATTAATAAATAAGGTTTATAATATTGAAATGACTTGAAATAAAAATTGATTTGTGATATCATAACTGTGTATCTTGTATAAATTAAAGTAGGTAGTGTATGATATTCGGTAAACACATTAATAAGTATTATGTAAAGTACTTTCCAATGATCTTGCTTGGAGTCTTATCTCTTTTGATGGTAGACTTTTTCCAGCTGAAAATTCCTGAATTATACCGTATGGTTATCAATGGAATCAGCAACGGATTTGTCGAGATAGATGGACAAGCGTATACCTTTAACATGGAGTTTGTACTCGACGAGATATGCCTTCCGCTTCTTGTCGTAATACTTGCGCTTATTATTGGAAGATTCCTTTGGAGAATTTGCTTTTTCGGAAGTGCAATTAAGGTTGAGACATCCCTAAGAGCAGAGATGTTTGATCACTGCAAGGATCTTTCTCAGCAGTATTATCAGAAGAATAAAGTCGGAAATCTTATGTCTCTTTTCACTAACGATATAGAGACGATCAACGAATGTTTCGGAGACGGACTCCTTATGCTGTTCGACGCTATTCTTCTCGGCGGATTGGCAATATTGAAGATGGCTCGAATGAACTGGTTCCTCACTCTTCTCACACTTATTCCGATGGCTCTTCTTCTTATAATCGGAACTGTTATCGGAAAATATATGATGAAAAAATGGGAGATGAGACAGGAAGCTTTTTCTGCGTTATCTGATTTTTCTCAAGAAAATTTTTCCGGAATTGCAGTCGTTAAAGCATTTGTAAAAGAGGGAAAAGAGCTTTGGGCGTTCAGAAAGCTTAACAAAGATAATGAAAAAGCCAATATTGAATTTACAAGAAGCTCTGTTCTTCTTCACAGCTCTGTTACGCTGTTTGTTGAGTCAGTAATTTGTGTTATACTCGGCTACGGCGGTTATCTTGTATACAAAGGTGCGTTCAATGCAGGTGAACTGATCGAGTTTATGAGTTACTTTACCTCGACAGTATGGCCTGTTATGGCTGTTTCTTCTCTGATTGAAATGAGTTCACGCGGTAAGGCATCTCTCAAAAGAATCGGAGAGCTTCTTGATGCTCCGATCAATGTTCACGACAGAGAAGATGTGCACGATATAGATAACATAAGAGGCGATATAGAATTCAAGGATCTGACATTCCGTTATCCCGATGCTGATTACGATGCACTGGAAGATGTTTCGTTTAAGATCAATGCGGGAGAAAATGTTGGAATTATCGGTAAGACAGGTTCCGGAAAAACCACAATGGTTGACCTGATCTTACGTACATATAATGTTCCGGACGGAATGCTTTACATTGACGGACACGACGTGAACAGTATTCCGATAAAGACAGTGAGAAAATACTCAGCATACGTTCCGCAGGATAATTTTCTCTTCAGTGATACGATAGAGAATAATATCGCATTTGCATCAGATTCATTCGAGCGAGATGATGTTGTAACTGCAGCAAAGCTTTCCGATGTACACGATAATATATCCGAGTTTTCAGAGAACTACCTTACTGTTCTCGGAGAGCGCGGAGTTACAGTTTCGGGTGGACAAAAGCAGCGTATCTCAATTGCGAGAGCTCTTATGAAAGACGCATCAATTCTGATACTTGACGATTCTGTCAGCGCAGTTGACACAAAGACTGAGGAAGTTATTATTTCTAATCTTCGTGAAAATCGCCGCGGAAAGACAACAATACTAATAGCACACAGAATATCCACAGTTGAAAAAATGGATAAGATCATTTTTGTTGATGACGGTAAAATAAAGGCTGTCGGTAAGCACGAGGATCTTGTCGAAAATTGTCCGGAATATAAGATCATGGTAGAGCTTCAGAAGCTCGAAGAAGAAAAGGAGGGAAAATAATGTCTGAATTATATAAGATTTATCCCCTTCTTATTCTTGGAGCAATAATCGGACTCGTTGCAATAATCTTTATTGTTGCGTATGTGACAATGAAGAACAAAAAAGAGGCTATCGGCTTTGACAGAAATATGGCTGACAGCGAGATAATTAAAAGACTTGCCGTGTATGCAAAGCCGCATCTGAAAAGCTTTCTTTTGGTATTTTTCATTATGCTTATTTCAATCGCATACGATGTCATTTCGCCTCTCCTTATCGGAAAGATCGAAAAAGTTCTTGAAAGCGATTTCGAAATGGCGTACCTTCTTTCGTTTGTCGCGGTCTATGCGGGAATTCTCATAGTTTCCCTTGTAAGCTCGTACATCCAAGCGATCCTTCTGCAGAAGATCGGACAGAAAATTCTGTCAAAGCTTCGCGAAGATATATTTGTTCACATCGAGAGCCTTTCGCACTCCCAGCTGAATTCGATACCTGTTGGTAAGCTTGTTACCAGAGTTACGAACGATACAGGAGCAATCTCAATGATGTTTACAAATCTTCTCGTAAACCTCGTGAAAAACAGCTTCATCATTATCGGCGTATTTGTTGCGATGCTCTGTCTCAACTATATGCTTACCTTGATGGTACTTTGCTTTGTCCCGTTCATTGTTCTGTTTACTGTAATATTCAGAAAATTCTCGAGAAAAGCATATCGTAAGGTGAAAGACGGAACTACCGACATCAACACATTCCTTTCCGAAAATATGTCGGGTATAAAAATCACCCAGATTTTTAACAGGGAAGAGAAGAAATATGAGCAGTTTTCAGAGAAGAACAATACTCTCGGTAAAGCGAAGATGCGTGAGATATTCGTATTCGGAATTTTCCGTCCCACAGTATACATGCTGTATATCTCGTCAGTGTTGTGCCTTCTTTACCTTTCTGCAAGAAGCGTGATTGAGGATATAAGCTTTCTCGGACAGGTAATAGATGCCTCTGTTCTTATTTCGTTCTATATGTATATCTCAAAATTCTTCAATCCGATCCAGACTCTTGCTGAGCAGTTCAACAGACTTCAGTCAGCATTTGCATCTGCGGAAAAAATCTTTACGATCATGGATATGAAGCCGGAGATTGTAGATGATGAAGATGCGATTGAGCTCGACCACATCGACGGTGATATTGAATTCCGAGATGTTTGGTTTGCGTATAACGAGGACGAATGGGTTCTCAAGGGAGTATCATTCAAGGTAAAGGCGAGGGATACCGTTGCTTTTGTCGGTGCAACGGGATCGGGCAAGACTACAATTCTCTCACTCATCTGCCGAAATTATGACATTCAGCGAGGCGAGATCCTTATAGACGGAATAAATATCAGAAAAATAAAGATATCATCTCTCCGCCGTCATTTTGGACAGATGCTTCAGGATGTATTCCTTTTCTCCGGAACTATCAGATCAAATATTGTATTGAGAAATGAAGACATTTCGGATGAAGAGGTAATGAAAACCTGTGAATACGTAAATGCCGATAAGTTTATAAATAAGCTCTCCGACGGACTCGACGAAGAGGTACGAGAGAGAGGAAATAATTTCTCGGCAGGACAGCGTCAGCTTCTTTCATTTGCCAGAACAATAATCCATAAACCCTCTGTCATCATTCTTGATGAGGCTACCGCTAACATAGATACTGAAACAGAACTTCTGATCCAGGATTCGCTCGAAAAGCTTATGAATGTCGGAACAACTCTTATGGTTGCTCATAGACTCTCGACAATTCAGCACGCAGATAATATAATTGTCCTCTCTCACGGCGAGATAATTGAAGAGGGAAATCATTTTGAGCTTCTTTCAAAGCGCGGAAGATATTATGAGCTTTATATGCTTCAATTTGAAAAGGAAAAACTGAAATCATAATGACCTGACCGGCATCTGCGGATCAGTATATGACAAAACAGTTTATCAAAAACACCAGTAAAGAAAGAGGAACTATATGCGATCCTATATCTCTCAGAATATTCAGATCGAACAGTATGTATATCGTACAGAACTGCATGCACATACCAAGCCTGCCAGCCATTGCAGTGATATTGTACCTGAACGGTTGGTGGAAGCGTATGCGGCACTCGAGTATGACACCGTTGTACTGACCAATCATATCCGTCCCAACTATACGCTTGATGATTGTCTTCAGCATATACAGGATTACCGGAAAGCAGTGACAGCGGCACAGGATTATGGTATGACCATACTCTTCGGTGTGGAACTTACGTTTTCGGATCTTTGGGGCGATTATTTGGTATACGGTGTAGAACCTTCGGATATGACCGCGCTTCATCGGTATTGTCAGGAAGGTTATAAGTCCTTTGCCGAGTCCCCTGAACGAAAAAAGAGTATTGTATTCACAGCACATCCATACAGGAACGACAGAATTGGAGAAGAGCTGCACATTCCGTATCTGTCAGACGGTGTAGAGTCCATCAATCTGCATCCCCGAGTGAATTCGGATAACGGATATATGACCCGAACTGCATGGAATCAGAATCTGCTGACGATTTGCGGAACAGATTATCATCACGAAGGGCATGAAGGGATGACAGCGATTCTGACCACAGAAAATCCGAAAAACGAAATACACCTGAGAGATATCCTGCGCAGCGGCGATTATCTCATGGAAATGAACGGAAATATTATCCTTCCGTCGCACAGGATGCAGAAACAGCAATAAGGAACAGGAGAAGCATTATGGGAATCAGATTTGGTTTGTTCTCCGACTTGCATTATTCACTGCCGGGGACCGATGTACGCGGGAACAGCCGGAGAACTTTTGAAGATGCCAAGAAAGGATTGGCACGCTTTGCAGAAGCAGGGGTATCGTTTGCGGTTGCACTCGGAGACAATACCCAGCCGGCTGCCGACAGGGCGGTCCAGTATACACAGATGTTGGAGATGGTGCGTACATGGAACAGTTACGGCTTTCCTGTTCATCTTTCTTTCGGCAATCACGAATTCCAGCAGCTCACTCTGGAAGATATGCTGTCCATCCTTCAAACCGACCGAACATATTACAGCTTTTCCATTGCAGATATACGTTTTGTAATTCTGGATTCTACCTATAATTCGGATGACAGTCACTTCAGCGAAGATAATTTTGACTGGAGGTTCGGAAAGATTTCTGAAGAGGAAAAGGTATGGCTGAAATCTCTTCTGGCAGATGGAAAACGCACTTTTGTGTTCACCCATTACAATCTGTACTTTGATCCATCCGAAGAATACAGCGAATGGTATCAGGTTACAAACCATACAGAAATCTGCGACATTCTTGAAGCCTCAGGCTGTGTAGAAGCAGTGTTTCAGGGGCATCATCACACATATGACAGCAGGATGCATCGTGGAATCCGTTTTGTTAATATTCCGAGCCCGGAAAGAAGCCCGGAATATTGCGATAAAGATTTTCCCATTGTGGAAATTCTGGAAGATGGATTTCTCTATAATGGAGAAAGACTGTGAAAATGTTGAAGAAAAAACGGAGACCCTCCTATGATAATCATATGTCCTTATAGGGCCTGTACAAACCACCAGCTTCACTGGTGGTTTTGATTTGTGATAGGTTTGATGTGTGGCTTTTTACACAATTGAATGTAAAAAAAGCTCCATTTTCTCGAAACGGAGCAAATAATGATGTGTTTTGTCGTGAAAAGTGTTAAAAACAATGTTTTTGTAGAAAGAATAAGATATGTGTTGATTTTTTGATTATATTGTAATATAATTAACATAGGGACAAAAAATTGTCACTCAATAGATAATTGTACAAAAAAAGAGGTGTTGTCAGCATAATGGAAAATTATGAATTACAAGCCATAACCGAAGAATATTACGACGAAATATACATATACTGCCGACGGCGTGTGCGGACGGATCAGATCGCCGAGGACATCACCCAGGAGGTATTTTTAGCCCTCAGCGAACGGTTTAAGACGATAGGCAAATCCGCTGTCCGAATGTGGCTCTACCGCACCGCCGCACATAAAGTCGACGACCACTACAGAGATTCATACAAAGACAAAGAGTACCTCCGCGATGTTGAGATCGAAGACCTCGAAGAAGACGAGCCCGCGTTGATCTACGATCAGTTTGCGGAGCTGAGCGAGGAAGAAATTGACGAGGCAGTAGAAGTTATTCTCGAGAACCTGCCGCCCGACGACAGACTGCTCTACCACGACAGATATATCGCAAAATTAAGCTGCAAAGAGTTAGCAAAAAAGCATAAACTAACCGATTCCGTCGCACGAAAACGGCTATCGAGGCTGCATAATAAGGTCACAAAAATAATTTTCGAATTTTTTTGAAAATTTTTTTATTTTTAAATGTCACATTTCGATTTTTCTCCGACTATATATATGACAGGATGTTGTTGTAAATATAGGATAAGGAGGTGAACCCAATGTATTACATAAAAATTGGAGGTAAGCCGGATGGCTACTAACTCAAAGAAAAAATTGCTGTTTTATCAGCACTTAAACAAAATAATTGATTCCGAATTGCTCAAAGATGAGCCGGATATGGATCTGATAGACGAATGTAACGCACTTTTGGATGAAATGGAGCAGGGAAAATACAAACCAAATCCTGAAGCAAGAACCAAAAATTTACAGAAGATCTATTCAGAATTCAACAAAAGCCAAAACAAAATAATCAAATTAAGAAAGAAATGGTCAAAACTTGCAACAGCAGCCTGCATCATCATAGTTTTGATAGGAATTCCGACAACTGTTTCTGCATTCACCGGTATGTCTGCGCTTGACCTCATCGACAAGCTTGGCGACAAAATTCTCTCGTGCGTCATAGGCGAGCCTGTTGAGTATGAGAATATGACGTTCATACGAAACGGGGAGGCTACCAAATATGACAGCATCGAGGAGTGCGTAAAACAGGAGAATCTGGATATCTACTACACATCGTGGCTGCCCGAGGACGTGTATATTGAGCATGTGAATGTTGTTACGGTAGACGGAAAAGAGCAAATTATATTTAAGTATTCTACAGACGATATAACATTTTTCTATAAAGAAATATCAAAAGATGATGTTAAATATGAAGATAGCGCTGATGGGCATATAAATGTTAATGAACATGATGTGTATTATATAGAACATACTGATTGTATTCTTGCGGAAGTGATTATTGAAAATAAAGCGTATTATATTTCTGTTAAAAACTATGATTATCTGGTTAATATAATAGAAGGATTAAAGAAGGTAGAGTAAAAATGAAGAACATCAAATCTATAATAGGGATGATTTTGGCTTCATCTCTTTTGCTAGCAGGTTTATCCGTAAGCGCTTCAAATATTACTTATGAAAAGGAAGTTATATTTGAAGAAGATTCAATATTTACCGAAGCTGAAAAAGAAATAATTATAGCATCTGTAAATGGAGAACATATTGAACATACAACATACGGGTTGAAATGTGTACTTTTTGGGCACACGTATAAAACAGAGATAGTTACTGTTATTACACACAAGGAACGTGATGCAAGACCACGTTGTTTGGAAGAGATTTTTGAGTGGGAAATATGCGAAGAGTGTTCTGATAGACAAACCACACTAATAGGACAAAGTTTTATAGATTGCTGTGAATAATACAAATAACTAGGACCGTTAGTCGATTCAGACTGACGGTTTTTTTCTGCAAAAAAATATTTTGGAAAAAATTTCAAATTTAAATGTCACATTTTGGAATTTTCCCGACTATATATATGGAGTGCCGCTGTCGATAGGCGCTCGAAAAAATTTTAGAATGAGGTGATAACAGTATGAGAATTACATACGGTGTGTCGGAGGAGGTGTATGTCATCGGCGAGAGTCGCAGGGTGGCCTACGGAATTGCAGCATACGCAGACGCTGAGACAGATCAAACATCGACAATCGTTGCGTCCGTGAATGACATTTCGTCTGACAGGGAAGCGGTCGAAGCACTCGTTGAGCTCTGCAACAGCTTGGAGCTGGACGTAGTCCACCTGAATGACGTGGTCGAGGATTTTCTCTGCCGGACGTGAAAAACAGCGTGAGCTGAAACAAATCGCGCTTGAGCAAATAAGCTCCGGTTAAACAAAAAGAATAATAAAAAATGCCGATTTCTTTCGATTTCGGCATTTTTTGGCGTCCCTGCCCGGAATCGAACCGGGGGCATTTCGCTTAGGAGTATGGCGTACCGTTTCGTACGATATTCAAGTAATAACTTTTCGTTACACTTCATACGAGCATGTGTCATTATGTTTATGAACAAAATGCCGTAAATACCGCAAAAATACGCCTTT
>SVUC01000077.1 GCA_015063455.1 Oscillospiraceae bacterium
GAATGGTATCTCGACGAGCTTTATTTCAAAAATACGGGACGTCATTTCTGCCACAATATTCATTCTGTCAGAGTACTTGATAAGATTTTTCCGTACAACATTAGTCTTCAGACATTGAACGGAATCGCCAGTCACAACGGCGAGATCGAGCTTGAAGAGTATTACCCCGTTCCGCTTGACAGCTTTGAGGAGTTTGACAGAATAATCGAATCGTGCTATGAAAGCAGACTCAACGCCAATCGTATTCTCCCGTCTACTCTCGAGGGGGCAGTGGTCAGAATTTCCGATATAATCGCTTATCTCGGCAAGGACAGGCAGGATGCTGCAAGATACGGAATGGTAGAGGAGAGCGCATTTGTTAATGAAGAGATCGGATCGATCAATGCGGAGATCATTAATAATCTTGTTGTGAACATTATTGAGAACAGCTACGGAAAGCCTTACATCAAGCTCGATGAAAAACACTTCAAGGCTCTGCAGAAATCAAAGAGAGACAATTACTGTATGATCTACGAGTCCGCCGCAACAAGAGCAAAGCTTGATGTTACAGCAAAGCCGATGATGGAGGAGATATACGGTCAGCTTCTTGACGATCTTCGTGAAGGTAAAAAGAACTCACCGATCTTTGTGCATCATATAGATTATGTAAACAAATCATACTATAAACGCACGGTGCCGTACGAATCAACGGAGCCGAATCAGATCGTTGTGGATTTCATCGCAAGTATGACAGACGATTATTTTATTGATCTGCACAGATATATGTTCCCCGATGCAAAATACACAGTTGAATACAAAGGGTATTTTGATTGATTATTTGAAATAAAGAGGAAAGAATAATGTTTGAAAATATTTTACAGGAGATCAGATCGTACGACAGAATAATAATCCACCGTCACTCAAATCCCGACGGAGATGCACTCGGATCTCAGATTGGACTGAAGCACATAATCCGCGAAAGCTTCCCCGAAAAAGAAGTTTACGCGGTTGGAGACTCATCTAAGAGATTCTCTTTTATTGAAGACTCTGTTATGGATGAGGTTGCGGATGAGATGTATGAGAGTGCTCTCGCCGTGATCCTTGACACTTCGGCGTCATCATTGATAAGTGATGCGCGCTACAAAACGGCGAAGCGTACAGTGCGTATGGATCACCACATTTTCTGCGAGAGGATTGCGGATGTTGAGCTTACCGATACATCTTATGAAAGCTGCTGCGGACTTGTTGCGGATTTCGCTCGAAAGTGCGGCTTGGCAGTGAATCAGCTCGCCGCAAAATCACTGTACACAGGTATGATCACCGATTCGGGAAGATTCCGTTATGATTCAACCACATCAAAGACCTTTGAGATTGCAGCTTTCCTGATGGAGAGAAAATTCACTACGGAGGATATATACCGTAATCTTTATGCGGACGATTTCTCCCGTATCAGACTTCGCGCAGAGTTTGTAATGAAGATAAAGTTTTCAGAGAAGAATGTGGCGTACATATATACTACTCTCGACGAGGCACGTGCAACAGGTGAGGATACATTCACGATATCTCGTGGAATGGTAAATACTATGGGAGACATCCGCGGTGTAGATATTTGGGTGAACTTTACTGAGGCAGACGACGGTGTTTTGTGCGAGATAAGATCGAGCAAATACAACATCAATCCGATTGCGGTAAAGCACGGCGGAGGAGGTCACGCTAAAGCAAGCGGTGCAACGCTGAAGGACAGAGAAGAAGCTTTAGAGATGATATCTGAGCTTGAAGAGCTTATTGGTGGTTGAGATGAATATTGAAAAGAATATAGAAAAAAAGAGAGCAATACTCGATAAGATCAAGGAATATGACCGTATAATGCTGTTTCGTCACAAGAGAAATGACGGAGATTGCGTTGGCTCGACAAAAGGGCTCAAGGAGATCATACGGTGTACGTTTCCCGAAAAGGAAGTGTATATTATAGACGACGATCATTCCGATTATCTCGATTTTCTCGGGGCTGAGGATGAAGCTGTGTCTGATGAGATCTACAGCGATGCGCTCGCTATAGTTATTGATACCGCTACAGAGAACCGTATTTCAAATCAGAAATACACGCTGTGCCGCGAGGTCGTGAAGATCGACCACCACATTGAGAACGACAATACTCAGTACGGTGATTACGTCTGGGTTGAGGAGGAGAGATCCTCTGCGTGTGAGATGATCGCGGAATTCTATATGACATTCCAGGATGAATTGAAGATCAATTCAGATGCGGCAAAGTATATCTATACGGGAATGGTAACAGATTCCGGCAGATTCCGCTTCCGTTCTGTAACAGGAGATACTCTCAGATGTGCCGCGGCTATGCTTGACTGCGGAATTGATACGGACGATCTTTTCTCACATCTTTATTTAACCGATTATGAAAGCCTGAAGTTCAGATCATATGTCTACGATAAAATGAAGATCACTGAGGGCGGGGTTGCGTATGTGTATATAACTCTTGCGGCACAGAAGAAATTCGGGCTGACATTTGAAGAGGCATGCACCTGCATTTCTCTTATGGATTCGATAAAGGGATGCCTTTGCTGGATCGCATTTATCGAAGAAGAAACTGAAGAAGGAAAGAGCATCAGGGTTCGTTTGCGCTCGAGACTTATGCACGTAAACGGAATTGCTGAAAAATATCGCGGCGGCGGTCACGATTGTGCAAGCGGGGCTACCGTCTTCAACAGACGTGAAGTGAATGCGCTTGTTGCCGACGCTGACGCGCTGATAAAAGAATACAAAAGAACTCACGAGGACTGGTTATGAGAATACTTATTACAAACGATGACGGACTTCGTGCCGAAGGACTTGTGCCCCTTATCAAGTGGTGCAGGAAGCACGGCGAGGTCACGGCTGTTGTGCCAAAATATGAGCAAAGCGGAAAGAGCCACGGGATCGAGTTTCACAAATCCTTCGAGGTGAAGGAGATTGAGCTTGAAGACGGTGTTAAGGTGATTTCTGTTGACTCCACTCCTGCCGATTGTGTAAGATACGCGATACTTGGTATGAAGAAAGAGTTTGACTTGATAATTTCGGGTATCAACCGCGGACTCAATATCGGCAGCGATATTATTTATTCGGGAACAGCCGGTGCTGTTTTTGAAGGATACCGTCTTGGTGTGAACGGGCTTGCAATATCAACATCTCCCGAAGGGTACGCATCTGCAGTAGATAAAATGGATATGGTGTACGATTTCTTTGAGAAAAACAAGCTTCTCGAGAGACACGGACTCTACAACGTGAATATTCCTTCAGAGATAAAAGGTATACGCATAACCCGTCAGGGAGGGCCTTACTATTCAGACGAATTCCATCACGAAGGTAACGATATGTATATGGCGCACGGATTCAGCGCGTATACAGAGGATCACGATTATGAGATAGATACGAACGCCGCGCTTCACGGGTATCTTTCAGTCTCACCCATCACAATTATCAGAACGGATATTGTGGTGTTTGAGAAACTCAAGGGACTCAATACTTCGGATAACGATCGATAAAAGTGGTGCTTAACAGACAAATCAAAAGAGGAACAGCTTAGACTGTTCCTCTTTTTTGGAATCATTTGTATGTGGCTGCAGGGACTTATGCTTCTTTGAAGTTTGCTTCAACAACAACGTTTGATGTCGGCATAATGAAAGTGTACTTTCCGTTCTTTAACGTAACCTTTACTTTCTTGTTAGTACCCTTTACTGTTACTGTAATTGATTCAAGCTCGTATCCTTCGTCGGGCTTAACTGTAAGATCAACTCTCAGACCGTGAATCTGAATCTTGCTTCTTGACTTAACGCTTCCGTTCTCGCTGTCTTCAATATTAATGTAGCTGAAGTGAGGAATAAAGAATACTTCTTCTTCGATTTCAGGCTCTGTTTCAGCGTAAGTGAGAGCGTATACGGAGAATCTGTCAGTTGAGAAGGTTATGGTATTAGGATCATCATCTTCATCATAAAGAACATCATACTCCATTTTGTCGTCTTCTGCGTTATAATGGGAACGAACGATAAAGTATTGACGGTTTTCAGCAGCAATTTCTGCAGGAACATCAATAGTGAATGTGACAGCTGCATTCGTGTTTGTTACAGGAATTCCTTCGGAATTTTCGCCGATTACTTTTTCGAGACTGAGATCCAAGTAAACAATTTCAACTTCGCGTTCAACTGCGTTTTCGGTTGAGGAAATAACATTCTCTATCTGTTCCTGAATATTTTCTCTTACCTCTTCGTCTACTTTTTGTTCAACCATTTCGGGAGTATATATTTCAGACTTGGGTACAACCTTTACGTCAGCGGGATCCAATTCTCCTGATGCGATAGCGGACTGTTCTTCATCTGACAGAACGTTGTTGATGAGCTCGAATCCGGAGTTTGTGAGCTTGACATCAGCGGTGTTTTCTTCGTTATCTGACTTGTTTACATCCTCGAGCTTTTCATTTTCTTCAGCGGGGATCTCCCATGTTTCGTGAGCACCGCAAACGCAGCTGCGTTCATATACGTTTTCTGTATCAGAAGCTGTCCAGCTTGTCCACTTGTGAGTGTGGTCTTCAGCGTAAGCGATAAAGGAGATGATGCGAACAACATCGCCGTTGAATTCAACCTTGTACTTGATACCTGATTCGTCGACGTTTTCGAGAATTGTAATGTATCCTGAGGGTGAGCCGGTATAAATTACACCATTGTATTCTGCAGTGCCTGCGGCTTCATCAACTGTAACGTCATCCATTGTCTTGCCGTCAGCAGCGAGAACATCATCGAGGTACTGATAGGGAATAGTACGGTAGTAAACAAAGTATGTTCCGTCTTCGTTTTCGGCATATCTTGCGTATTCTCTTTCGGGGAGCATTCCACCTAAACCGCCGATGTACTTCACACCGTAAGTCTGAGTTGACGGATAATACTCAACCAGGCTGGAGTTGCGGATATAGTAACGAACTTCGAAGTCAGCATTATAGTATTTGTCGAGTACAGCTTCATATTCTGCTGCGGTAACGTATATTACATTTTTTACGTTTTCGGCATTAACCTTGCTGTAATCAATGTAATGCTTGGCAACGGTGTTAGCCATATAGTATGCTTTGGACCAGAGATCACCGTCGTTGAAGTAATCAAATCCGCCTACAACGTTTTTGAAGAGAGCTTCATAAGAGCCGAGAGCTTCGAGCTTTTCTGTTCTTGTTTCTTTGCAGGATGAGCAAGTATATACGATTTCTCCACCCTCTGTTTCGGTGGGCTGAACTGTAACAGTTCCAATATCCCAGAAGTGATCGGCGGGGATTTCCTTTTCGATAAGTGCTGTGCAGCAGGAGCACGCTTTTACAACGTAGCTTACCTTGTCGCAGCCCTGTCTTATAAGACCCTTGGTATCGTATGTATGCTTGTGAGAACCGTTATCATCAAACTTTTCGGGAAGATCTTCTGCAGAATATGCTTCGGAAGAGATGAAACGCATAACGTCGCCGTTGATTTCAACAGTGTACTTCATACCGTAATTGTCAATGCCAACACGGGTATTGTAACCTGTTCCGTAAGGGCTATGGACATAAACAACACCGTCATACATGAGATATGCAGGTCCGTCCGAAGCACCTTCACCGAGGAGGGAAGTGATTATCTCTTTATCAAGGCTCTTGATGTTGATATGATTGAAGAAAACATCATAAGTGCCGTCTTCGTTTGCAATATATCCGAGATACTCTCTGTCGTGCAAAGTTCCATAACCACGACCACCTAAATATGTGAGAGAATATGTGTCGGATTCGCTGTTGTAACTTGTGATGCTGCGGATCTGTGAAAGAGTGATGTCGTCAATCACAAAGTGTTTTCTCAATACAGATTCATATTCCCATGCGGGAACTAAAGCTGGATTGAGATAGGAGTTGGACATATCTGTGAAATAATCGCTGACATGTTCAACGATAAACCACGGATAAATAAGTCCGCCGTCTCTGTCAAGCCACGCAAGTCTATTTGAGAAATATGTGGTGAGAGATCCGAGGGCGGGAACTTTTTCGGTTCTTGTTTCATCACAGCTGTAACAGTAGTATACAATTGTACCCGCTTCTGTTTCGGTAGGATTATTTACGACTGTACCGAAATCCCAGTGGTGACCTGCAGGAACTATATTCTTGATCTGATAGTCAAGACAAGACTTGCAGATGTACTCTGTATAACCATTTGTGTCATGTGTTTCAGTATGTACAAAATTAACGATATCGTGTCCGTGATAAATTAAAGGAGTTTTGTCGACAAGATCTTCTTTCGTATATTCTCTGACGGAGAGCACACGAACAGAAGAACCGTTCTTTTCGACTGTGTATACAACACCGAAGTTGTCACGTGATACGATAGTGGCATATCCGTAGTTAGCGCTGAATACCATACCGTTATGTACGATATAATTCGGAAGATTTTCGGGATCTTCTACAATGTCCTCGAGAGTTTTGCCCTCTTTTTCGAGTACATCATAAATGGACTTGAAGGTGATATGACGATAGTATACGTCATAAGTGTCTCCGTTTTTGATATATCCGAAGTATTCTCTCTCGGGCTGAATTGATTCTGCGGCAAGAGGACAGCTGATTGTATATATCTGGGAATCTGCATCAAACTCAAGATACTTGGATTCACGGATCTTTTCTATATCTTCGCTGTTAAGTCCAAACTCTTTTTTGAGTATGTGATCAAAGCCTTCTGCATCTGCAATATATGTTTCGGAAGTTGCACCGATACACGCACCTGCATAACGGATCATAGTGTCGTATACAGAATCACCCTTGATCGCAATCGCATCGATCTTATCGCAGACCTTATCAAAAAGACCTGCATTTGTTGCGGGGGTGTAGTTGTATAGATTTTTAACTTCTTCATCACTTAATGCAGCCTTGAAGAACGCAAATTCGTCGAAAAGTACGGTGAGATTTCCGCCATTATACATACCTGTACCATCGTTGCCGATGTTAAAGGAGTAACCGGAATCTAAGCTTTCTTCTTCCCAGGCAGAAATATCTTCACTTCCGCGTGAATAACCGTTAATATAAACTGTCTGTGTTCCTGCTTCTCTGTCTACAACAACAGTTAAATACATCCAGTTGTTCAGTACATTGTAAGCAGAAATATTCTGATCAACTCTGGCATTGTTAGCAACTGCATTTACTACGATGTTTGAACCGTCATAAGCTACTACCATACCCTGATTTCTACCGCTGCTCCAGTTTTTGTTGCCGAATAGAACAGGATCATTGCGGTGGCTTCTGATGTTGAACCAAGTTGAAATGGTGTAAGAATCAGAACCTAACTCAAGGTCCTCAACGGTGAGGAATGAATTGCTTGAGGTCTGGATCGCAGAACCATATTTGCCACCTGCAAATACAGGGGCGGGTGTGCCGAAATTTTCGTCCATTGTGGAAACATTATAATTTCCTGTGAGATCGGCAATGCTGCCGTCCTCAAATGTGAGGTACATATCAGCCATTTCGAGGAGCGAAGCACCGTCGAGTACTTCGGGCTCAACAGGGACGTCAGGCACGACGGGTTCTTCGACGACGGGTCCGTCGACAACGGGGCCATCAACAACTTCATCAGCTGCACTGACGGGCATTACCACTGAAGTCAGAAGAAGAACGGATGCCATTATGCTTGAAAGAGTTTTCTTCATAATAAAAATGTCTCCTTGCTTAATATATAAGTATTCGTCTTATTATACCACTATGGTTATATTTTGTCAACAACACAAAACTATAGTTGATTATAATTTTCGCTTGTTATTATTACAATAGTTATAATAAGAGAGGTGACATATTTGATAGAAAGTAAACAGTTTCTTGTTGATATGGGAAACAGAATATCCAAACGGCGTAAGGAGTTGCTTTTGACCCGGGAACAGCTTACGGAAGCAATGGATTTGAGTTTGCAATCTGTTTCGTGTATTGAACTTGGCAAAAAAGCGATTCGTCCCGAAAACCTGTGTAATCTTTGCCTATGTCTTGACGTGTCCGCCGATTATTTTTTAAAAGGTGAAAAATCTCAGAAAGAGCTTAGCGGAATATTAAAATCCATTGCATCACTATCCGAGTCTGACTATAAAATGGTGGAGACCCTGGTTGAATATTTGAATCAAAGAAAAGACAAATAAAGATATGGGTATCAACTAATAATGCTTGAAAAACAGGTGTACTTGTGATATACTGAATATGTAAAAAGCGGCTCGGAAAAGAAGAAAATGACAAAGGAGTGTGAGTGTATGAAAAAGCAGATCACATTGTTTTGCATACTGTTGTGTTTGACTTTTGTTTTCGCGTCATGTTTCGGAAACCTGACTGATAAGAGTGATATCATATCCTTGTACCAAAAGAACGAAGATACTTTTCTGCAGGCGGCGAGCAATGGTGATTATAGCGCTGTCGAGAAAATCAACGGGGTTCAAAAGGTGTCAGAAATTGAAGAGTATGTGGAGATTCAATGCGGTGGGTCAGGACTCGGATCAAGTACGCATTACTATGGAATTTTCTATTCTGCTGACGATGTTGATGTAACTCATATGGTGGAGCAGGGCGACGGTTATTTATATCAGCAAGAAGATGGGGATAATCGCATCTATATAGAACCGATTGGCAATAATTTCTATTACTATGAAGCACATTTTTGATTGAACGATCCAAATAATTCGAACAGATAAGGAGCAGAGGTTTGAGTATTGACTGTGTCAAACTCGACCTCTGCTTTTTGTTGCAGAAGCATATGATCTGTACACTAAAAAAGCACCCGACTGCTGATCGGATGCCTGAAAGTATTGTTTATTCAAACGAGAAAAGTCTTTGAGTAGAATTCTGCTCAAAAAGCACGACGAAAGGGGATTTGTAGTTTTGTTCAATTGTTTTCCCATGTTAGCAAATATCTATAATGCAATCCGTATCTGAGAGTATATCCACATAACTTTTCCTTACAAATCTTACGTACTTCGTCCATCGCAGGAAAATCATACGATACATCAATATCCAGTTCTTCCGAGGTTGTATTTTTCTTGATTGAGGAGATTATTTTGCTTGGAATAATTCTTACCAATTCCACAATCCAGTCAAACAAACTTGATGGCTTGGAAAGTCCTACAATGATCAACACACCGTTCTTTGCTAACAGTTTTTTTGCTTTATCAATAGCATTTACCATATCCATATGATGAATAGATGCTATAAAAACAACTGCATCAAATCTTTCGTTGTCTGTATGAAAATCTTCAAAAGATGTTCGAACAAACGAAACATTACTATATGAATTTTCCTTGATGGCTTTTTGTATTGAATAATCGGATATGTCTATTCCAATAATTTCGTTGTCAACACTTCTCAAATATCGAACGAGTGTCCCATCGCCACATCCTACATCAAGAATGTGTTTCCGTTTTCCAATCTTTTCAGAAACCCATTGATTATAAGCATAATTGTGATTCCAAGCGGATTTTTTGCTTTTCATTGAATTATTTTCATTAAAAATATTCATAAATCTTTTTGAGAATGGTAATGGAAATGTTTGATGTAACGGTGTGCGATTCAACCTTTTGGAATTGGTTGAATTGATTATGTTATATATTATTACATAAGTCCCATACACCAAATTACAATCAAAGCAGTTAATGTTACCAAGGTGTCAATTGTGATTCCGTAAAACATTGGCTTAAATCCTGCGTTCTTAAAATCAGTTATGCTTGTACCCAAACCAATGGCAGCCAAAGCAGTAACCATTAAAAATTTGCTTGTTGTTTTGATGATACCTGAAACAGCTGCCGGAATGCATCCGACACTGTTCAAGATAGCCAAGAGCAGGAAACCACAAATAAACCAAGGAATTATTTTTACCACATTTACCTTTTGACCATTATTTGCTGTCTTCAACTCTTTCTGTTTTATACGAGTTCCTATGTACGCAAAAACCAAGACAGTAGGAATGATTGCAATAGTTCGAGTTAATTTTACCATTGTCGCGAAATCGCCGGCGATCTCAGAGAATGCGTATCCCGAGGCCACAACACTGGCAGTATCATTTACCGATGTTCCTGCCCAAATGCCATAGGCGATATCAGTCATACCCAATAATTTACCCATGATAGGATACAGTGCGACCATTATCATGTCAAACAAGAAGGTGGACGACATAGCAAAAGCAACATCTTTGTCGTCAGCATCAATTACAGGGGCAATAGCTGCTATGGCAGAACCACCGCAAATGCCGGTACCTGCGGAAATCAGATTGGAAAGTTTCCAATTCAACCCGAAAATCTTGCGAACAAAATAGCCACCGCCAAAGCACATAGCAAATGTAAATAGCATTACAAAAAATGTCATTTTTCCAACTGACATGATTGTATTAATGGACAGCGATGCACCCAAAAGAATGATTGCAACTTTTAATATCTTCTTAGATGTAAATTTAAGAGCGGGTTGTATCCATTTCGGATGAAAAAAACTATTGATAATGGTGCCCATAAACAGAGCAATAATTGATGCACCCAACAACTCACCCGGAATGAATTGCTCTACGAATATTGATAATACGGCTACTGCAAAGCAGATAGCAACACCAAGTATAAACATACCTTGCTTTTTTATGGTTGTATTCATTTATCCTCTCCTCAGTCACTTAGCTCTACCACTGTCGTGTTTTTTATTGAACTGTTTTTCAGTATATCTCTATATAAAGTATATCTAGTATATCATTTTTTTCTTGTTTTTCAATTGGTCGCCTGTATTGTTCACAAAAAATTAAAATAGGGCTGTTGCAAAACAGCCCCTTAATTTTATGTTGTTTTCAGTTAATTATTTACCGAAGTATCTTTCAAGAAGACCTGCGAATGCACGTCCGTGTCGGGCTTCGTCACAGAAACCCATTGAAAATGCAGTAAAAACGGGCGTTTTGTGTATCGGTGTGCGATTCAAACTTTTTTTGAAATATCTATGAGGAAAAACTTAACAGACCGACAAATTGGAATTTGTTTTACTTTATAAAACACCCATTATCTGCTTTGCAACGGCTTTTTTCATCGAGCGGCAGTACCTTTCATTATACAAAGAATGAAAACAAAACCGCTATTGCTGCACATAGATATTTCCACATGGATATTTTGAAATGAGCATAATCTTCTCCAAGATGTTTATATTTCCAGCGAAATAAATCGGGCAAATAGCGTTGAAAGATAGACACCACAATAGAAATCAGCAAAAGCCCTACCATTCCTAGCAACAGCGGTGATATTTGTGGTCTTACTATCGCCACTCGAACAATACACACGATTGAACATAAAAGCGAAAACCAAGTTGTTTTTACAAAATATATCCAATAATACTTATTGAATATTATTTGCTCTTTTTCAGCATTTACTGTCGGCTCATAAGTCAGTGTCGTACCGCAGATTGGGCATTCGTTTTTTTC
>SVUC01000078.1 GCA_015063455.1 Oscillospiraceae bacterium
TCCGAGTGAATCATATACAACCTTATTCTTCGCCGCAACGATAAGTGCGAGATCGCCATTCTTAACGTTCATTTTATCTAGAATCGCCTTGATCTCATCTTCTGTCATGAATTTTGCGAAAGATGATGTGGGAGCGCCCTCTGTGTTCTTATACCATGCAAGTCCCTTTGCACCGTATGTCTTAACAAACTCAGTAAGTGCGTCGATCTCCTTACGAGTCATCTTAGCTCCACCCTCAACAGTAATACCACGAACAGAGCCGCCGTCTGCAACAGCACCTGAGAATACAGAGAATGCGCTGTCTTTTACGAGATCGGAGATATCGCAAAGCTCCATACCGAAACGTGTATCCGGCTTATCGGAACCATAACGGTTCATAGCTTCGTGCCAAGTCATTCTCTTGAAGGGGATCTCGAGAGGCTGATGCATAAAGTTATCGAAGAGGCACTTGAGGTAACCTTCGTTCATAGCAATGATATCTTCTTCATTTGCGAACGACATTTCAAGGTCGATCTGAGTGAACTCGGGCTGACGGTCTGCTCTGAGGTCTTCATCTCTGAAGCAGCGAGCGATCTGAATATATCTGTCGAAGCCTGAGTACATAAGAAGCTGCTTATAAAGCTGGGGAGACTGCGGAAGTGCATAGAAGTTACCGGGATGAACTCGGCTGGGAACGAGGTAGTCTCTTGCTCCTTCGGGTGTGGGCTTAACGAGGCAAGGTGTCTCGATGTCGATGAATCCGTTATCAGCAAAATAATTTCTTGTGATCTTTACGATCTCGGAACGAGCGATAATATTTCTCTGAAGATCGGGACGTCTGAGGTCGAGGTAACGGTGCTTGAGTCTGAGTTCAGGCTTTACGTCACTGTTTTCAACGATTGCGAAAGGAGGAGTCTGAGCAGCAGTAAGGATCTTGAGAGATTCTACGTAGATCTCGATCTCACCTGTGGGAAGATTCTTGTTAATTGCAGATTCTCCTCTGGAACGTACAGTACCTGTTGCGGAAAGTACATATTCAGCGCGAACGCCGAATGCTTTATCGAAGATCTCGCGGTCAGTACCCTCGTCAAATGCGAGCTGAACGATACCCGTTCTGTCTCTGAGGTCGATGAAAATAAGGCTGCCGAGGTCACGCTGTCTCTGACACCAACCTGTTACGGTAACCTTTTCACCAATATTTGATGAGTTAAGAGTACCGCAATAATTTGTTCTCTTGTCATTGTTTGTAAATGTTTCCATGATTTATGTGTTCCTTTCGGTTTTTATTCTGTGTAGATAATCCTTGAAAATGTCACCAAAAATCTATCTGTATCGGTATAATCTTTATACCGCATATGACCACTTCCTTTTTGAAGAGTAAATTATAAATAATTACCGTTTATTAGTATAGCAAATTTCTTTGGAATATTCAAGTGGGTAACTGCTATTTTTCGAGTGGAAAGAGCAACAATCTTTCAAAGTTAATCAAAAATGCTATCAAAAACGTAATTTCCAAGTTGAATCTTTACGTAAATGCTATTGTATTTTTTTCATATTTATGGTAGAATAATATATTATTAATTAACAACAAAAACAACAGGCAGGTACAATTATGGAATACAAAATTTCTGATAAACTTGCGGCACTCAAGCCGTCCGCTATCCGCGAAATATTCAAATCTCTCAGCGATCCGACGATCATTAGCTTTGCTGCCGGAAATCCTTCCCCTCTTTCTTTCCCCGCAGAACAGCTTGCCGAGCTTTCCGCTGACATTTTTGCCAATGATTCTACTGCTGCTCTGCAGTATAACATCACCGAAGGGTATCCGCCCCTTCGCCGTGCTGTTGCAGAAAGAATGAAGGAAAAGTTCGGGATCGGTTCTGAAAACGACACAACAATTATTACGACCGGCGGTCAGCAAGGTATTGAACTTGCTTGTAAGGCGCTTTGCAATGAAGGTGACGTTGTTATCTGTGAAAATCCCTCATTCATCGGCGCTCTCAACGCATTCCGTTCAAACGGCGCAAAGCTTGTCGGCGTTCCTCTCGCTGATGACGGTATCGACACCGTGAAGCTCGAAGAAGCTCTCATTGCAAATCCAAATGCAAAGCTTCTCTATCTCATTCCGACATTCCACAACCCCGCAGGAATTACATCAACTCTTGAAAATCGCAAAAAGGTTTACGAGCTTGCTAAAAAATACGAGATCGTAATTCTTGAGGACAACCCCTACGGTGAGCTTCGTTTTGCGGGTGAAAACGTGCCGACCTACAAGTCATTTGACACAGAAGGTCTTGTGATCTATTGTTCCTCTTTCTCAAAGATCCTCTCTGCAGGTATGAGAATCGGATATGTTTGCGGTCCTGATGAGATCATTTCAAAAATGGTTGTTGCAAAGCAGGTAGAAGATGTTCACACAAATGTTTTCTTCCAGATGCTCTGCTACCGTTACATGACAGAAAAGGATCTCGACGCTCACATTATGAAAATCCGCGCACTCTACAAGTCAAAGTGTGATCTTATGGTATCTGAACTTGAAAAGAATATGCCTGACTGCATCAAATTCACACGTCCCGAGGGCGGACTTTTCCTGTGGTGTACGCTGCCGAACGGAACAAGCTCTGCTGAGTTTATTAAGAAAGCTCTCGAACGCAAGGTTGCCGTTGTGCCCGGTACTGCATTCAACTGTGACACAGAAGCTCCCTCCGATTCATTCAGACTCAACTACTCTATGCCGTCAGATGAGGATATAGTTCGCGGTGTCGGTATACTTGCCGATCTTGCACGCGAAATGTTCTGCTGATAAATACGAAAATATTACTGATAATGAGGTTTTACAATGAATATATGGCATGATTTTTCTCCTGAAAAAATCACACCCGAATCATTTTATGCTGTAATTGAAATAACAAAAGGTTCAAAAATCAAATATGAGCTTGATAAGAGTACAGGCTTTTTGAAGCTGGACAGAATTCTTCACACATCAACGCACTATCCTGCAAACTACGGTTTCATTCCGCTTACCTACGCGGACGACGACGACCCGCTTGATGTTCTTGTAATTTGTTCTGAAGAGATAGCCCCTCTTACTCTTGTGCAATGCTATCCGATAGGAGTCATTAAAATGATGGACGGCGGACGATTTGACGAAAAGATAATTGCGATCCCCTTCACAGATCCTTATTACAACAACTACAAGACTATCGATAGCCTTCCTTCCCACGTTTTCCAGGAGATGAGACATTTCTTCTCGGTTTACAAATCACTGGAGAACAAAGACACGGCAGTTGATGAGGTTGGTGATCTCAACGAAGCAATTTCTATTATCGAAAATTGTATTGAGAGCTACAAAACAAATCACTACGAGCTCATAAATAAAAAATAATCCTCACGGAGATCAAAATGTTTATAGATAAAATTAAAATTTACGTCAAAGCAGGAAACGGCGGTAATGGTGTTGTTTCCTTCAGACGTGAAAAATATGTTGCAAAAGGTGGTCCCGACGGCGGTGACGGTGGTAACGGCGGTAACGTTATTTTCCGTATCGATGAAGGTGCAAACACGCTTCTTGCATTCAGATACAAGAGAAAGTTTATTGCTGAAAACGGTGCTGACGGAGCAGGAGGAAAATTCCACGGCGCTAACGGAAGCGATGTAATCGTTTACGTCCCCAGAGGAACTCTTCTTCGCGATGTCGAAAGTGGAAAGATAATTCACGATATGTCGGGGGATGAGGATTTCGTTCTCTGTAAAGGTGGTCGAGGTGGTTGGGGTAACCGTCACTTTGCAACTCCAACGAGACAGATCCCCCGTTTTGCAAAGGCAGGACTTCCCGGAGACGAGCGCGAAGTTATTCTCGAGCTCAAGATGATAGCGGATGTTGGACTTGCGGGACTTCCCTCTGCGGGAAAGTCTTCACTTCTTGCAGCGTTGTCTTCCGCACGCCCCAAGATTGCCGATTATCATTTCACAACTCTTGAGCCAAATCTCGGTGTTGTTTCCTCCGGTGGAGAGGCCGGATTTGTTATGGCTGATATCCCGGGACTCATTGAAGGTGCGTCTGAAGGTCTCGGACTCGGTCACTCATTCCTCAGACACATTGAAAGATGCAGAATGCTCGTTCAGGTTGTAGACATATCAGGACAGGAAGGCCGAGAGCCCGTTGACGATTTTGAGACGATCTCATCTGAGCTTGAAAAATTTTCTCCCGAGCTTGCTTCAAGACCGAGAATCGTTGTGGCGAACAAGGCTGATATGCTTGTAAATGCAGAAGAAGAATTCATCGAGCTTCCTGAGCTCTCCGACGAATGTGCTGCTCTTGAAAAGAGATGCGCTGAGTGCGGATATAAAGTAATGTACATTTCAGCAGCTCAGAAAATGGGACTCAAGCCCCTTGTTGATGAAATCTCAGCAATGCTCAGAGATCTTCCTCCAATCCTTGTTTATGAGTCGGAAATCTCTGCAGAAGATGAAATTGAAGTTCCCTCCGGAGCTGATGATGTTGTGATCACAAGAGCTGATGATGCTTCATTCCACCTTGAAGGAGCGTGGATCAAGGCTCTTGTCGGACGTGTCAACTTCAATGACCGTGAATCTATGATGTACTTCGAGAGATCCCTTATCAAATCGGGAATCATCGAGCGTCTGCGCGAAGCTGGTTGTGAAGAAGGAGATCTTGTTCACATAGACGATATTGAATTTGAGTTCATTGACTGATGAGATCAGAGTTTATTAACCAAATCAAAGAAGCCTGCCTACTTCTTGAGCGATGCAGGCTCTCTTCTTATTCCGACGCTGTAATTTCTGCGGCAGATCGCTCCGATTCTCAAGTATATATAAAACACAAAGGGTATTCTTCGGATGTGTACTCGTTGTTCTCACTGACGGAGTTTGACTCATCTGATCTGCAAATTGATTCCTTAATAAAATTATCAGATCACGCAAAAATATACAGGAAGTATTCGGATATAGGTGCAGTACTACATCTAAAATCATATTATGTATCTCTTTTTGCTTATGCGTCCCTCCCGATAAAGACCTTTAAGAACCACGTTCGCTGTGATATAGGTGAGATCATTCCCGTCTCTGATCCTATTACTCTGAATAAAAGTCTTTACGATGTTATATCAGACACTTATGATCCGTTATCGGTGAGCTCGTATAAAGATTCGGCTATCATTATTCCGAAATTCGGTGCGGTCATTCTTGGCAAGAACCCCATATCAGCCTCCGAAACAGCTTTAATCATCGAAAACACAGCGAAATATTACTACACGCTGTGTAAGATGGATTTGTCAGATCGAAAAATATACAATTCGCTCAGAGATCACGATTTACGCTCTAAACTAAGATAACACAGAAATCCCGTATCATTCCACAGAGGAAGATACGGGATTTTTTAGTTTGTAACTTTGTCACTTTTTCTTTTATAGTAGTCAAGACGAGCTTTGATCTGCTTATTCTTATCATTTGAAAGGTCGGGGTCATCCTGTGCTGATCTTTTAGCATAATATGAAGCTCGATTAATTAAATTGGTATCTCGGCAGGTTGCGGCAAGCTTAAAGTTCATCTGTCCGTGCTGTCTTATAACACCGCTTTCATTGAAAAAGTCTCCGGGACCGCGCATTTCAAGGTCATATTCGGCAATCTCAAACCCATCGGTAGTGTTTTTTACAGCGCGGAGTCTGTTCTGAGCATCGGGTTTCTTCGTATCTGACACTAGAATAAAATATGATTTATGCTTGCCTCGTCCGACACGTCCTCTAAGCTGATGAAGCTGTGAAAGACCAAAACGTTCTGCATTCTCAACTATCATCAATGTTGCGTTTGGTACGTTGACACCAACCTCAATAACAGTTGTAGATACGAGAACGTCGATCTTACCCGAGACAAACTCTGACATAACTCTATCTTTTTCGGCAGGCTTCATCTTTCCGTGTACAAATGTAACTGAAAGATCGGGCAGCTCCGTTGCAAGATAGTCCGCAAAAACGGTTGCCGCTTTGAGTGGCACTGAATCATCTATAACGAGGTCTATAAACGGCAAGTTTGCGGCTTCCTCTGCGTTATCATTTCCTTTTTCCTCAGCTTCATCTACTGCAGGGCAAACAACATATGTCTGGTGTCCTTCTTCCTTCTGTTTTCGAATAAACGAATTAAGGCGTTCGCGATATCCTTCATTTACGATAAATGTGTCGATTTTCTGTCGGCCCTTAGGAAGCTCGTCAATTCTTGAAACATCAATACTTCCGTACGCGGCGAGAGTGAGGGTTCGAGGGATAGGAGTCGCGCTCATTACAAGACAATGTACATTTTCGGCTTTTTCAAAAAGTGCTGCTCTCTGCATTACGCCGAAGCGGTGCTGTTCATCAATCACTGCAAGCCCGAGGCTGTCAATATTAACCCCTTCAGATATCAGTGCGTGTGTTCCAATGACAATGTCGATCTTCTTCTCGTTTTCAAAGAGGAGCTGATCTGACAGTCCTCCGAGTATCATATCCCGTTCTCTCTTTTTCGTTGAACCTGTAAGAAGTGCACATCTGATTCCGAGTTTTCCGAACAACTCGCTGAGATCCTCAAAATGTTGTACGGCTAAAATTTCTGTAGGAACCATAAGTGCGGCGCGATACCCGTTTCTGACAGAAGCGTACATTGCCGCTGCGGCAACTATTGTTTTTCCGCTTCCGACGTCTCCGGTGACGATTCGATTCATCATAAAATCACCCGACATATCAGCGCGTATCTCATCTATTGATCTCTTCTGTGCGTTTGTGAGCTCAAACGGAATTGCACTGAGGAATTCGTTCATCGGAACAGTTTTATGCTTTATTGTATTTGAACACTTGGCTTTTCCTCCGCTGATCGCCATTGAGAGAAACATAAAGTACAATTCCTCAAAAACAAGTCGGCGTTTCGCGTTCTCCATTGCTGATATGGTAGACGGTCTGTGGATATTCTCAAGAGTATATGAGTAGGTCGGAAGTTTAAGTTCCTCAAGGGCATCGTGAGGCAAATATTCGTGCAGTTCCCCGTAAGCCATATTCAATGCCTCAATGACGGTGTTTTTCATAAACTTTTGTGTCAGACCCGATGTAAGAGGATAAACAGGTACGATATCCGGCAGAACGGAACCTTCATAGTATGGTTCACTGATCGGGGATGTGAGTGTGAGACGTGAATGATCTTGTCCGAATTTCCCAAAAAATCTGAACATAGATCCCGTGTGCATCGTATCCTTAAGATAAGGTTGGTTAAAATACGTTATCTCAACAGATCCCGTTTCATCAAATGCACGAAGCTTCATTATAGTCATCCCACGGCGGATCATCTTAACGGTCGGCTCAGATGAAATCGTGAGAATTGACGAAAACGGTCCCGATTCACCCTCAATCAGTTTTTCTTTAATTTCATAGAGAGTGAGCGTATCCCCCCTATTCTGATAGGCACGGGGATAACATCTGAGAATATCTCCAACTGTTTCAATTCCCATTTTCACAAGTGCTTTCTTACGTGCCTCACCGACACCTTTTATAAAGGATATATCTTTATCAAGAATATTAGTTTCAATTTTATCAGTGCTGCTTCTCATACTATACCCATTCAAGTTAATATTTATATTAACATATTAACATATTTATATGTAGAATTCAAGTGAATTCCGTGATGCAAAAGAAAAAATGTTATATATTACCTCTATATGTGTGAGTAATTATTTGAAAAACAGCCTTTTCAAGTAATATTTATGCAAAAATATCAAAAAAAATTCTCTAAACCTATTGACAAACCATATCCCTTGTGCTAAAATAACAACATCAAGACAAACTTATGATAGGAAAAGTACAATGATTAACGTAGTTGCTAATTTTGCATATTATTACTCTTACTTTACATTTATTAAAATGAAGTAAGAGTGTTTTTGCTGGCAATTAAGTTTTTATATCACAAAATATAGAAGCGGGGTTTTCAGTATTAACACTGAACGCTCCGTTTTTTTGCGTACATTTCTGATCTTGAATTATTTGATTAATATAAATATTTAACATAAGAAAGAGGAACAAAAAATGATCGTAGTAGTAAAAAACGGAACAACTGAAAGACAAATAGAAAATTTCTGTGATTGGATTCGTTCACAGGGTATCGGAACACATCTCTTCCACGGCGACTTTCAAACTGTTATCGGACTTATCGGCGACACAATGAAGCTTGACGAGGAAATGATCCACGGTCTTGATATCGTAGAATCTGTAAAAAGAATTTCAGATCCCTTCAAGAGTGCAAACCGTAAATTCCACCCTGATGATTCTGTAATTGATATTTCCGGAAAAACTACTGTCGGCGGAGATATTTTCGCAGTTATGGCAGGCCCCTGCTCTATCGAATCGGAAGAACAGATCCTCGAGGTTGCCCGCGCAGTTAAAGCATCGGGGGCTACAATGCTTCGCGGCGGTGCTTTCAAGCCCCGTACATCTCCCTACGACTTCCAGGGACTACGTGCAGACGGAATTGAGCTTCTTCTTGAAGCTAAGAAAGAAACCGGACTCCCGATTGTTACTGAAATCATGAGCGCAACTCATCTTCCGCTCTTTGAAGATGTCGACGTTATTCAGGTTGGTGCACGTAATATGCAGAACTTTGAGCTTCTCAAGGAGCTCGGAAAAACTCGGAAGCCTATTCTCCTCAAGAGAGGTCTTGCAAACACACTCAAAGAGCTTCTTATGAGCGCGGAATACATTATGGCGGGCGGAAACGAAAACATCATTCTCTGCGAACGCGGTGTACGTACGTTCGAAACATACACAAGAAATACTCTTGATATATCCGCAGTTCCGATGCTTCATGAACTTTCACATCTTCCTGTAATTGTCGACCCAAGCCACGCAACAGGCGTTTCTCGTCTTGTTAAGCCTATGGCTCTTGCTGCAGCTGCCGCAGGTGCAAACGGTCTTATGATCGAAGTACACAACAATCCCAAGGCCGCTCTCTGCGATGGTCCTCAGTCCCTCACGCCTGAACAGTTTGACGATGTAATGAAATCCGTATCCTGCATTATTGATGCAGTTAAGGCCACAAAATAAGCGAGGTATATCAAATGAAAACAGCAATAATCGGTCTCGGTCTTATCGGCGGATCTATCGCAAAGGCTTACAAGGCATCAGGTCACTACATTCTCGGTGCAGATAAAGATGATGTAACTCTCGGTTGGGCATCTCTTGCAGACATCATTGATGAAAAGCTGACTGATGACAACATCGGTGAGTGTGACCTTATTCTCATTGCGATCACTCCCGGCGCGGCAGTTGAATGGCTTGAAAATAACGCTTCAAAGATTTCTGAAAACACATTTGTTATCGACCTTTGCGGTACCAAAAGAACAGTTTGTGAAAAAGGCTTTGCTATAGCTGAAAAATACGGATTCACATTTGTAGGTGGTCACCCTATGGCCGGTCATCACCTTTCCGGAATCAAGAATTCACGCTCAGATATGTTCCGAGACGAGACAATGGTAATTGTCCCCCCTCGGTTTGACGATATTTCCCTCTTCGACAAGATTGAAAAACTCCTCAGACCCGCAGGATTCAATCATTTTACTATTACAACCGCAGAGAAGCACGACCGAGAAATTGCATTTACATCTCAGCTTGCTCACGTTGTATCTAACGCTTATGTAAAAAGCCCCGTTGCCCAGCGTCACAGAGGTATTTCAGCCGGAAGTTACAAGGATCTCACGAGAGTTGCTTGGCTCAACGAAAAAATGTGGACCGAGCTTTTTATGGATAACCGTGATAATCTCTGCGGAGAGATCGATCTTATAATCAACTCACTTACAGAATACAAAAAGGCTATGGAAAACGAAGACGCTGCTACACTTGAAAGACTTCTCAAGGAAGGACGCGAGGCAAAGGAAAGAGCTGACGGCTGAGGTCTGTTATGATAATTGATACTGGTAAATATGAAATATTAATTGAGAATGGCTCACTGAAATCAGCGGGTGAAGAAATCGCCAAGCGAATCAAGCCTTGCCGTGCTGTAGTTGTCTCAGATGACAATGTTCATCCGTTATATGCTGAGATTCTGAGGGGCAGTCTTGCAGGTGCAGGATTTGATGTCGCAAAAGATTTTATCTTCCCACACGGTGAAGAATCTAAGAATCTCACAACTTTTTCTGCAATTCTTGAACATCTTTCCGAGGAAAAGCTCACAAGAACCGATCTTGTAGTCGCACTCGGCGGAGGTGTTACGGGTGATATGGCAGGCTTTGCATCTGCTGTATATCTGCGCGGGATCAAGTACGTTGGCATACCGACTTCTCTTCTCTCGATGGTGGATTCATCTGTCGGCGGCAAAACTGCAGTTGATTTATCGACAGGAAAAAATCTTGTAGGCGCATTCCACGAGCCTTCTTTCGTTCTCTGTGACCCGACAACACTCTCAACATTGCCGAGCGAATACTATTCAGACGGTATGGCTGAAGTTATCAAAACCGGACTTCTCGGAAACTCTGATCTGTTCTCTATGCTTTCCGGTGATATCTCAGACAAAATCGAAAAGATTATTTCGATGTGCGTCAGCGACAAAAGAGACATTGTCTCACGCGATCCGTTTGATCACGGCGAAAGACAAAAGCTTAATCTCGGTCACACATTCGGTCACGCGATTGAAGTGTTGTCAGATTACACGATCCATCACGGACACGCTGTAGCGTCAGGAATGCATATGATCACAAAGGCAGCTATCAAACGCGGTCTATGCCGCAAAGATGTGCTCCCTATCCTTGACAAACTTTTAGTCAAATACGGACTTGATCCGTTTCTTTACAATAAGTTCTCGGATATAGATATTTTTGATGCTGCTCTTCACGATAAGAAAATGCGTGGAAACAACATTACTCTCGTTATTCCGAGAGAAATCGGTAAATCTGACCTGATCGGATATCCCAAGGATGTTATTCTTGAGATGATCCGCGAAGGAGTAGCCGAATAACAATACATAAATTTTTAGGACAATTATGAAAACCATTCTATCGACACCGACACCGTCAGGAGTTATTGAGGCAATTCCTTCAAAATCGCACGTACATCGTCTTTTGATCTGTGCTGCACTTTCTGACAAACCAACCACGATCAGATGCACAAAAACAAACGACGACATAGATGCAACTGCACGCTGTCTTTCTTCTCTCGGTGCAAAAATCGACTACGACGGTGAAAAATTCCGAGTTCAGCCGATATCCTCACCAAACGACAATGCTGAACTTGACTGCGGAGAATCGGGTTCTACGTTCCGTTTTCTTCTTCCTGCAGTCTGTGCTCTCAGAATCAGAGCGAAATTTCACCTCAGCGGACGTCTTCCCGAGAGACCTCTCTCTCCACTTTACGAGGAGCTTGTCTCTCACGGTGCTGTTCTTTCACCTATGGGATCAAATCCGTTTGAGACAAGCT
>SVUC01000079.1 GCA_015063455.1 Oscillospiraceae bacterium
GCCGCTGGACCACTTGCCGTCAGCATTCTGTTCGAAGCCGTATGCACGGAGGATACCCTCTTTTGCGATTGTGGTGTTACGATACTGACCAGCGTCTTCGAGTTCAGGAGAGTTTTCGATATCATAGTAGTAAGCAACGTTAAGGAGACCGAAGCAAGGAACTGATGAACCGGGCCAGATCTTTTCAACGATGTCACTTCTGTTGAGACCGAGGTTGAGGGCGTGTCTGAATTCCTGGATTGCGAGAATACCGTTGTTATTTTCGCTTTCCTTAAGAACGCTGAGGTTGGAGTAAAGCTGCATACCGAATGTACCTGTGGAGGTAGATGTGAAGTATACATACTTGGAGTCGAGGTAATCAGCTACATTGTCTGTATCAAGAACTGCATCGTCGTAAGAACCGTTAAGGAAGCCCATCCATCTTGTAGAGTCTTCTTCAACCTTACGGCAGTTGATAGCTGTGATGTTATACTGGTTCTTGTACTGGTCGAGGTTCCAACCGTACCAGTTGTCGTTCTTAACGAGCTTGTAGTGAGAACCTGCTTCGAATTCAGCGAGCTTGAAGGGACCCCAGCTTGCTGTTGTTTCGAGAGAAGAGTTGTAGTTAGAAGTCCAGAGAGTTGCACCGTCAGCGGGAGCGATCTTGGAAGCTTCGTACTTAGCCTTGTGAACTACAGGGAGGCTGGAGAAGTAGTAAGGAGCCCAAACGGAGAGGCTGCCGTCTTCCTTAACGAATTCGTATGCTCTGTCGAGGCAGAGAACGATTGCGTTTTCATCGTCGATGGAGTAGATACCAACTGTATCCCATGCTACATCAGTGTTTTCGTTTTCAACGTAGATAGCTGCGTACTGTGCATACTGAGCACCAACTTCAACGTATCCTGCGTAGTTAGCCCAAAGGTCCGCACCGGAGATCGGGTCAGGCTGACCTTCATACTCACCGGTATAAACGGTAGCATCATCAATAGCGAGCCACTGAGGACAGGGATTACCGTTTTCGTCAACATATGTGCTGTTTGTACCCCAGAAGAACTGAGAATCCATATAAATTGTCTTGCCATCAGCAATAGCATCTGCGATGCTTGCATAGCCAAGGCTGCCAACACCCTCGTAGGTACCTTCCTGGTTCTGGAAGAAGTATGCCTTAGAGTTCTTGATCATAAGAGTATCATAGTAAGTGTTAGCACGGAAGTTCATGAAAGCGGGGTCGAGAAGCTGCTGCATAGAGTATACAAAGTCAGCTGCCTTGATAGCTGTGCCATCATCCCACTTAAGGTCATCACGGAGAGTGATCTTCCAAGCGTAGCCACCTTCTGCCTTCTGTTCGTCAGTGTAGCCCCACTTAGCGTCAACTGTGGATGTTACGTCTTCGAGCTTAGTAGCTGCGGAGTAGTTTGTTGTGTATGCGCCGGGAACGATTGCGTTCTTGTTGATTGTGCCGTCCTTGTTGAACTTATTGTCATTCTCGAACTTATAGTCGTATTCAAAGAATGAGGAGCCAATGTAACTCATGATCTGAGTATCATTGTTGTCTGCATAGGTGAACTCATTCCAGTTGCTGGGCATTACTTTTGTGGTTGTGTTGTATTCAGCCTGCTTGAGGTCTGCATCCGGGATCTCGTTCTTTTTACAAGCAACGAAGGATGATACAACAAGTACAAGACACAAAGCCACGGAAAGTATGGATTTGAGATTCCTGTTCATAATGATTTCCTCCAAATTGTGAAAATATATTTTGTTTCATTATTCATAAGACATTTTTCATTACAATTTTATGCCAGAACCCGCATAATTGCACAAAAAGGCCTTATGAATATATGGACGTATTGATTATATCACATAAACTGCCGATTGTCAACCATATTTCTTAATTAATTATCCACTTTACTTTACCGATTTGAAATTATCAACGGGTATAAAATAAAAAGATTTTTGTATTTTTTGGCTCTTTTTAACATTCAAAGCACAGATGTGACATAGACTTTTTGGTATATTTATCCAACAGAGAGAAAAACAAGGTTAAAATCCGTCACACACTAATTGTGAATAAAAAAATCATCTTTTTTTACAGGAAGATGTCATATATATGATCGTAACTGTCAAATTTCTCATACGTCATAAAAGGATACTGTTCTTTACTCTGACGGCATCGCCGCTCTCACAGGCACTTTCAATAAAAAATGCTGCCATATTGGTCATCCGGTATGGGCAGCATTTTTTGTTTTATTATTAAACCTCGTGAATATTTCTCTCAATCACCGCTTTTTTCAGAACGTCTGACAGATTATTGAAATATTCAGAATATCCGCCAACGCGGACTATCAAGTCCTCGTGCTTTTCAGGGTGTTCAAGTGCATCCATCAGCTCTCCGGCATCCGTGCACGTTACCTGCACCTGTACTCCGCCAAGCTTGAAATAGCTTTCAACGAGAGAACGAAGAACTTCGGCTGAAAATGATTTCTGAAGCGTAAGATTTATAACAGTGATCCCATCAACAAGATGCTGTGGAAGCTTAGCCGCACTCTTGAGCATCGCGGTAGGACCGTATATCGCTTTTCCGCGGATCGCGGCAACGGAATCGCACGTCGGATCACCGAAGCGGCGTCCGTCGGGAGTAGGACCGAGATTCTCAGCCACATACCCGTATCGGTTGAACTGGTGCTCAGTCAATGTAAAGGCATCAATAAATTTATACGGCGGTCTTTTGCGGAATACCGTGAACAGCCTGCCTGCAAGATCTGCAGCTAAGTCATCTGCATCGGGATCGTCCCGTCCGAAGCAAGGACACGTTTTCAGCATCATAAAAAACGCCTCATCCTCATTGTCAAGAAGAGTGATAAACTCTTCCGCTGAGAACTGCTTTTTTCTGTAAACAAGCTCACGTACCGCAAGGAGAGAGTCGATAACATTTATAAGTCCACTCTCGGATGACATTGTCCATGTGTATCTTGCACCGCCTGCGTTAAAATCCTTACCTTTGTCAATGCAATCATCGGTAAACAATGTCCGCATAGGTGACGGGACATATTCAGAGAGATAAATATACCATCCGCACACCTTGTCGATATGCTGATTTATCTTATCTTCAGCTTCCCTGCAAAATCCATCGTAGAATTCGTCGAATGAAACTGCCCTCGGGAGCATCTCAAGCATATATTCGCGGAATACTGTTGTAAGGGGTATGTCCCCGTCAGTTCCTCCCGCACGGGTAAGTCCCTGTAATGTGGTCTCTGTACATCCGCATCCGCAGAACAAATCAAGCTCCTCGTCCGTCATTCGCGGAAAATGCTCTTTCAGCATTTTTTGTATTTTTCTTATATTATAAAATGAAGGATTACTGCATCCGGAGCGCAGATTCTCTATCGCCAAATTCCACAATTCATCGGAAAGATCGTCTGTGACCATAAGCTCAAGCATAGGACGTCGTCTGCCCCTGATCGCCCTGAGTGCCTGAGACGTAATTTCGTTATAATTCGGTCCTACAGTACACGACCAGTTCCCAACCTCGTTTATGTTATCGAACAACCGTCCGATAACATCTGTCATATCCTCGCCTCTGTAAAGGTGAATTAGTCCATCATCGAGGCATCCGAGGTTATCCATTCCATCAAAATATGCTATCATATTCCAAGCGACAAGTCCCTCATAATACGTCTCAGCAGGAGCAAACGGAACCTTCTCGAGCGCATTGATCAGCTCTGCGGGCGCACCCACTTCGCGCAGATACGAAACACTTCGGTCTATGTAATTCTTCATTCCGTCGAGAAGAGCAAGAAGCCCTTCTCTGAAATCGTCGTCACATTGTTTTTCTACTCGTTCTCTGTATGAGTCAAGTCCTTCACGCACGATCCTTTTGTAGTTCGGCGTTGAATGGATCCAAAGCTTCGGGCTTTTGCTTTCAGCACAGAACTTGTCTATTATCTCGCGTGCCTTTTCACTTTTCCGTGACATTTTATCTAAATCTAATTTGTAAGTTCTCGCAAAACAAGGCACCATAGCACAATCTGAAAAGAATTTATTTCCGCACGGATACAAAGATTCTCCCTCATATTTCGCAGGGCTGAGGTGCTCAAAATAACGCGCGTATGCAAGAGAATAACGATAAAAATATCCACGATCAGCTTCTTCGAATAACCCCGCCGCAAAGGGTTCGCCAATATCATAGAAAAGCTTAGCTGTCTCGTTCATATGTCCCCCATAATGATCTGTTTTTTTATAGTATAACACATTTTCGGCAAAAGTCAATACGCTTTATAAACGTCACAAGAATAATAAATTATCACAAAAAAGACCGCCGCCGAAACAAATAACGCCTCGACAGCAGTCTCACATATGATTAAATTTTATTTGTCAGCTTCATGCTGGATAAGAAGAACAGAACGGGCAGATGCAATAACACTTTTGGTTATAGAATCTCCGCCGTCAGCGATAGATTTCTTAAAATCACAAAGATAATCCGTACCGCTCTCTATTCCGTCGAAATATTCGGGCTCTTGTCCGTCCATTTTGTAAACGGTAACACCCGGCTTGTTAAAGCAGAAAGTCAGCATACCCTTTTCGCACCAGAATTTGAAATTCCAATAGGTGTCCATACATCCGACCATTGCGGGAGCTGAATATGAAATATCTGCCATTACCTGACATCCGTTGTCAAGCTGTGCGGCGAAAACAGCACAATCATTAAAATCGGGATACTCTCCGGCGTAAGCATTCCAGGTGCGTGCAAAGTTGGTTTTCTCAAATTCGTGCCCTGTAAGAATACGCACAAGGTCTACGCCGTGGATAGCGATATCGTTGATAGTTCCGCCCTGGAATCCGTTGAAATACCACTTCTGTCTGTACTGCAGGCACAGGAAATGCTGGCCTGTGAAGGTGATATTTCTCACTTCCCCGAGCTCGCGCATCAGCTCTGTAGCTCGCAAAGCCTGAGGCTGATATCTGAGATCAAGCATACAAGCGACCTGAAGTCCGTTCTGCGAGGACAGCTTTTCTATCTCGTCGATCTCACTGAGTTTTGTACAGAGAGGCTTGTCTGCGATAACGTGCTTTCCGGCACGAAGTGCCTTGATTGCAGCCTCGCCGCGAAGTGTAAACGCCTTGCCGATCGCAACAGCGTCAATGTCTGTCGCAAGCCACTCATCATATCCGCCGCGAAGGATCTTAATTCCGAGCGCCTCTTCAGCACCGGTGGCCATCTCGTCGTCTTCTTCTATACAAGCTGCAATTTCGATCTCGGGATCTGCCGCTGCTTTTTGATAAAGGCTATAAATATGTCCGTGTCCGAATCCGTAAAATAATATTTTCATATTTCTATTCTCTACTTCTTATTCTTCGCTGTAAATAAGCGGAAGCGGATTCATTGCATGGCAGGTATCAATAATATTGACAACCATAGCAGCCTTCTCAGGTGTAACTTCAAGAGGCTTGCCTAACATTATTGCATTATAAAGCTGAGTGTAAACGTCAAGATTAGCTATATCGTAGCAATCTGCGCCGAGATCTTCTTCAACCTCAATGATAGGAAGCTCTTCGCGGCAGAAAATAGGCATTCCGTCACTTGTCACCAGACTTGAGTGCATAACCTCTCTGTCCTCAAGCTTGTCGCGATCAATGTACTTCATTTTATATGATGAGTTCGTCGCAACAACAGTACCGTTTGTACCGAACACCTTGAAGTTGTAAGGATCTGCATACGCGTCTGCAGCGATAATTTCAATATCAATTGTAGGCTTGCCGGGAGAAGTCAGAATGATCTTGCCGTAGTCTTCAGCATCTCCGAGAGTGAGTGCTTTTCTGAGTGAAGCATATGCAACGCGGGTATTCTTATCCCAATCGAGGAATTCAAGTGCCTGTCCGATCGGGTGAGGACCTGAGTTGTACACGCTTCCCGCGCATCTGTACTGAAGAGTCTGCCAGTCCCAACGACGTCCGAAGCTTGAGTATCTGAGGCTGATCTGCATAATGTCACCGATAATGCCGCTTGCCATGATCTCCTTGAGTTTTCTCATAACAGGAATGCAAAGGGACTGATGGAAAGCTGTCACGATTTTTCCGTTCTCCTTAGCGGTTTTGATAAGATCCATACACTCAAGCAGTGATCTTGCGAAAGGCTTTTCGGAAAGAACATTGAAGCCGTGCTTCAGAAGATCCTTTGCTACGCTGTAATGCTGATTGGAATATGTGGAATTGACAACGAGATCAATATCATCTCGGCCGAAAAGCTCTCTGTAATCGCTATAGAGATCGCATCCGAATTCGCGCTTTCCGATCTCGCGGCGGAAATCAAGCTCGTCAACGATCGCAACCACCTCAGCGAATGTGTTTGCAGAGCTTCTCAGGAAATTGCTATGGATATCGTGTCCGCTTCTTCCCTGTCCAATGATCGCAACTCTCATTTTTTTCATAGTTAATACCCCTTTTTACTCAAATTATTAAATGAATTTTTTTTAGTATAACATATCACACGTGAAATTCAAATAGCTGAATTTACCCAAAACATTGCATTTTCTACTTTTTTATGATATAATTTTTGTATCATATTAAGGAGGGAGGTCAAGCCGTGTTTCAAAAAGAAATCTTGCCTGATATCCACGAGCTTTCTCACAAAATTGTGTATCAGCCCACCGTCAGCCATTACTCAAATCATATCCACCACTATTGCGAAATACTTCTGTTCATCAGCGGAGATGTGGACTTCAACATAAACGGACAAATATACACTCCCAAGCCGTATGATCTTCTCTTCATCCCCGATCAGACATATCACAACCTCATTCCTCGATCGGAGAAAACTTACGAGAACTACGTTATAGGGTTCGAAAAGTCATTTGTTGATGACGGACATTACAACACAATTTTCTCATCCCCTGCAATGACGAGCATCCGTGACAATGCGGAACTGATCGGTATATTTAAAACACTTGACTTAAGTCTTGAGATCATGAATAAAAAAGATTTTGAAACGTGCGCTTCTGCTGCAATCAAGCAGATCCTTCTTTTCTGCAGCTATCTCACCAAAGAAACATCCCCGGCAGTGTCAGTCAATCCCGTTACGGAAAACATCGTTTCCTATATCATTGAAAATCTGACTCAGGAACTGAATGCTCAAATAATTGCCGACAATCTTATGTTTTCGAAATCGTATATCCAGAACATATTCGATCAGACGATGCACATCGGTCTAAAGCAATACATACGTCAGCAAAAGCTGTACGCCGCATATAACGAAATACACAACGGATCGATCTCTCCGTCACAGGCGTGTCAGAAGTATGCATTCAGAGACTACTCATCATTCTACAGACAATTCAAGAAAACATTCGGTGTATCTCCGAAAGAGGTTATCGGAAACTAAGAATCAAAAATCTTCACAGGACTGCAAGGTATCGCGGGCGGATGTTGAGTATCCCGCGGACTCAATAAAAATTGTGTTAAAATGATTCAATTATGTTCTCAAAATGACTTTCTTTTTCCGCAAATTTGTGATATACTAACTTTTATGTAAGAACTATATAGATTTTTCAATTTAACAAACGAGGTACAAAAATGAAACATACCATAGCAATAATCGGATGCGGACGTATTGCAAGAGATGCGCATTTTCCTGCGCTGACCAAGCTTGATAACGTACATATCAAGTACGCGTGCGACTTGATTTTTGAAAAAGCACAGGATCTTGTCGAAAAATTCGGTATCGACGCACAGATAATCACTGACTACAATATCGCGCTGAACGATCCCGAGGTTGACACTGTTTGGGTACTTACCCCGAACTTCGCTCACTACACAGTTACAATGGACGCTCTGCGCGCAGGAAAAAACGTAATGTGCGAAAAACCGATAACGGTTAACTACGAGCTCTCCTGCGAGATGGCAGCAGAAGCAGAAAAACAGGGCAAGATGCTCAATATCGGCGTCTGCAACCGTTATCATCGCTCGGTTGAGATCCTCGAGAAAATGGTTCGCGATGGCAAGTTCGGTAACATTTATCACGTTGTATGCTCATTCCGTTCGTTCCGCAGTATCCCCGGACTCGGCGGTGCATTTACAACAAAATCTCAGTCCGGCGGCGGTGTTCTCATCGACTGGGGTATCCACTTCCTTGATCTTATTCTTTATGTTATCGGAAATGCAAAGCTCAAAACTGTAAGCTGCGACACATATTCAGAGATGGCTAAGGATATGAAGTCCTATGTTTACAAAAGTATGTGGGCTGAAGATACAAAAGATATAGAAAACGGCACAAATGACGTTGATGACTATGTAACAGGTTATGTCCGCACGGACAAGGCAAGTATTTCGGTAAACGGTGCGTGGGCACAGAACGTTGAACAAAACGATATGTGGATCGATTTTCTCGGAAACCGCGGCGGTGCACGCCTCAATTACGGCGGTCAGTTCAAGTTTACTGACGGTTCAACTCTCGAAACTACTGCATCCGAGCACGATATTCCCGATATGTATTTGTGCGAAGACGAAGACTTTTTGCGCAGTATCGACAGCGGCGTAAAAAATCGCAACAACATCGAAAATATTATTGAGAGCATGAAGCTTCTTGATGCGCTCTATAAATCTGCCGAAGAAGGCCGCGAGATCGCGCTGTAATGATAATCAGGTAATGAACACTCAAAGAAAAACTCAGTCGCCGTTCTCGGTATTTATGATCCTTCTTGCCGCTGTACTGTGGGGAACGACAGGCGTATTCATGACTTTCCTGCGTGAAGCGGGATTCAGCCCTATGCAAATCGTATTTCTGCGTTCTTCCCTGTCGACAGTGCTCCTCGGATTATTCCTTCTTATATCCGACAGATCAAAATTCAGATTCAAGCTCAAGGATATATGGATATTCGTAGGCACAGGAATAGTCAGCCTTATGACGTATACGATCTTCAATCAGATAGCCATAAAGCTTTGTACCCTCTCTATTGCATCGGCACTTGTGTATACCTCTCCGGCGTTTATCCTTATCATGTCCGCGATCCTTTTCAGAGAAAAAATGACAGGCGGAAAAATAACAGCAATTATTGTAACGATATGCGGATGTTTTCTCGTGTCGGGTGTTCTGACACCCGGTGCCGTGATCTCCCTTCCGGGAATTGCTGCCGGTGTTGCATCAGGCTTCTGTTACGGGATGTACAGCATTTTCGGAAGATACGGAGTTGCAAAATACGATTCAATGACCGTGACATTTTACACATTCCTTTTTGTAACGATCGCATCTTTTCCGATGTCAGAAATTGCGTCAATGCCCTCAATCCTTAGAGAATCCCCGAATGCTATACCTCTTGTGATTTTCTTCGGTCCGATCACCTGTCTTGCGCCATATCTTGCATATACCGTCGGACTTCGCGGAACAGAATCTGGTACTGCGGGGATCCTCGCTACTCTTGAGCCCGTGGTAAGCACAATTCTCTCAATTCTTATCTTCCACGAAATAATGACCTGGCAGAAAGTCCTCGGAATCGTTCTTATTCTTGGCTCGGTTCTGATCGTAAACGTGCGTATTCCTCACAGAAAAAATGATCCGAATAAGCTAATTACATAACTATCAAAAAACGGTACAGTTTTAAGCTGTACCGTTTTTCTTGATTATGATTCAATATCAATTGTCAACCACCGAAAGCCTGCGAGAAAATCCTTACCGCATTGTCTCTGAGTATCTTTCTCTTGTCTTCATCGGAAATACGCGCGAAAGCTATCCGTCCTGCCTGAAATGCACAGGAATATGTATCTGTGCCGAAAAGTATCTTGTCCGCGCCGATCCTGCTGCACGCTTCTTCGATTACGTTGTTCAAATAACTCGCTCCGCCTGATGTGTCCAGATAAATATTTCCTATTTTAGAGCGCTCAACGGCTCTTATGTGCTCTGACGATCCGAGATGAGCTATTATCAGCTTCATGTTGGGATAATTATCACAAAATCCAGCCATATCCTCTACACTGTCGGGATGCATCAGAACAACAGTACCAAGCTCATTGGCAAACGAAAAGATCTTATCTGCATAATCGTTTATCATATATTGATGTTGATAAGGCTGCAGCTTTATACCGAGGACCTTGCCTCTGCCGATCATTTTTCTTGCCTGCTCAAATGTCTCTTCCTGCTTCGGATGTACAACTACCCACTGATATATACTCTCATTACTTTGCGAAATATCATAAAGATATTCGTTTTCTTCTACAATACGGTCACTTCTCAACACAGAAGAAAATGTCGAAAATACGCCGAATTCTATCCCGACATTGTCGTACTCCGAGAGCAAAAACGGAATATCCTTGTGATGAATCTCATCTATTGCAGGATTGTTGTCGTCCCCCGGTACTCCGTGATTGAAATGACTGTGAATATCTATCGGAGCATAACCAAGTATTTCGCCGAGTTTTAACATCGTTTTACCTCACTTTGAATTATATACTGCTCGATCACAATAATATCACATCGAAGAAAATCTGTCAACTGAAAAATCCAAAAAACACCTTTGAAGATTATTGACCGCACAAAGTTTTGTCTATCCACTTCCATCTTTTCTCCACAAAATCACGGATGTATCTGACGCTGTCCTCGTATGTCTTAAGTTCTGTAATTGATTTTGGCTGCGGTGCCACAGCTCTTGTTCCGAGTGTGTTCCACACCTCAAAGTTGTACTCCGCGCTTGATGAGAGCGTCTCGCCCATTTTGTCAATACAGTTCAGGGAGACATCAAGTAGCTCATCTTTCACCGAGTTCCATTTATCTCTCAGTCGTGAAACAAACGCATCATCATACAAGAGATACGAAAACCAATTCGCGTCGATATATCCGTACGCCTGAGTTAGTGATGCCCACGATTCATACTGTCCGAAATCATTGTACAGGTTACCCATTGCAAGATCGTAGTCCCAGATCGGACCGAGCTTCAGCTTTCCGCCCGCTTCTTTTGTTACAAAACAGCTTCGTCTGAAGCACGATTCGAGATTGTAGAACAGCTCCGTGGAAATAAACCAATCTATCGCAGAATCAACGTCAATGTATTCCTCGTAACCGTTCAGGCTTTTGACGGCTGCATCAGCACGTTTGCAGTAGTCAATGATAAAATTCGACTGCGCCTGCGTCAATTCATTATCCTCGGGATATTCAATTGAGCAGAATCGCATAAATTCAGATGAAAATGCGGTCTTTCCCATTTTATCTCCGTCCTCATATCCGCCAATTTCAAGAAGATATGACGTATCGGGGGTACCGTTATTCTTTTCAAGCTTGATTCTGCCGTCCTTCACCTCGTGGTCCTCACCGATCGTGTAGACCCCCTGATATTCACCGTTCAAGAAGAGATTTACCGGATATTGTGACATCGGTGAGAACTCGTCTGAGATGACCTTTG
>SVUC01000080.1 GCA_015063455.1 Oscillospiraceae bacterium
TTGCGTCAGAGTTCTCGACCAGATCGAAGATAATCCGGAAATGACAAATCTCGACTTTGTTGAGCTGAATGCCTGCACGGGCGGATGCGTCGGCGGTTCAATGACCGTGACAAATCCTTACATAGCTCAGGCGAGACTCCAGACTCTCAAAAGATATCTTCCGGTGTCTCCCAACAGACCGGCAAGTGAGTGGATACCAGATAAATTCTTCAACGAAGATGTTATCGAGTACAGCCCGTACAATCTCCTCTCCGATGACAGGAAAGAAGCTCGCCGTATGATGAGTGACATTCAGTCTATCACAGAAAGCTTGCCGAAGCTCGACTGCGGATCCTGCGGTGCGCCGACCTGTATGGCGTTTGCCGAGGATATCGTAAAGGGAGAAACAACTGCAGATGAGTGTACCGTTATTATGCGTATGCTCTTCCATGAATATCTCGAGCAGCATAAGGATAAATCACTCCTTGATAAGCTGAAGGAGATAAAACAGTCTGACGAAACACAAGAGAACAAATAAAGAAACGGAGGGATCATTGTGAAGCTATCTGAGCTGTGCGAAAAGCTTTCGCTGCAGATCGTGTGCGGAGATGTTGAGCGTGAATTCTGCGGAGTTTATGCCGGAGATCTTCTCAGCCGTGCGATGAGCCATGTCAAGTTTGACAACCTTTGGCTTACCATTATGGCAAACACAAATGTGATCGCAGTTGCAAGCCTTACAGAAGCGGCAGCCGTTATCCTTGCCGAAGGAGTTGAACTTCTTCCCGAAGCACTTGAAGCGGCACGCGAAAACGATATCACAGTTCTTTCCTCCGAGATGACGGTTTATGATCTTTGCGTAAAAATCAGCGAAGTGTCATGAGCATCTATAAATGTGATCTGCACATTCATTCATGCCTCTCACCGTGCGGAGATGATGATATGACTCCCGCCAACATCGCGGGTATGGCTGTGATAAACGGCCTCGGTATCGTCGCTCTGACAGATCATAATTCATCGAAAAACTGTCCCGCATTTTTCGCTCAGGCGAGATCTCACGGGATAATCCCCGTTGCTGGAATGGAGCTGACAACTGCTGAAGATATTCACGTGGTCTGCCTCTTCCCAACACTTGAGGATGCGATGGGTTTTGACTCGTTCGTTGAGTCAAAGCGTATGCCGTTCCCGAACGATCCCGATATCTTCGGTCATCAGCATATTATGGACGAGAACGACGAGATTGTGGGAGAGGAAAAATACCTTCTCATAAACGCGGCGGATATCTCCCTTGAGGATGCATTCGATGAGGTTTGGAGGAGAGGGGGCGTGTGTTATCCCGCGCATATCGACAGACAGTCGAACGGGATAATTTCAATGCTCGGTACTTTTCCCGAGGATCCGAAGTATACCTCTTACGAGCTGAACAGCAAAGATTCGGCAGAGGAATATTCCGAGAGATTTCCTATCATAAAAAAACTTTCTCGGACGGTATCATCAGATGCACACTATCTGTGGGATATATCGGAAGATGGTTTCGAGATCGAACTTGATGACGAGCCGTATTCCTCAGCGTATGTGAGACAAAAGCTGATCGATTATCTTCGCGGAAAATAAAGAGGAAAGTTATGGATGAATTATCACTGTATGTTCTTGATATAACAATGAATTCGGTAAGAGCAGGCGCTGATGAAATAACGATTCTTCTCCGAGAGGATGGAGAATGGCTCACCTTTTCCGTAATCGATAACGGCTGCGGAATGACGGACGAGCAGGTCAAGCGGCTGTCTGATCCGTTCTTTACAACAAGAAAAACAAGACGTGTCGGACTCGGGATCCCGTTTCTGACAATGCTTGCCGAGATGACGGGTGGATTTGTTAAAATAACATCCGTTTCCGAGACGGTCAGCGATGATCACGGAACTACCATTGAGGCAAGATTCGGTAAAAATCATATTGATTTTGTGCCGCTCGGGGACATCATCGAAACGGTGAAGACCTTGATCCAAGGCTCACCTGAAGTCAATTTCACGTTTATTCACGAGAAAGAGAGTGGGGAAGTGAGACTTTCTTGTGCTGAACTGAGAGAAATTCTCGGGGATATCTCGCTCGCTGAACCTGAGATCCTGACGTGGATCGGTGAAAACCTGAGAGATCAGTACTCCGTGCTCTGAAAACGGAGATAATTCCTTTGATTATTATTTTAATAAAATATACACACAATAGAAAGGAACACCATTATGAAGTCAATCGAAGAACTTATGGCCATAAAAGCCAAAATGCAGGATAAGGTAGCTGTCCGCACATCAAGCGGCGACATCCGTATCGTAGTAGGTATGGCAACTTGCGGTATTGCTGCAGGTGCTCGTCCTGTTCTCAACGCTTTCGTTGAAGGCGTATCCGAAGCGGGTATTTCCGATAAGGTTACAGTATCTCAGACAGGCTGCATCGGCATCTGCCAGTATGAACCTGTTGTTGAGGTTTTCGAAAAGGATAAGGAAAAAGTAACTTACGTTAAGATGACTGCTGAACGTGCTAAGGAAGTTATTGAAAAACATATTAAGGGCGGCAAGCCCGTTGCTGAATACACAATCGGCGCGGCTACGCTTTAATTTTCAGGAGGATAAAGACTTATGATTCGTTCTCATGTACTGGTATGCGGCGGTACCGGCTGTACCTCATCAGGCAGCCGCGTAATTATTGACAAACTCGCCGAAGAACTCAAGGCTCAGAACCTTGACGAAGAAGTAAAGATCGTCCAGACAGGATGTTTCGGTCTCTGTGCTCTCGGTCCGATCATGATCGTTTACCCCGAAGGCACATTCTACAGCATGGTACAGCCCGATGATGTAGCTGAAATCGTTTCTGAACATCTTCTCAAGGGTCGTATTGTTGAACGTCTTGTTTACAACGAAACAGCAGGCGAAAAGAAGGAAGCTGAAGAAGCTGTTGCTGCTTCTCTCAGCGAAACAACATTCTATAAGAAGCAGAAGAGAGTTGCTCTCCGTAACTGCGGTGTAATCAACCCCGAAAACATAGACGAATATATCGCAATGAACGGTTACTTCGCACTTGCTAAGGTTCTCGGCGAGATGACTCCCGATGACGTTATCAAGGTTATCAGCGATTCCGGTCTCCGCGGTCGTGGAGGCGGTGGATTCCCCACAGGACGTAAGTGGTCCTTCGCTAAGGCTTCCGTTTCTGACAAGAAGTACGTAGTATGTAATGCCGACGAAGGTGACCCGGGTGCATTTATGGACCGTTCCATCCTCGAAGGTGACCCGCACGCTCTTATCGAAGCTATGGCTATCGCAGGTTACGCTATCGGCGCTGACGAAGGTTGGGTTTATGTTCGTGCTGAATACCCGATCGCTGTTAAGAGACTCCAGATCGCTATCGATCAGGCTCGTGAATACGGTCTCCTCGGTAAGAACATTTTCGGTTCTGACTTCAACTTCGATATTCATATCCGTCTTGGTGCAGGTGCGTTCGTATGCGGTGAAGAAACAGCTCTTCTCACATCTATCGAAGGTAACCGCGGTGAACCCAGAACACGTCCTCAGTTCCCGGCAGTTAAGGGTCTTTGGGGCCAGCCCACAATCGTTAACAACGTAGAAACATACGCAAATATCGCTCAGATCATCCTCAACGGTGCTGAATGGTTCAACTCTATGGGTACTGAAACATCCAAGGGTACAAAGGTATTCGCACTTGGCGGTAAGATCACAAACACAGGTCTCGTTGAAATTCCGATGGGTACAACACTTCGTGAAGTTGTTGAAGAAATCGGCGGCGGCATCCCGAAAGGCAAGAAGTTCAAGGCTGCTCAGACCGGTGGTCCTTCCGGCGGATGTATCCCTGCATCTCTCATCGACACACCTATCGACTATGATAACCTCATCAAGATCGGTTCTATGATGGGTTCCGGCGGTCTCATCGTAATGGACGAAGACTCCTGTATGGTTGACATCGCTAAGTTCTTCCTTGAATTCACAGTTGATGAATCCTGCGGTAAGTGCGCACCGTGCCGTATCGGTACAGTGCGTCTCCTTGAGATCCTCAACAAGATCACCGACGGTAACGGCGAAATGGAAGACCTCGACAAGCTCGAAGAGCTCGCTAACTACATCAAGTCCGCTTCTCTCTGCGGTCTCGGTCAGACAGCTCCTAACCCGGTTATCTCTACACTCCGTTACTTCCGTGACGAATATATCGCTCACATCGTAGATAAGAAATGTCCCGCAGGCGTATGTAAGAAGCTTCTCTCTTACGTTATCGATCCCGATAAGTGTAAGGGTTGTACACTCTGCTCCAGAGTATGTCCCGCAGGAGCTATCTCCGGTAAGGTTAAGGAACCTCACGTTATCGATACAGCTAAGTGCGTGAAGTGCGGCGCTTGTATGGAAAAGTGTAAGTTCGGTGCTATTAGCAAGAAATAATTGAAAGGTCGGAAAAATACATATGAATATGGTAAATGTAAAAATTAATGGTGTAGACTATTCCGTACCGGCAGGTATCACCGTTCTTGAAGCCTGCAGATATGCGAATATTGACATTCCCACACTCTGCTATCTCAAAGATATCAATGAGATCGGCGCGTGCCGTCTCTGCCTTGTTGAAGTAACAGGCGCTCGCGGTATGGTTGCTGCCTGCGTATATCCTATCAACGATGGTATGGAAATTCAGACAAACACTCCCAAGATCAGATCTGCAAGAAAGACAAACCTCGAGCTCGTTCTCTCTGCTCACAATAAGAAGTGTCTCTCCTGTATCCGTTCCACATCCTGCGAACTCCAGAAGCTCGCTCAGGAATACAAGTGTGACGAAGACAGATTCTGCTATGCAGCTAAGGATGATGAAGCTGATTATGATACATCTTCTGTTTCTATAGTTCGCGATAACAGCAAGTGTATCCTCTGCCGTCGCTGCGTTGCTGCTTGTGATAAGCTCCAGGGTATCGGTGCTATCGGCGCTGTAAACCGTGGTTACGACGCAAAGATCGGTTCCGCATTCGAACTCAAACTCGCTGATACATCTTGTGTCAACTGCGGTCAGTGTATCGTTGCTTGTCCTGTTGGTGCTCTCTATGAAAAGGATGACACTCAGAAGATCCTCGATGCTATCGCAGATCCTACAAAGCACGTTGCTATCTGCTGCGCTCCTTCCGTTCGTGCTACTATCGGTGAATGCTTCGGCTACGAACCCGGTACAGACGCAGAAGGCCAGATGGTTGCTGCTCTCAAGAAGCTCGGCTTCGATGGTGTATACGATATGAACTTCACAGCTGACCTTACAATTATGGAAGAAGCTCACGAGTTCCTCGGCAGAGTTAAGAACGGCGGCGTTCTCCCGATGATCACTTCCTGCTCACCCGGATGGGTTAAGTACTGTGAACATTACTTCCCGGATATGACCGAAAATCTTTCCACATGTAAGTCTCCTCAGCAGATGTTTGGCGCTATGTACAAGACATACTTCGCTGAAAAGCTCGGCCTCGATCCCAAGGATATCGTATTTGTTTCCGCTATTCCTTGTACAGCTAAGAAGTTCGAAGTATCCCGCGACGGTCAGGACGTTAACGGTATTCCCGGCGTAGACATCGCTGTTACAACAAGAGAACTCGGCAGAATGATCGAACAGGCAGGTATCGACTTCAAGGCTCTCGCAGACGAAAAGTTTGACCAGCCTATCGATATCGGTACAGGTGCAGGTGCTATCTTCGGTGCAACAGGCGGCGTTATGGAAGCTGCTCTCCGTACAGCTGCAGAAGTTATCGAAGGCAAGCCTCTCGAAAAACTCGAATTTGACGACGTTCGCGGTACAGAAGGCATCAAGTTCGCATCCTATAAGCTCGGTGATATCGAACTCAAGGTTGCAGTTGCTTCCGGTACAGCTAACGCTGCAAAGCTCCTCAATGGCGTTAAGGACGGCACATACGATGTTCAGTTCATCGAAATCATGGGTTGTCCCGGCGGATGCGTAAACGGCGGTGGTCAGCCCACTCAGCCCGCTTCTGTTCGCAACACAGTTGACCTCAAGGCTCTCCGTGCATCTGTTCTCTACAAGGCTGACTCTGAAAAGCTCGAGTACAGAAAGTCTCACGAAAATCCGCTTATCAAGAAGGTTTATGAAGAATTCCTCGGCGAACCCAACTCTCACAAGGCTCACGAGCTTCTCCATACACACTATGTAAAGCGCGGTCTTTAATTCTATCTGAATCGGTTAATTAATAACTGAAAAATACCCCGACAAAACACATTTTGTGAATTATGTCGGGGTATTACATTTTATAATATAAGTAATATTTTTTCTGGGAAAGACTTGAAATATTATTTGCATTGTTATATAATTAATGTAACCAAATTAAACGGAGGGTTAATCCAATGGAAAAAGTAAGATATGGTATTATCGGTGTTGGCGGTATGGGTACAAACCACGTTAAAAGATTTATAAAGCCCGATAATATTCCGAATGCTGTTCTTACTGCTGTTTGTGATGTGAAGCAGGAACGTCTTGACGCAATCAAAGATTTGTGCAAAGAAGAAGGCGGAGAGGAGCTCGTAAATTCTATAAAGTATTTTACAGATTCTCATGAGCTTATCACAAGCGGTCTTTGTGACGCAGTACTTATCGCAACACCTCACTATGCGCATCCCGTTATTGCTATTGATGCATTCGAAAACGGACTTCACGTTCTTTCTGAAAAGCCGATCGGTGTTTACACAAAGAAGATATACGAACTGATGGAAGTAGCAAAGAAGAGCGGTAAGGCTTTCGGTGTCATGTACAACCAGAGAACAAGCGGCTTCTATCAGAAGATGCGTGAGATCGTAAAGAGCGGTGAGCTCGGCGAACTCAAGAGATGCGTATGGATCATCACAAACTGGTATCGTACACAGGCGTACTACAACAGCGGCGGATGGAGAGCAACATGGGCAGGAGAAGGCGGCGGCGTTCTCATCAATCAGTGCCCGCACAACATCGACCTCTGGCAGTGGATCTTCGGTATGCCGAACGAGATCTTTTCTGACTGTTCTGTAGGTAAGTATCACGACATCGAAGTTGAAGACGATGTAACAACAATGGCTAAGTACGAAAACGGTGCTACTGCTGTGTTCATCACAACAACAGGTGAATTCCCCGGAACAAACAGACTTGAGATTACAGGTTCTAAGGGTAAGCTCGTTTACGAAAACAACAAGCTCGTACATCACAAGCTCGATTGCGACGAAAGAGAGTTCACATTCGATGCGAAGGAAGGCTTCGCAAAGCCGGGTGTTGAAATTATTGAATATGATATTCCCGAGGGACACGGAAGACAGCACGATGGTATCGTTATCAACTTCACTAACCATATCCTCAACGGTGAAGAGCTTCTCGCTCCTGGTTACGAAGGTATCAACGGTCTCTCTATTTCCAACGCGATGATGCTCTCTTCCTGGAAGAAGGAATGGGTATCCCTTCCCAACGACGGCGAAGAATTCTGGGCACATCTCCAGGAAAAGATCAAGAATTCCAAGCTCAAGGAAGACGTAAGTATTGTTATGAATACCGAAGGTACATACGGCAACAACTAATTTGTACAAAACAAAAAGGTATCTGATTATCTCAGGTACCTTTTATTTTTTTGATGGATTTTTAAGTTGATCGATACGAAAATACTATGATTTGTTGCACAAATCGGCGAAGTGTGCTATAATGTAGAAAATCAAAAAAGGAGACTCGACATGCCTTTTGAATTTGCATCCCCCGAGAGCGTGGGAATTCCGTCATCTTCAATTACTGCATTTATTGACCGATTAAAAACTGAAAAGCGGAACGTCCACGGGTTTATGCTGTACCGTCACGGTAAGCTGATCTCAAAATGTATAGCGCAGCCGTACAGATTTGAAGATAAACGCCACGTTTATTCTATTTCAAAGACTTTTACAGGCACGGCAATCGGTTTTGCGCGAGATGAAGGACTATTGACACTGGGAGACCGCTTGATCGATATTTTTTCGGGATCCGCTGCCGAGAATATTTCTCCAAACTTAGCCCGTATGACTGTGCACGATCTTCTTTCTATGACCTGCGGACATTCGGACGGTGCGGAAGAAGACATGATGCGTGCCTCTGACGGCGATTGGGTACGTGCATTTCTTGCGCGTGAAGTACCTCATATTCCCGGTACTTATTTTGCTTACAATTCGGGCGGAAGCTATATGCTCTCCGCGATTATTACAAAACTTACCGGCCTGAGTATGTTCGATTACTTGAAACCGCGCCTTTTCGAACCGCTTGGAATCAGTGGTGTGACGTGGGATACTTGCCCGAAGGGGATTAACGTCGGCGGTTGGGGGATGCATGCATCTCTTGAAGATATTTTGAAAATCGGTGTTCTGTATCTGAACGGCGGCGTATGGGAAGGCAAGCAGATCATCAGCAGAGATTGGGTTAAGCTTGCCAGCTCATACAAGATCAACGAATACGGTTACCATATCTGGCGAAAGGAGCACAATTGCTTCGGTGCTGAGGGCGCGTTCGGTCAGATCGTAATTATCAGTCCCGACAAGGATATGGTGCTCGCTCTAATCAGCGAGGACAACAGCTTCAACTTTTTGTATAATGCATATTGGTACACGATTTACGCCGCTGCAAAGAACAACATGAACACTTACAGAATGGAATCACGCTTCAGAGACGTGATGACGGCGGATGACGTTTTGCCCGAGAATCTGAATGATCTTGCTATTCTTCGCAGAAAGGAAGAGAGCTTTGCTGCAATGGAGCTTCTGTGTGGAAGTTACGGCTCATATCACGGCAGAATAATACCGAAGGATCAGCGAGCGAAATCCGTGCAGATTGCGATAAATGGAGATATTTCTGAGTTTACCGTGAGCTTCCGGGACGGAATAGTTGAGACGGTTCGAGCAGGAAACGGATCTTGGGTAAGAAATCACTTTGAGAGATTCCCGAAAGATCAGATCGAATATTTGGCTGTCGATGCGATCTCACCTGTCTCTTTGGGGGCGTGCTTCAAAATTGAGGGGGATAAGATATATTTGAATGTGCAGTGCACTGACTCTCCTCATGGTTTTAGATATACAATTGATTTGGGCGAGTGTGTGATACAGAAAACGCGCGAATGTCCGGGATCTCTGACCGAGAAAATTGAATTTCAGCTTGAAAAGTGAACTGAATAAAGAAAACCACCCGTGCAGTTACAGGTGGTTTTTGATTTTACTTTGTGATTATTTTTCTTCAAGAACGGATTCGCAGAAACCGTAGTTGTAAGACTTCTTGGGTGTGCAAACGTAATTTGCAGCATTGACAAGAACCTTCTGAACCTCGGGATTGTAGTATGTCGGGAAGGTTTCGTGACCGGGCTGGAAGTAGAAGATCTTACCACGGCCTCTCTTGAATACGCATCCGGAACGGAATACTTCGCCGCCTGAGAACCAGCTGATGAAGATGAGTTCATCGGGAGCAGGAATGAGGAAGTGTTCGCCGTATGTTTCTTCGTGTTCGAGAATGATCTTCTCGTCGATACCTTCGGTAATGGGGTGACCCTGTTCAACTACCCAAAGGATCTGCTTATCACCGGATTCACGCCACTTGAGCTTGCCTGAGTGGGTTCCGCAGAGCTTTCTGAAAATCTTTGATGCGTGACCGGAGTGGAGAACAACAAGTCCCATACCGTCTAAAACTCTTGTATATATTCTTTCAACGATCTCATCCGGAACAGCTCCGTGCTTGCAGTGTCCCCACCAGAAGAGAACATCAGTATCGTCGAGAACTTCTTCTGTAAGTCCGCATTCGGGATCATCGAGAGTAGCTGTACGAACTTCGTTTCCTGCTTCTTCAAGGAACTTTGCGATAACAGCGTGCATACCGTCGGGATATAATTCTTTTACATCCTCGTGTACCTTTTCGTGATAGAATTCGTTCCAAACTGTAATTTTCATTTGAATTACCTCCGAAAAAATGTATTGATCAGTTATTTTGTTACATACGAATAACTTTCTACAAAATTATACCACATTGTTTTACGGAAATCAACCCTCGAATTGAGAATTATGCAAAGAATGATAAAATCCTTTCTTTAACATCAGCTCATCGTGGTTTCCGCACTCGATCACGCGTCCGTCACGGAGTACAAAAATGATGTCAGCGGAGCGGATAGTTGAGAGTCTGTGTGCGATTACGAAAGATGTTCTGTTTGTCATCAGCTTGTTCATTGCAGACTGAATTCTCATCTCGGTCATACTGTCGACGTTTGAGGTCGCTTCGTCGAGAATGAGGATCGGCGCATCTGAGATCATCGCGCGGGCTATGGTGAGAAGCTGCTTCTGACCTTTGGATATATTGACACCTTCGTCAGTCAGTATCGTATCGTATCCTTTGGGCAAACTTGTGATAAATGAATGTATTCCTGCAGCTTTTGCGGCTGTCTCGATCTCTTCGCGGGTCACATCACGAGGTGAGCCGTACGCAATGTTGTCGGCAATACTTCCGCTGAACAGCCATGTGTCCTGCAGAACCATAGTGTACGATCGTCTTACGGAAGAACGGTTAGCCTCTGCAATATTCTTACCTTCAAGACTTATCACACCCGAATCGGGATCGTAGAAACGCATCAGAAGATTGATGATAGTTGTTTTCCCTGCTCCGGTCGGACCGACGATTGCCGCTGTCATTCCGGGCTTTATATTCATTGTAAGATCGTGAATGATCTGTCTCTCTGCTGTGTATCCAAAGTTTACATTCTCTATGTCAACTTTTCCCGAAATGTGAACTGCATCGGAGTCGGTTTTGCTTTTTGAGAAAACAACTGCATCTTTTACGTCGGGAGACTCTTCCGATTCATCGAGAAGGCGGAAAACTCTCTCTGCTGCAGCGGCTGCGGATTGAAGCTCGTTTATGATATTTGCGGTCTCGTTGATCGGTCCGCTGAACTTACGTGAGTAGAGAACGAACGAGGAAACATTACCGATCGTGATACTTCCTGCGAGATACATAAGTGAGCCGAACACGGAGACAAGTCCGAGGGAGACATTATAAAAAGTTGATCGTGGGACCT
>SVUC01000081.1 GCA_015063455.1 Oscillospiraceae bacterium
TGCGATTCCCAGAACGTCGTTCCAGATGAGAAGGTCACCGTTGAGTTCCCAGTCATCGTAGTCAGGCGCACGTCCGTCGTGAGGTTTACCGCTTTTCAACTTTCCGCCGATCTTCATAAGGAATGTGGTAGGGTGCTCCTTGACGTAAGCATTTTCACGCTGTTTTGCCGTCATATCGGGATACATATCCTCAAGCTCCTGCGATGTTACAAACGATACCTCAGGGGTAATATGACATTCAAGCTGAGAGAACTCGTATCTGAGAGCGTTGTTTGTTGCAACTACAGCGGAAACGATCTTTTTTACCGTAGTTTTGAGATAATCTTCGGTTCTCATGCTTCGGTCAATGACCTTTTCCCAGTCCCACTGGTCAACATAGATCGAATGAATATTGTCGAGATCTTCATCGCGGCGAATCGCATTCATGTCTGTGTAAAGACCTTTTCCAACGTAGAAATCATATCTGCCGAGAGCGAGTCTTTTCCATTTTGCAAGAGAGTGAACTACCTGCGCATTGTCACCGACAGCGGGAATATCAAATCCTACAGGACGTTCAACTCCGTTAAGGTTATCGTTCAAACCGGAATTTTCACGCACAAATAATGGCGCGGAAACACGTCTGAGATTTAATTCAATAGCGAGATTCATCTGGAATGTACGCTTGATATAGTCTATCGCACGCTGGGTATCGTAAACGGACAAACGCGGCTTGTAGTTTTCGGGAATTGTGATCATAATAAAGCCCTTTCGGAAAAACATTACTTTAATAATATATTTTATCATATATGCTTGTGGTATGTCAAGACAGAACGAAGCTCATTATCAATTTTAATAATAAAATTTTATAATAATAGAATCTGAACTTTTGTGTTCAGATTTTGTATATTTTATAAATTTAGAACTTTTAATTTACAAAAAATGATATAATTAATACTCAATATTGCCTAAAAATCTTCGATAATAGTTGTTGAATATGTAGAAAATTGCGTATATACGATAAAATGGCATTGACTTATTCGTCGAATAATAGTATAATTTATAGGTGTAAATAAACTTTTTGCGACTACAAATTCGGATTGGAGTAAAAAAATGACAGACAGTAAAATGATCAAGCTTCCTGAAAGCGAACTTGAGGTCATGCAGGCTATATGGGCATTTAATGAAGAGGGCGAAAAATTCGTTTCTGCCGGACTTATTATGAAACGTTTCCCTTATCTTCAGAGATTAAAGCTCACTACTGTTCTTACACTTATCACGCGTCTTCAGACGAAGGGTTACATCAAGACCGAAAAACTCGGACGTTCAAATTGTTACATTCCGATCATCTCTTCTGAAGACTACAGAATATTTGCATCGGGTGATTTTGTTAAGAAAGTATATATGAATGACAAGATTGGCCTCATATCAGCGCTTGTAAATGATGATACCCTTACAGCAGATGAGCTTAAGGAAATCAAGGCACTTGTTGAAAAAATCGAAAGTAAGTAAACTAACGTCTCTATTTTGCCTTAAAAGAGAGGGGGTAGCTGTATGGAAAACATGGTATTTATACTTATGTTCCTTATTACAGTACTCTCTTTTTTGTTTTTAGTAACGTCATATAATTTTTTGAAGGTCAGAAGTTAGTATTCGGTAAAGATCCCGACGTTTATGTGGATACTTATGTTTATGTCGGTGTCAATCCCGTTTACTCATGGTGTGAATCTTTTCGAGCTCCAACTTTTTACCGATTATACGGATGGACTCAGAATCGAGATGCACAGAAAGTTTTTATCTCTTCTGAATGAAAACACACTTCTGAATGAGTTTTACATAACAAGTGATAAGCTTATTGATTTCCGTATTGCCTGTATGATCATTATGGCAATTTGGGTGATTGTTGTTATAGTAAGCCTCGTATATGGTATTTCTTCGTATTGCAACAGTATTCATTTTCTCACGAAACATTCTTCTCGTTGCTATGACGAACGAATACTTGCAATTTTCGATGAAGCAAAATCAATTGCAAAATTACACCGCAACGTTACTCTGAGAATAGTCAAATCGGATATAAAAATCTCTCCGTGTACTTGCGGAACAGTTTTTCCGTCTGTATTCGTCGGACAAGAGCATATTGAAATGTACTCAGATACACGTTTGAAGCTGATCTTTCTTCACGAGCTCATTCATGTGAAACAGGGGCACTCACTTCTGAAAATGATGACACTGTTTGTCACATCAATGTTCCGCATAATTCCAATATCAAAGCAGATCCGCAAAGCCATCAATGAGGATTGCGAGCATATCTGTGACTGTAAGGTAATCGAGTCTCTCGGAGAGGAACATCTTTCCGAATATATGTCAATGATCATTGATGTTGCTTGGCATAACGTAAGCGAGCATGAATCGAGTGAAGTTCTCTCATCTGTTTCCGCTTCTGCTGAACTTATATTGAAAAGGTTCAATGTTATTAAGAATCAAAAGTCTGAGAAAAACAGCTTAAAATATGTTATTCCGCTTCTTGTTGTAACTGTTGCGGTAAACATTTTCTTTATGTCATCCGTATCTGTCAAGAGTATTGATGACCTTGGAGTCGATTTTACAAGTCCGTTTATGGAGCGGGCAATATGTCAGTATTTCGGACTCAAGGATCCTGACGAAATAACCGAGTCACATCTTGAAGCAATTTATAGCATTGAGTACCTTCTCTCAGGTGATATTGTTCATCTTACAAGAGACGAGAGTAACAGATACGCGCTATCTCTCATAATTAATGACGGGCTTGTCTATACGGGAGAAGAATATATTCCTCTGCCGGGATATAATGAAGGCGAAAAATTCACATTTGAGATGTTTCCCAGAGTAATACGCGCTGATATGTTTGACAGAGTATTACCTCGGTATTTCCAGTCGTCTCCTTCAATCAGACCGTGGTATACTGAGCTTGATTATGAAGGTTCTGAAGAGCTTCCTCTGATGATTTATGAAAATCCCGATAAATATACGATCAAGACTTACCTTGAACAGAAAAGAATTGACGGAGAGCTTGATATTTTCTTCATTAGCTCAAAGAACATTGACACAAAAGATATTTCTCTCTTCAAGAATCTAAAGACATTGATTTTTTCAAACAATCTCAAGTCTACAGATGAGTCACTGTATTATTGTCAGGATTACGCAATAATCGAAAGAAAATAATTATAACGGGGTAAATTTGTTTTAATTTATCCCGTATAATTGTGTTTACACAAAAATATTTATATTTTATTGTTGAAAATATCTGTTAAATAGCGTATAATAATCATAATATATTAAATAGAGTTCGGAGTGAGATTATGCCGACGAGTGATAACGGCAAAAAAAGCAAAATTGCCGGTTTTTTTCTGTGGCTTGTAAAAACAAGCCTGATACTGTCTTGGCTTGACAGATTCGCAATATATGTGCATGATTTGTTTAAGTCAGGCTTTTTTGGCTATATTTTTACCGGATATAAAACATCTGACAGGTCTTATTTTTCTGATAAATATAAAGAATCAAAATTAAATTCACATATTGCGGAATTCAGATACGGTGTTTGCAGACGTATTGAATCGAGCGTAATAATAAATGGTGTCTCATTAATGATGTCACGTCTTCTTGCCTGCAGACTAAAGGTTTACGGTGCTTTTATGGCATCCTTTGGCGCATATACAGCGGTTGTTACAACAATTACCGCAGCAATTGACGGAAAGCTCAATGAGATACTTGATAATCCCAATATTTTTATTGCATTTCTTTTTGTTGTTTCCTCACTTGCACCTGTAATGTCTAAGAAAACTCTTTCAGAGGCTCTTTGTGCATCAATTTTCGGTCGATTCGTTTTGAGGATCACCGGCTTTTCTGAGCAGGATGTAAAGGATTCTGTCGGAGAGGGAGGTCACACACATACCGCATTTGTCATTGGGCTTATTTGTGGTGCGCTAACCTATTTTGTTTCTCCGCTCTATATGATCATTTTGATCGTCGCCGTTCCCGCGCTTTATCTCGTCCTTATAAAACCGGAGATAGGTGTTATGGCACTGTTTTTCCTAACCCCATTCCTTGAAACGATGGTTCTCGCGGGAATAGTGATATATACAACCCTTTGCTATATGATAAAACTGTTCAGAGGTAAGCGTGTTCTCAGAATTGAGCCGATAGATATAACGGTAATTGCCTTTATGGTCCTCACGTTTTTCGGCGGAACAATTTCACTCTCAAATGCGTCCCTTAAACGTGCGCTTCTGATGATCTGCTTTATATTTGCTTATTTCTTGGTATCTCAGCTTATTTACAGAAGAGAATGGCTCGTAAGATGTACAGCGGCGTGTATAGTTTCAGCACTTATTATTTCTCTGTACGGTATCATTCTGTATTATCTTGGAGGAGGATACTCTTCATCCGCTTGGCTTGATAAGCAGATGTTTTCGGGTATAGCATCAAGAGCTGTATCAACTCTTGAAAACCCGAATATGCTTGGCGAATATTTGATTCTTATTATTCCGATCGCTGTTGCGAGTTTCATATCTCGCTGGGAAGGAATAAAGAGATTCCAGCTTTTCTTCTGTATAGCAGCGATGGGAGTATGCCTTATATTGACTTGGAGCCGCGGCGCTTGGCTCGGTCTTCTGATTGCGCTTCTCGCTCTTGTGTTTATCTGGCACAGAAGATCTATGTGGCTCGTCATTGGCGGTGTAGCGTCTCTTCCGATACTTTTCTCAATAATGCCGGAATCTATCAAATACAGAATAACTAGTATTGGGGATCTCGCAGATTCATCAACATCTTACCGTGTTTACATCTGGAATGCAACCGTTGAAATGATCCGTGATAATGTTCTTTCGGGAATTGGTATTGGCGAGGAAGCGTGGGACAGAATTTATCCGCTTTATTCTCTGAACGGAATTGAGGCTGCCCCGCACTCACATAACCTTTTCCTGCAGATTTGGCTTGAACTCGGTTTGTTTGGCCTAATCGTATTTTTGGCTGTAATCTTCCTGATTTTTCAGGCAGGCTTTACATTCCTGACAAAGCTGTCAAATAATAATATTCGTATTTCAACAGCAGTTATTTCCGAAAGTATTATGAAGGAAAATATGATGAATCGTTCGGAAAACGAGATGTATGACGTAAACGGAGGAAAGTTCTGCCTTAAAATGTCGGTAGCCGGATCAATGTGTGGACTTCTCGCTGTTCTTGCACAGGGAATGACCGACTATATCTGGTACAATAACAGATTGTTCCTTATGTTCTGGCTTGTATGTGGTCTTACGGTCGGATACATCAAATGTGGACGTTCATTTATTGAACGGCCGAATGATAGTTTTACAAATGATTCACAGAAAAGCGAAACGGAAATAATTATTACAAAAAACCAAAAAGATAAATCGATTCAGGAAGGACGTATAGATGAATAACAGAAAAATACGGTTTAATTGGATAGATGTCGCAATAATTCTGATTCTTATCGCAGTGGCAGCAGTCGTAATGTCATATTTTGTTTTTAACGGTAGAGAAGAAACAGATGTTGTACAGACTCCCACGACAAAGATCCAGTATGTTGTTGAACTCAACAACATAGATGAAAACTTCGCTGATATTCTCAGTGTTGGTCAGGAAGTTGAGGATGCTGTAACAAGACAAAAGGTCGGAAAGATCGTTGGTGTTCAGTCTGTTCCTTACCGCAAGATATCATTCGATTTTGAGAATGAGGAAGAAACAGTAACTGAAGTTGAAAACAGAATAATGATTAGAATAACAATTGAAGCTGATGCTGTTGAAAGCGATCGTGATTTTACCGTATCAGGATGTGTGATCAAAGTAGGTAAGCTTTACAGTCTTATGACTCCTGAGATGTACTGTGTAGGATACTGCATAGCACTTGACTCAGGTAAATAAAGCAGGTAAGGAGAAAAATTAATGACGTATTTGGTCTTTGGTATTGTCGCAATAGTGTGTGCAATACTTTTGGCATATACATTGACACCACCTGTGCGTGTTCTTGCATTTAAGATAGGCGCAGTAGATGTTCCGCTTGACGGGAGACGTGTTCATAAAAAACCTATCCCAAGAATCGGCGGTTTTGCCATATATCTGAGCTTCACTGTCACAACACTTTTGTTCTGTGATTATTCAAGAGATCTCGTAACAATTTGGATCGGCGGCGGAGCACTTGTTTGCCTCGGTATCATTGATGATATTTTCCGAATAAACGCATGGATCAAGCTTCTTGTACAGTTGGTTGTTTCTGTACTTGCAGTGCTGAACGGCTGTGTTATCGACTACATTAACCTCGGCGGATCTTATATTGATTTAGGCTTCTTTGCGATTCCGCTGTCTGTTCTTTGGATCGCAGGACTCACAAATGCAATAAACTTTATTGACGGACTTGACGGTCTTGCGTGCGGAATATCAGCCATTTCGTCACTATCACTGTTTACGGTTGTTCTTCTTCACGGAGACTATGTAAGTGCATTGATCTGCGGAATTCTTTTTGGCTCTTGCTTTGGATTCTTGCCCTTCAATTTAAATCCAGCGAGAATATTTATGGGTGATACTGGGGCTCTGTTCCTTGGTTATACGCTTGCAGTTCTTTCTGTAAACGGTGTGTTCAAGCTCCACGCAGTCCTTTCCTTCCTCGTACCTCTTGTAATATTTGCACTTCCTATTTTTGATGCAGCATTTGCAATTTTCAGACGTCTCCTTGCGAGAAAGAGCCCGTTTGCCGCAGACCGAGGACATATTCACCATAGACTTATTGATATGGGCTTTACACAGAAGGAATCTGTTAAGATACTTTACGCGATATGCGGTATTCTCGGACTAGTAGCTGTATTCTGTACAGAGGGAATGTTCGAGGAGACAAGAATAATAAAAACCGTAGCAATACTTGTTATAGCTATCCTGATTTTTATTATAAACTTTATGATCCTAAAAAATCCCTTGTCAAGAAAGCACTCAGGTATTATTGAGGATGATATGACTATCGAGGACTATATAAAGGAACTTGATCCAGAGCAAGTCAAAAAGCTTGAGGAGCATAACGGAGGAGTTATCGAAATTCCTGCTGATACAGAGTCAGTATTGAATGATGACGAAGAAACTGATCAGGATTAATAGGGTATTTCAATAAAATATATTAACGGAGCAATATATGAAGGATGAAGCAAAAAAGCAAAGCGCATATCTGAAAATAATACTGTATCTAGTTTTGCCTTTGATAATTCTTGCTGCAGTTTTGCTGATACTTGCGAATAAAAACATCATTTTGTTCCCATGGTTGACAGATAATAAGAATCCGACATCAGATAACGACTTATCAGAGGACAAGCTGTATAATATTGTTACTCCGGATAACGACTTTACGGATGTATATCTTTACAACGATCCTAAAGATCTTTTTGACCTGGTTGAGATATCAGACTCGTATCTCAGGGAGTTCAGAATAATCAGTTCATACGGGAAAGATTACACGATCGAAAAGTATACTCTTCTGAAAAATAACGAATCATTTCGAGTGGAATCAGATTCCAAAACAGTTATAAGTGACGGCAAAAAGCTCTATGTGTCATATAATCACGCCTCGGTTACCACTGACTTGACTGATGATTCAATGTATTCTGAGGTCGGGATAACCCCGCTTGAGAAGATTATCAGATTAGTAGATAAAGAAGACTGCAAAGTTCAGCTTTCTGACAATAAAAAATATATTAAAGTTGCGTACGAAGAAGAGTCTGAAGGAGAAATTTACGAGTACACAATATCAATTGAAAACGGAATCGTAACAGAGGAAAGGTTTTATCTTAATAATTTAATGGTTCGAACTGTTTTGACAGATTACATAGATATCTATTCAAAACAGGTAAGCATTGAAGACAATTACATCATCCCCGCAGGAGAATGATAATTTTGGAGGAAATATGAAAAAAACAAATTCAAAAAAGCGTCTGGGCGTTCTTGATATATTTATTATAATTATTGTTCTCGTATGTGTTGCGAGTGTTGTAATCAGATATGTGGGTATAGATAATTCTCAAGTTAGCTCAGAAGTTCAGCTGGACAACTATATTCTATCGTTCAACATAAAGAACATAAAAGACTCTTCCGCGAATAACTATATGGAAAAAGGAACGAAATTCTTTATTCAAAGCTCCGGAGAGTATCTTGGAACACTTCGTGAGGGGGTCACGATAAGTGACGCTGTGAGATATTATGAGCTTCAGAACGGACAGTCAATTGCGGTGCCTAATACAGCTACAGGCGATCTCTACCGAGTTGACGTTGAAGCATCTCTGGATGTACAAGGTGTTCTTAGGGAAGACGGAACATTTCTTCTCGGAGGGAATCAGTACGTTGCTGTTAATAAAGAAATTACAGTATACAGTAAATATTTGACGGTTACAATAATGGTGACAGACATAACAAAAGCTCAGTAAAAAGAAAAGACCGTATAAACGATCTTGAATGGTCGTAGTACGGTCTTTATTTTTTTGCATATAACGTGAGATCCCAAAACGGAATACAGGGAACACGTCTGAGATAGAGCTTATGGCTCGGAAGAGTCTCGTGGATTCTTTCTGTAAGATCAAACACATCATCCGTCTTGTGATACAGAGAAACTGCAAGATCCGGCTCACAACGTCTCAGCACCTCACACGCACCGTCGAGTGCCGTAGATTCCGCACCTTCTATGTCGAGCTTTATAAAGTCAACCGATCTGTCTCCGATAATTGAATCAATCGTCCGAGAGGGAATGGAGGTAACCTTTGCGCGTTTGTTTTTTCCCGACTCACCTGATCCGCGGCTTGCCGAGGAAACATACTCAAGTGTACCGTCAGAGCTCCACAGAGCAGCATTTATTGGTTCAACAGCGGCCCTTGTTTCTTCTTCGGAATAAGATTTCAGCTTCATAAATGTCTTTGGATCAGCGTCAACCGCAATAATTTTCGCGGGCTTGAACACATCGGCAAATACCTTTGTACTGTCACCCTTAAATGCTCCGCCGTCGAGAACCGTATTGAACTGCTTGTCAGAATAAATCTCACCGAGTGCGTTTTCCATCGGCTCAGCATCAGATAAATATTCGATCTTACCAGTCAATCTGAAATTAATCAGATCACAGAATATTTTTCGGGAACGATCATCAGCTAATAAACCCATAACAGCTTCGATCCTGTGTCTGTTCTTTATGAAGTAGTTATAGTCAAAGATTTCACCGCCGTAAAGTGGAACATCGGGAATGATAAGCTCGTGTCGAGAATTCAGAGTGTCAATAAACTCACATACCTCCGGTATAGTAGTTCCGAAGGCGAGAAGAACAACAATATCACATCCGTATTCGCTCACTATATCAGAATATGATCTGACTTTGAACTCGTGAAACATTCGATCACGAACAAATCCGTCAGACGCAAAAATACCATCAAGCTTTATACCGTATTTTTGGAGAGCAGCAATTATCTTGTCCCCGCCGTTTCCGGTTCCGTAAAGAAAGATCGGACGTTCTGACCGCTGAAGCTTGTCCCAAATAGAATAATTTTCAAACATCACTCGTCACCGATTCTGAGGAAGCGAATTGCATTGTTCCACAGAATGTCCTCGCGTTCACGGTCTGTGAGGTTGATCTTGAAGAATCTTTCAAGCTCTTCCTTAGTGTTGACGACAGGGTAGTCTGTTCCGAACATTACGTTTTCAGCTCCAAGCGCAGAAATTATATCAGCAGCTCTCTCGGGCGTCATAGCCCAGAGTGCACTTGATGTGTCATAATAAACGTTGTCCCGCCCTGCGAGATGTTCAAGAGCATCGTCCCACGCTTTGTAACCGCCCAGATGCGCCGCAACTACTCTTAGACGAGGGAATTGCTTGAGTATATCAACGAGCTTTACAGCCTCTGAGAATCTGTACTGAGGTCTGTCATCTCCCATGTGAAGATAAAGAGGAAGATCTCTCTCCTGGAGTATTTCGTACAGGGGGAGGAGCCTCTTGTCATTTACGTCAACCTCTTGAATATCCGGATGGATCTTGACACCTGCAAGGCCAAGTGACTCTGCACGTGTGATCTCACCTTCGAAATCGGGGAAGTCCTGATGCATCCCTGCGTAACCGACGGTTTTGAATCCGCGGGAACGTGAAAATTCAGCTAATGCGGCAATAGAAGAGTTTACCTTTTCGACTTGGTGGGCATTTGTTGCGACTGAGAAGAGAAGATAGCCGTCGACGTTGTTCGCCTCAGCTTGAGATTCAAGGTGAGCATATGTGCCCTCGCCGAGAACATCAAAGTTATAGAATTTTCCGAGGTTTATACAAGCTTTTTCCGCTATAGCCTCAGGATAAGTATGAGTATGAATATCAAATACCTTAAACATTTTTTGAATCCTTGATTTTTCTGAATATATGTGCTAAAATATGTCTGTAAAACTAAATGAACAGGAGAAATTTAAATGGATTGTCTTTTTTGTAAAATAATCGCAGGGGAGATCCCTTCATCTAAGGTTTATGAGGATGAATACATCTACGCCTTCAAGGATATCAACCCTGAAGCGCCGTGCCATGTACTCGTTATCCCCAAGAAGCATATCGCGTCAATGGACGAGATCACTAAAGAAAACAGTATTTACGTCGCAAAGATATTTGAAAAGATTCCGGAGATCGCAAAGCTTGGCGGTGCCAATAACGGATACAGAGTAATATCGAACTGCGGCGCAGATGCAGGTCAGACTGTATTCCATCTCCATTATCACGTAATCGGCGGTACAGAGCTTCCGATACACGTATTTCCTGAGAAATAAAATGCAAGAGAGGTTCTCAAGTAATGAGAGCCTCTCTGTTTTTTCATTTTACGAATTCGCTGTAGATAGCTTTCATTGCTTCCTCGAAGTCTTTTTCATCGACACCGAGAATGATGTTAAGTTCTGAAGAT
>SVUC01000082.1 GCA_015063455.1 Oscillospiraceae bacterium
GACTGTCAGCATCGAGAGAGACGGCGGACAGTCGATCACGATGAGATCGTAGTCATCGCACTTCTCGATGAATTTCTGCATCTGACGCTCTCTGTGCTCAATGTCGAACAACTCAAACTCAGCGCCTGCCAAGTTGATCGTCGACGGAACGATCGAGAGATTTTTGAATTCTGTCTGAACGATCGCGTCTGCGGGATCAACTTCGTCAAGCAGAACGTCGTAAACGGTTTTCGTAATATTCTTTTTGACGATACCGACTCCGCTTGTTGAGTTGCCCTGCGGGTCTGTGTCGATTATCAGAACCTTGAATCCAAGAGATGCCGCACAGCTTGCGATGTTGATACACGATGTGGTCTTTCCCACTCCGCCTTTCTGATTTGCGAAAGATATTACATACGGCTTTGACATACTGTACACTCCCCTCTTTGATAAATGATCCGTTTTTTTGCGGAATTATTCGCAGTCGAGCATTGTTTTGTTTTCTCCGCAGAGAGATTCGAAGTCGCGGTTGAAGACGTCGATAGCTGATGATACGCCGGCGTTTTTGATGAGACCTTCGATTACTTCAGGAGTTGCGGTGCAGGCGCCAATGCCGTGCTCGCACAATTCCTGTATCTGCAGGGAATTCTTGAAGCTTGCTGCGAGGATCTGAGTTTTAAGCGAGTTGTTTACGAATATGTCGTGCATACATCTTGTAGCCTGTATACCGTTTGAGCCGAGGTCGTCGATTCGGTTTACGTAAGGCGCTGCGTAATCTGCACCGACCTTTGCGGCGAGAAATGCCTGCATAGGTGTGTAGATCGTCGTTGCTGTGATGTGATAACCCTCGGAAGAGAGGATCTTCATCGCTTTGAGACCTTCTGCGTCTGTGGGGATCTTTATATATGTGTTTATTCCGAGAAGAGAAGTGATCTTGTGTCCCTCAGCGACCATATCCTCTGCTGTTCTTGAGATCACCTGAACGTGAAGCTCGGCATCACCGCCGATAAATGAACGTATTTCGGTGAGTACGTCGTAGGGCTTTCTTCCGCCTTTTGCGAGGATAGACGGATTTGTTGTAACTCCGTCAACCGGGTAGAATTCATATATTCTCTTGATCTTCTCGATTCTTGCGTCGTCAATAAGTAGTTTCATGGTTTTTCCTCTTAATATAGTAATTAACAATATTATTATATAATATAAAGGAGGAAAAGTCAACATTTTATTGCTGTAGATGAAGAATTTATCGGATTTTACTATCAAAAATGTTTCACGTGAAACAATCGGATGCCTTGAAAGCAAGAATATAACGAACAGGAAAATGTTTCACGTGAAACATTAGGAGGCGTTCTTTGGCAGGAGAATTGATATAAGAGTTCCCTCGGGCGTGTCCTTGCGGGACGATTCGACAGGGATGCCCGATTTTTTGATGATATCAACGGCGTGGTCGATTGAATTGTAGAATAGGCGGATATCCTTGATGATGAGCTTGTGCCGCTGTTCGCTCTTGTCCGCTCTCGCTCTGATCTCGGCGGATCGCGCTTCGGCGCAGAGAAGATCCTCTATGTAAGTCTCGGTCGACGCGACATTGAGTGAACGCTCAATGATGATCTTCAGCACCCTCATTCTTTCCTCAGGCTCGGAAAGGCGTAGAAGTGCTCGGCTGTGTCGCTCGGTCAGATCGTTTGAGAGGATCAACGCCTGTTCTTCCTCGGTAAGCCTTAGAAGGCGGAGCTTGTTCGCAACATACGATTGGCTGACTCCGAGCCGACGGGCGCAGACCTCCTGCGTCATTCCGCCAAGCTGTGTCAGTTGTGCGATCGCGGCAGCTTCTTCAAAAATGTTGAGATCCTCGCGGTGCAGATTTTCGATGATCGCGATAACGGCGGCGTCGATCTGGTCAGCTTCGACAGAAACACACGGAACTGTGGACAAACCGACAAGCTCCGCGGCGCGCAGACGTCTCTCGCCTGCCACAAGATGAAACGCACCGTCCGATTCATCTCGGCGAACGATCAGCGGCTCAATAATTCCGTGATCGCGGATGCTGTCAGCGAGAGCGTCGAGTGCAGAGTCGTATGTGATCTTTCGAACACGATTTTCCGAGATCCTGATCTCGTCAATGTCAAGCTCTCTCACAACTCTGCTGATTTCTTTGATTTTTCCCCAAAACATAATTTTTTGTGAGTTTTACCGAGTATAAGAAAATGCCGGAAGTTTTGATCCAACTTTTTCAAAAGTTTGTCGAGGATGCGCAGCTCCTCTGGTTGAGGGGGAAAGTCCCCCCATCGACAGTCGCAACTGTCGAAAAAACCAGGACTTCAAAAGAGCTCCTTTTTGATTCTGCATTTACTTGTAAATGCGTTCCTCGATAAACTCTTTACTTCGTAAAGGAAAAAGAATGGGAGTTAAATGAACGGCATTTCGAAAGCATTTTCGGCAAAACTCATTCCTCCTTTATTTTAAGATTGCGGAAATATTATACCATACACACCCGTGCCGAACGTGTCGCAAGCGGCTGAGGTAAAATGGGATAATCCGCTGAACAAAAATAAAAAATCCCGCCGTAAAGCGGGAATGATCGGAGAGTGGGCGAGCAGGTCGGGTAATGCGGAGATAGGTCACGGGAGGGGATGTTTTGATATCTCAGCATACCTGCGGGGGAATTTCTGCGGAGTGCGGAAGGTTTTCTTGAAAATGATAAGGCATCTTTCGTCGCCTCCGGGGATGTTGTAGTCGATCTTCTCGTAAGATGTCAGGCCGAGGATCTTCGCCGCCTCTATTGCCGTCTCAAGCTCGCCGTCGACGTGAGATTTGAGCGATACGAAATGACCGTTCACCTTCACGAACGGAGCGCAAAGTTCAACAAGAGTCGGGAGAGCAGCGACAGCGCGGGCAGAGACTATGTCGAAAACCTCGCGGTATTCGCCCTTTGCGATCTCCTCGGCGCGAGCAGAAATGCCCTGAGTCGACGAAAGGGAACACGCAGCGGAGACCTCGTTGATATGGGAAATTTTCTTTGTGGTTGCATCAAGTCCTACAACACGTCGGTTTGAGTCAACGGACGCGAGTGCGGCGGCGATCGGGAGGCAAGGGAAGCCTGCGCCGCAGCCTACGTCAATGATGGAATTGGCGCGGATGCCTCGCTCAAGTATGAATTTCAGCGGAATAAGCGAGTCGACGAGGTGCTTGCGGATGATCTCGGACGGCTCGAGGATCGAGGTAAGATTGAATTTTTTAGCGTTCTCGGTGAGCTTGCACGAGATGATCCAGAGTCTGCGGATCGTGTCGGGGGATGTGAACGGCTCGCTGTCAATTGAGGCGTCCTTCGCGCAGGCGAGGTACATTTCGGTAAACTCGTCGAGCTGCGGGAATGTTGTAGTGTTGATGAAGTTGGTCATGGCAATTCTTTCTTATATTATTACTTTGGGGTTTCACCCCAAGTCCCACGAGTTGTCGGAGTTTCTGAACGAAACTCTATGGAGAAATTTTCAATTTCTCCGATTGAAAAAAACTCGACTAAAAACTTTTTGACGGGTTAAATAAATGGTTGGTGCTTTACCAATTTTGTTTGGTTTCACGATGGATCAAATATAGAGCTTGCAGGGCATCAGAAGATCGTTCGCGAGAAGTCAGGGGCCTCCGAGACCCTGACTTCCATAGCGGGATGTTCTGTGCGTGACTTCGTTTTTTGCCGGGATAAATCTGTTAAGATTTTTCTTGTAGGTGCGGTGTTTCCACTCCCGAAGTCTCTCAAATAATCGGTGTATGTCCGAGGTCGTGGATGAAATTTGCGGCATCGCGGGTGGAATTCGGCTTTGCGATCTCCGCGATACATTTACGCATTGCGTCAAGTCTGACCTCTGATGTGAGGAGCTGGAATATGCACTCTTCAAGGGAACGGGTTTTCGATGTTGCCATAGCGCATCCGTTATTGAGGAGAAATTCCGTATTTCTCTCTTCCTGTCCGGGAATCGGATTGACGATGATCATAGGCAGACCTTTTGCGAGAGATTCGCTCGTTGTGAGTCCGCCGGGTTTTGTGATTATCACATCGGCGGCATCCATAAGGAGCGAGACGTAATCGACGAAACCTGTGACGAGAATTTTATGCTTTGATGAATTTGCGTAAGCGGAGACTGATTTTTTCGCGTCAGCGTTATTTCCGCACACGACGATCATCTGGAAATCTTTTTCAAAGGAAGTTTTATCTATCGTGGCAACCGTGTCCGCGATATTTCCGTATCCCATAGATCCGCCCATTATCAGAAGCGTTGACGTATCGGGGGCGAGTCCGAGCTTTTCGCGTGCGGCTGCTTTCTCGACTGATGTAGAGAATTTGGGATTTATCGGTATTCCGAGGGGGAGAACCTGCTTGTCTGCGAAGCCTTTACGTCTTGCCTGCGGGATGAGTGCCCTGTCGGGTACGATGACGTAATCGTTGTTGGTGCAGTTTTCCCAATACGGATGGAAGGCGAAATCTGTGAGGATACCGACGGTATGGTGCTGGATCTTACCCTTTGATTTGAGAATATCGAGGAGCATTCCCGCAAACGGATGCGTATAGATTATTGCATCAAACGTATCGGATTCAAGATATTCTTCAAGCTCGCTGCTGAACGCGAGATTTACGGTTTTCAGTGGAACTGCGGGGGTATCTTTATCGAAGAGATCCTGCAGTTTTGATTCAAACGGGCGTTTTTCGGCAAGAGAATAGCCGAATTTATACGTACCCTTCATTTTTTCTGTGACGACGAGGTACCCCTCGGATATGATCTTTGCGAGTGCAGGGGAGATATAATTATATGTGTCGAGAATCGAACATTCGTCGCCGATCGCCTCAAGGGCAGATTTTATCGCTTTGGCGGTGGAGTTATGTCCTTCGCCTGCGGTAATTGATAAAATAAGAAAATTCATATGTAGTTATCCCTTTATTATAAAAACTTATATAACTTATGAAAATCAACAAATATAATAGTGCATAAATGTGAGTAATTATCGGAGTTAAATGTAATTAACATAAATCAAAAAATTTATCAATTTATTGATTTGGGGGTTGTATTATTGTAAAAAGTATGCTAAAATGTCAGTAGTGTCAAACAAAAAATTATAAAACGCAAAATCACTATAAAAAAGGAGATTACAGCATGAAAAAACTATTGGCACTTATTCTTGCATCACTGATGCTTTCATCGGCGTTCGTTTCTTGTTCCGATACGACCAAGGAGTCAGAAAACGAAGAATCAAAAAATCCGAGTGAATCAACATCTGATAGTGAGGGAGACGTTGGATATTACTCAGCAATGAAAGCCGAGAACATGAATGGCTTCGAGTTCAGAATCGCAGGCGGTTTCGGTTCACATGAATACCTTGACCACGGTGTTGACTACATCACGATCGACGAGATCTCCGGTGATGATTTTCCCGATGCCCTCTACAGCAGAACTGTAAACGTATCTGCGAAATACGGAGCAAAGATCAACATCCAGAACGGTCTTGACGGAGTTGGTGAGCTGATCAAAAGGAGTGTTACTGCAGGTACAAAGGACTACCACATGGGATATTACTATTTGACAGACGGTTCAATGCTTGTCAACGGCGGATACCTTTACAACCTGACAGACTTCCCGATCGACCTCTCTCTTCCTTTCTATGATGAATGCAGCTATGAAACATTCCTGATTAACAACAGACTTTATCATCTGTATTCGAATATTACCTTCAGCCATTACGAAGCGGCATCTGTTCTTTATTACAACAAACAGCTTCTTGAGGACAGAAATATCAAAAACGATCCGTACTCCCTTTGGAAAGAAGGTAAGTGGACACTTGACACGATGCTTGCAATGACTGAAAAGGCAGCAGTTGACAAGGACAACAACGGTAAATTCACACTCAACAGAGATATTGTAGGCTTTTCCGGATTAACATACAGACATATTCCGGTAGTTATGGCATCAGGCGAAGATACTGTTAAGTGGAATGAAGAAGAGAAGACATTTGACTTGAATATTGCAAGCGAAAATATGATCTCGATCGGTCAGCAGATCAATAAGTTCCTGACCTCTCCCTGGAACGATGATTCCAACACAGGAAAAACTGCTCAGACAGCGTTCGCGAGAAATATGGTGCTGTTTTACTCAAACTCTCTCGGAAGCTTCAGAGAGATGCGTTCAAACGATGACCCGTATGCGATCATTCTTTGGCCCGGCGTTGAAGAGAATACAGAGATACTTGCTCACCTCAGAAATCCCGCGCCTGTCGGAGTTGCTTCTGACTTGGACAAAGAAGAAGCAGAGAAGGTCGGAACTCTTATGACTGCACTTTCTGCATACTGCTACGACTATATTCTTGAAGAATATGTCAGCCTCGCAGTTGTTGCAAGAAGCTCTCGCGACGAAAATTCCGCAGATGTCGTTCGTTATGTACTCGATCACAGAGCTTACGACACATCAGAGTGTCATCAGCTTGGCGCACATCACTGGTGGAATGGAGTTGTTGAAACCGGCGAATATGCATCTACAGCAAAGTCCAAAAAGGGTGAGTTCATTAACTACTGTGTAGCTCCCGCGCTTGTTCCTTACTTCCCCGAAGAAGCAGCCGAATAATATATACCAAAAATGATTTTTTACCGCATTTCCGAGTGAAATGCGGTTTTTTTATCGCCGCACCTTTGAAATATGCGCGACCTTGCCTTTTTTCTTGTTTTCCATTGAAAGACCGATCTTACCGAGCTTTTTGCCGAGCTTGAAGTACTCTCCGTGCGAGAACACGAGGAGATCAGCGAGATCGAGGCGCAGACGTCCGCTGTCGTCAACGTATTTTTCGTCGACGGAGACTGAGACGATGTCTGCCATAAAGATCGTGTGTGAGCCGCTGTCAACAGTGCTGAACACTTTACATTCGAGCGCGAGGGGGCAATCCTCGATCGTCGGCGGGGCTACGTTTTCTGACGGGATGAGGGTGAGGCCTGTTTTCTCAGCCTTGTCGACGCATCTGCCTGTGACAGTACCGCAGTAGTCTGAAATTTCTACAAATGACGCAGGAGTGAGATTTACAACAAACTCGCCGTTTTGTTTGATGATATCGTGGGAATGTCTCTCGGGCCTTACCGAAATGTAGAGTCTGGCGGGGCGTGTTGAGAGGACGCCGCACCAGCCGATCGTGATGATGTTTGCCATCTCGTCGGTACCGCAGGTTACCATAACAGACGGCACGGGGGCGAGAAGGGCTGAGCCTTTCCAATGTATTCTTGACATAATTTACCTTATAAAATAATGTGATTACGGTGATTTTCGATACGATGATCTATTCGATATCCCCGAGAACGCTGACGAACTCGGAGAGCGTGTTTGCGTGATTGAGTCGGTCTCTGATCTTTGCCGATCCTCGCATACCTTTAATGAAATGCGCGGCGCGTCCGCGAGATTCACGAATACCGACAACTTCGCCTTTTAACTCGACGACTTCCTCGACGAATCGGATGACGAGGGCTTTTCGCTCGGCGGTGGTTGGCGGGATAAAGTTTTCGGGATCGGAGAGTGCAGAGAAGATCCACGGATCCCCAAGCGCGCCTCGTCCGACTGAGACCTCTGAGCAGCCGTTGTCGATATATTTTCTCGCGTCGGCGTAGGACTCGATGTCCCCGTTGCCGACGAGGATCACGTGACCGTTTCCGCTGTTGGCGAGAGCTTTTGCGACGATACGCGTCTGATCTGGATCAGCCGAGGGGGCGTACATTTGCTCTCTTGTGCGGGTGTGGAGCGTGATCTTTTGTGCGCCGGCGGCTGCGATCTCGGCAGCGAACTGAGGCGCGATGATAGAGTTTTCGTCCCATCCGAGACGGAATTTGACGGAGAGCGGGGTGTTATATTTGGCGCAGGCTTCAGCGACGCGTGCGGTGATCTCACGAGCGAGTGCGATATTTTTCATAAGTGCAGATCCGTCGCCCGAGGTGACGATCTTTTTGACGGGGCATCCCATATTGATGTCGATTCCCGCAGGGAGTGCGGCGTACGAGCAGCCTTTGTAGTTTCCCGAGAGGAGCATATCGGCGGCGCGAGCCATAATTGCGGGATCGTGTCCGAAGATCTGGAGCACGACGGGCGCTTCGCCCTCGGTGATCTTTGCGAGCTCGGCAGTTTTGGAGTCACCCATCGTCATGGCGACGGCGGAGATCATTTCGCTGACCGTATATTTTGCCCCGAGCTCTGTGCAGATCTTACGGAACACCGAATCGGTGAATCCTGCCATCGGCGCAAGCGCGGCGGGGATTGCGTGTGTGTTTGTTTGGTTTGTCATAGTTATTTATGTGAATTGTTGTATTTTTGTTTTGGGGTTTCACCTTAGTCCCCACCAACTGCCCAAAAAGTTGGATCAAAACTTTCCGGCGGGTTAAATAAATGGTTGGTGCTTCACCAATTCTGTTTCACTTCACGGTGGATCAAATATAGAGCTTGCAGCGCCTCGTAAAATCGTCAACAGTGGGATTTTTGAGCGTGAAAACGGCTGACTAATGCTTTAGTTATCTTTAGTTTTCACGCGGGCATCGCGAGACTTATGGAACGGTGCGAGGGCGGCAATTGCAAACAGATGCGGAATTGCGGCAAAGATAATATTGCAAAGGATCTCGGGAAGCATAACATAAACGATTGCCGTGACAAATCGCACGCCGTCTGTTGTCGCAAACAGTGCGATCAGCGTAAAAATTGATCGTGCGGCAGATGTGACGACTGTGTAGAGCGCGCGAGTCGCGAATGAATCGCGGAAATAATGCACGTTCAAAATCCCGACGATGTACCCGACAGGCATATAGAGGATCGGCAGAAGAGTCAGGCTTGATCCGCCGAGCGACTCTATCACAAATGCGGCGACCACCCCGAAGATTGCACCCCATTTTTCACGCTCTGACATTGCAACGGCGATGACGAGCGGCAGGATCAAATCGGGGACAGCGCCGAACGGCTTAAATCTTGTGAAAAGTGTTGTTTCAAGAAGCGAGAAGAACACGAGAAGGATGCCGATCACGATACCTTTGATAAGGGCTTCCGAGTCGATCGACATATTGAGACGCCATCCGCGGAACTTCTCGAAAATATTTTCATTTTTTCTCGGAGATTGATTGTCGTTCATTGTTTTTGACCATTCATTTCTTTTGATTGGTTGAGATCAGGTCTCAATCGAGTGCGAAATCAGCTCCGTTGACGGCAGTTTCGGTGAACGAGGTGATTATCATAACTCGGCTGAGAGACGAAAAATCTGCCGCGCAGGCAACTGTTACCTCGAGAGATCTGCTGTACTGATCGACGTCGATCGCCTCGACGTACCCGACGGTAAGACCGCGCGGATAGACCGAGCCGAATCCTGTCGAGAGGATTCTGTCACCGACGGCAACCTCGGCATCAGTCGGAAGATATTTCAGCTTGCACAGACCGTCGTCTGACATCTCGAAGTTTCCGACGCAAACGCCTGCGTCCCCTGTGCGCTCAATGTACGCGCCGACGGACGAATTTGCTTCAACGATCGTAGTGATCTTGCACCAGTTATATCCAAGCTCCGTGACCTGCCCGACGATTCCTTCCGACGTGACGGCGGGCATACCTACCTCAACACCTGCACCCGAGCCTACGTCAAGGGTAAGGACCTTTGAATAGTTTCCGCTTTCACGTCCCGTTACGGCTGCGGAGAGGAACTGGAAATCGGTATGGCGCATCTTCATCTCGAGGTAATCGCTCATCCAGATGTACATTTCTTCGATCTCCGCAGAGTCGTAGATCTGCGATTTGAGCTCTGACACCTGTTCTCTGAGCTGGTTGTTTTCCTCTACGAGCTCGTCGAATTTATAGAAATACGAAGCGAAGCCGTCGATAGATTCCGTGGCATAATTGAAGACCTTCTGCAGAGGTGTGAGTGCGATTCCGACGACATCTCTGAACACGAACGTCAGCCCCATAGAATACAGGACGGTCGGCACGATTGCGACGAGGAGTGCGACCACGGTCATTATATAGAAAAATTTATTTTTGAAAAATTGTTTCATGATAAAATTCCGATCAGGCGAATTTTATTTTTTTATCTTGCGCGGTAGGTGAGGATACCTGTTGCGTCATTACTTTCGATAACTCTGCCGATACCGATCGAGACGCAGTCGATTGGCGCTTTTGCAACGACTGTACGGATACCTGTGACGCGTGAGATGAGCAGATCGAGGCCTGCGAGCATAGCGCCTCCGCCTGCGAGCATAATACCTGTGTCGTAGATATCGGAAGCGAGCTCGGGGGGAGTGCTCTCGAGGGTACTGCGGATACTTTCAACGATGTGCTGGATCTCGTCCATCATAGCCTCGCGGATCTCTGCCGAGGTGATCGTGACGACAGCGGGCAGTCCTGAGAGGAGGTTACGTCCCTGGATCTGCATAGCACCGTGGTCGGTAGCGGGGTGAGCGCTTCCGATACGTTTTTTGAGGAGCTCCGCGTTAGTTTCACCGATGAGAATGTTGTATTTGCGCTTGATGTAAGCGACGATCGCGTCGTCGAGCTCGTCACCTGCGACTCTCTCAGAGGTTGACTGTACGATTCCTCCGAGTGAGAGGACTGCGACCTCTGTTGTACCGCCTCCTATATCGACGATCATTGAGCCTCGTGCATCCTCGACTCTGAGGCCGCTTCCGAAGGCGGCTGCGATCGGCTCTTCGATGAGCGCGACGGACTGTGCGCCCGCTTCAAGAGTTACGTCTTCAACTGCACGTTTTTCGACTTCGGTTACGCCGTAGGGGATGCAGATGATGACCTTCGGTCTGCTGAATATAGTATTGCCCGAAACTTTCTTGAAATAGTGGTGGAGCATTTGGGCTGTCACGTCGAATTCCGCGATAACGCCGTCCTTGAGGGGACGCATCGCGAGGATCGAGCCGGGGGTCTTTCCGAGC